>JBJEWF010000088.1:0-9657 GCA_051884915.1 Kiritimatiellia bacterium
TGCCAGACGGTCCAGTTGTGCATGTCGCCCTTGTTGTCGTTGTGCCAGGCGTCCGAGTAGTCGCCGGGGCCGCCGCACGGCGACGACGGCCAGAACGTGCGCGCCGGATCGTACGTGGCCACGGCATCCGCCTCGACCTTGGTGCGGTCCTGGAGCGCCTTCAGGTAGTACGGGCGGTTCTTGCGGCTCGGCTCGAACCAGTTCAGCGCGCCGACGCACTCGTTGTCGCCGCACCAGAGGGCGATCGACGCATGGTCGCGCAGCCGGCGAAGCTGGTGCGCGAGTTCCTTTTCGACGCTCGCCAGAAACGCGGCGTCGCCCGGATAGATGGCGCAGGAGAACATCATGTCGTGCCACACCATCAGGCCAAGCTCGTCGCAGATCTCGTAGAAGGCGTCGTGCTCGAACTGGCCGCCGCCCCACAGCCGGATCATGTTCATGTTGGCCGTCGCCGCAGACTGCAGCAGATCGCGGTATTTCTCGGCCGTCTGGCGGCTCTCGAAGGCGTCGCAGGGAATCCAGTTGGCGCCCTTGCAGAAGATTTCCACGCCGTTGACGCGGAACGCCATCCGCGCGCCCTCCTTCCCCTTCTCGTCCTTGTCCGGCGTGTTCAGGACTTCGATCTTGCGCAATCCGATGCGGCGGGACAGCTTTTCGTCGCCCACCGCGACGTCAAGGGGATACAGCGTCTGCCGGCCCTGGCCGTTCGGCCACCAGAGTTCCGGATCCGGGACGTTGATGGTGGCCGTCAACTTGTTGGCGCCGGCGGCCAGCGCCACCTGCTTCTCCTGCGCGAATCCGCCAACCGCGACCCTGAACACCGTCGTCACGGCCGCCGGCGCCGTCACTTCGGCCGTCACCGTCACGCCGCAGGACGAGTAGTCCGCGGCGAAGTCCTGGTCGCAGTAGACATAGTCGATGCGCGCCGTGTCCGTCGCCACCAGCTCGACGGGGCCGCAGAACCCCGTCACCATCTGGGCGAGTCCCCAGTCCCAGCCGCCATGGCATTGCGGCTTGCGGATCAGCTCAATCGCCTTCGCCCACGGCGTGTTGGCGATCCGGAACTCGTGGTCGTACGCCTTCGCCCGCTCGTTCGACTCGTTTTCGGCGCTCCTGAACACGCCGACAATGCGGTTGTCGCCCGACCTGAGGAATTTCTTCACGTCGAAATCCCAGCGGCGGAAGCGGTTGTCCGTCTTGCCGACGACCTGGCCGTTGATGCTGATTGTGCAGAACGTGTCGACGTCCTCAAGCCGGAGAATCACGCTCTTCGCCTTGAGCAGGTCGCTCTTGACGGCAAACGAACGCTCGACCACCCAGTCTTTGCGGCCCACCTCCTGCGTCAGCAATTCGTTCTGCCCGTAGTAGGGGTCGGGGATGCGGCCGTCCGCCAGCAGGGCCGAATGCACGCACCCCGGCACGGACACGGGAAACGGGATCTGCGCGCTGTTCCCGTCCTCATGGACGTGCCACGTACCCGCCAGGCTCATCCGACCCGGCGAAACCACGGTTTCGGCGCCAACGGCCAAGGCCGCCGCCATCACTCCCAACATCATTTTTCCCATTTTTTCTTCCGTTCTTTGAGTTGTGCATCCGTGTAGAAAACCTTCCAGAGGAAAAGCCCGCGTCCCGGCGCCGTGGGCACGCGCGCCGTCCGGGGCGGCGTCCGCTCCAGCATCTCCGTCACCGTGCAGGGCCTCTCCTCGCCCCGTCCCACCCGGATCAGGTAGCCGACCATGGAGCGGACCTGCTTGTAGAGGAACCCGTCGCCCCGGACGATGAACGTGATGCGCGGTCCGGACTTGCGGACGTCGAACGCGTAGACGTTCCGCACGGTCGAGCTCAGTTCGCGGTGCGGATTGTTCGCGAAAGACACGAAATCGTGCCGCCCGACGAACCGCGCCGCCGCATCCCGCATCGCCGCCAGATCCAGCGGCTTGTGGTGGAACGCCCAGTACGGCACCAGATGCGGCGGAAGAATCGGCGCATTGTAGAGGAAGTAGCGGTACTCCTTGCCCTTCGCGTCCAGCCGCGCGTCGAAGTCCGGCCGGGCGGCGGAGCACCGCAGGATGCGGATGTCCTCCGGCAGACGCGAATTCATGGCCCGCACGAAGTTCCGCGCGGGAATCGGCTTGTCGAAATCGAAGTGCGCCACGAACCCCTTCGCATGGACGCCCGCGTCCGTCCGGCTGCAGCCGAACAGGCGCACGGGCGCGCGGTTCAGATAGGCGAGCACCTCCTCGATCCGCTGCTGGACGGCCACCCCGTTGTTCTGGAACTGGTAGCCGGCATAGGCCGTGCCGTCAAAGGCGAAAACGATTCTGTATCTCCGCGACATCGTCCGGACGGAACTAGATTTTCACCCACGTGTTCCCGTTCTTCGCCGATTTGACGACGGCGGCGATGAACTTCATGCCGCGCACGCCCGCCTCGACGCCCGGGAAGTCCAGCTCCAGCGCCGTCGGCTTGCGGCCTTCCCGGCGCGCGCGGATCGTGTCGGAGAAATTCTTGTAGTGGTTGGCGAACGCTTCGAGGAAGGCTTCGGGATGGCCGCACGGCGTGCGCGTGCAGCGGCCGGCCGTCGGCGACTTCGCCGCCACGTAGGCGTTGCCGCGCTTCCACACCTGTTCCGGCTCCGTGTCCGAGAACACGCGCACGCTGTTCGGATGCTCCTGGTACCAGCACAGGGACTTCCGGTCGCCGTACACCCAGATGTTGAGATTGTTCTCCTCGCCCGCCGCCACCTGCGTGGCGGTCAGCACCCCCTTCACGCCCTTCTGCATGTGGAACAGCACGTTGCCGTCGTCGTCCAGCTTGCCCTTGAGATAGGTCGACAGGTCGGCCAGCACCTCCGTGATCCTGAGGCCGGTCACGTACTCGGCCAGATTCGCCGCGTGCGTTCCGATGTCGCCCATGCAGCAGGACGCGCCGCTCGTCTTCGGGTCCGTGCGCCAGGCCGCCTTGAGCGGCATATTCCGCGCCAGCGCGCCGAGCCACCCCTGGGGATAGCGGACCTCGACCTTGCGGATCCGGCCCAGATCGCCGTCGGCCACCATCTGCTTCGCCAGTTTCACCATGGGATAGCCCGTGTAGGTGTGCAGCAGCCCGAACACGAGACCGGTCTTCTTCACGAGCTTCCGCAGTTCCTCGGCTTCCTCCACGGTCAGCGTCATCGGCTTTTCGCACATCACGTTGAAACCGGCTTCCAGACACGCCTTCGCAATCGGGAAATGGGTGGAGTTGGGCGTGGTGATGGAAATGAAATCGACCCGCTCCCCTTCCGGCAGCGCCGATTCGCCGGCGATCATCTCCTGGTACGTGCCGTAGCAGCGCCGGGGATCCAGCCCCAGCAGCTCGCCCTGCTCAAGCGAGCGCTTCGGGTCGATGTCGAACGCGCCCGCCTCCACGCGGATGGCGCCATCCATGCGCGCGGCCTTGCGATGCACCTCGCCGATAAACGCCCCGATGCCGCCGCCGGCCATGCCCATCTTCAAGATTTTCATCGTCTTTCTCTCCTTTTGTTCAGACCGCGTCATCGGCCCGGCGTCTGTCCGCCGGCCGCCGCTTCCTTCCACTGGACGTGGCTTCCCCGCGCGGCCACGACCGTCCCGTCCGCCAGCGCATACGGCGCCTCGCCGAAGTTGACCGTCACCACGGTCCCGTTCGCGAAGACGCTCTGCTGGACCTGGCGGTCGGGCGTGAGAATCCGGTGGTCCAGCATTTCGCTGTAACCCGTCGCGCGGGCGACGGGCGACGTCAACTTGTAGCTGCGGACGAAACGGTCCTTGTCCGCCGCCCACTGCCGCTCGTTGAAGAGATACATGCCCATCGTCCCGTAGAGGACGTTGAAGAGGTCGCGCCTGTCCCAGAGCGCCGGCAGCTTGTTGTTGTAGTCGCCCCAGTACCAGTGGGCGCAGAGGCACTCGTGGTAGACGAGCTCCCAGAGCGGCAGACGGTATTCGGCGCCGACCTGGAACTTCGCGACGCGCGGCGGCACGTTCGTCCAGACCTCGGAGATGTTGCGTCCCGAATCCGGCACGCGGTAGTTGCCGAGCGAGAGCATGCCCTCGAAGTAGTCGCAGTACGGCACGGCGGCGTCATGGCCGGTTTCGCTGCCGACGACGAGGCCGAACTCATCCCCCAGCAGACGCAGCAGGTCCATGCGGTAGGCGCGGCTGTCCGAGCGGGTCATGGGGTGGGCGGGATTGAAGCAGACGTCCCAGCCCGCGGCGGTGGTCACGTCGATGAAGCGGGTGTTGTAGGGGTGCGTGCGGAGTTCCTGTCCGACGTGCCGGCGGCAGAACTTCGCCGAAACGGCGTCGCACATGCAGCCGCAGTAGGTCCAGGTTCCGTCCTTCGCCTTGACGCCCCAGGCCTTCCGCCAGTCGTTGGAGTCGGCGCTGTTCCACGCGGCGCCCTCCGGCCAGGCGTCCGTGTTCGTGCCCTTCTTCCACCCCAGCTTCCGGAGCTGTTCGGGACGGTAGATGTCGCGGTAGACGTCGTAGCGGCTGACGAGCACGTTCTCCATCTTCGCGAGGGCTTCGACCTGCTGCGCGTCGCCGCCCGCGCTCCAGAGGAAGCGGTCGATGCCGGCCTCCTTGAGCTTCTTCGCCATGCCGACCTTGTCGCCGGTCCAGCACCAGACGTTCGGCGCACCCAGGAGACGGTCCACGAGGGGACGCTCCTGCGCCTTCTCCGCAAAGGTCTTCAGCTTCCCCTGCTCTTTGGCGTAGGCGCGATAACGCTTGCACATCGCGACGTAGCCGCCCTTGTCGAGGAAGACGAAGCGGATGCGCCGGGCAGGTCCGAACCGGCCCTTCTGCGGCTCCCAGCTGACGCCCGGGGACGTGATGCACCCGCCCTCCGGGCGCGTGAAGGCGACCGCGGCGTCGTCCGTCGTCTCGACGATGCCCATGTAGCCGGCGCCCGTCGCGTCGTCCTGTACGCCGAAGAAGCTCATGCAGATTCCATGGCCGCTGTAAGTGACCAGCCGGCCCGGCACGCCGTCCGGCTGGTCCGCCGGAAACGAGATGCCCTCGTTCATCGGGACGATCAGCCGATCCCCCTTCCGGGTCGCGAAGGCGGCGGGATAGGCGAGGTTTCCGGCCATGTCCCCTTCGCCGGACACCGTCACGAGGATCTCCGGCCTGCCGGGAACCGGCGAAACCGACGCCTCCCAGGTTGCGAGCGTTTCGGGCTCGAAGAATTTCACCCAGAGCGCCCGCCCCGCCCGGGCGGTCTCGGCGACGAGCCGCCGTCCACCGGCCGCGACGGGCGCCCAGACGCGGCCCGTCCGCTTGTCCGTGACCGTAAGCGCGGCGTCCGTCCCCGAGACGGAGACGGCGAGCAGATCGTTCTCCTGCGTGAGCGTCGCGGCCGGCCGATCCCCCTTGGGAAGACGATTGCCGAGCGACTCGACGGTGAAGTTCCGGATGACGACGCCGCAGGGCCCATGACCGACGACGCGCGGCTCGATGCGGGCGGCACCGGGCGGAATCATGAACTCGGAGACGACCGGCCGGCCGGGCTTGGCGGACCGCGACCCGTAGCCCCAGTTCAGCACCTTCCCCTGTGCGTCCCGCAGCGTGACGCTCAGGGCGAACGGCTGGGCGTTCGGCACGTCGGCGAGCGCCTCCGACGCGCAGCTGAGGCGGAAGACGTCGCCCGGCTTGACCGTGATGGCGTCGACGCCGTGGATGCACCAGTCCTCGCCGGCCGTGTGGCGCAGCTCGAACGCGCCCCCGCCCCGGGCCGTCAGCGTGGCGGCCGACTCCACGCGCGACCAGGCGTGCGGATCCTTGAACGTCCACGTCTCCGCGCACGCGCCAAACACCAGCGCGGCCGCCGCCGCGCACGTCCAGGCAGATGTCGTCTTCATCTTCATCTCGCTCCTTTCCATCTTCATTCCGCAGTCAGTTCAAACACCGCGGAATCATAGTCGCCGCGGAGCTTCACGGGGATGCCCATCATCGTCAGCGCGTCGGCGCCGAGCGTCCGGCCGTGGACGCGGGCGTGCGTCTGGCCGTTCAGCACGTTGATTTCGCTGATCTTGTAGGACCTGCCGGCGGCCAGCCCCTGGAGGCGGATCGGCGCGGGGAAGTCGTGCTGGATGCCGCGGGTGAGCCCCCACACGTAGACGACCGCGCGGGTCTTCGCCTCGTTCACATACATGAGGGAGGCATACGTGCTGTTGTACGGCGAGACGAGACGGTAGAGATCGCCCTGCTGGACCGTGTCGCGGATGCGCTTGTAGTCCGCCACGCACTTCTTCGCGAACGCAACTTCCTCGGGGAGCATGTCCTTTGGATGGAGCTCGAAGCCCAGACGGCCGGCCATCGCGACGTCGAAGCGGAACTTGAGGGGCGTCGAACGACGTGTCTGGTGGTTGGGCACGGCCGTGACGTGTGCGGCGATCGTGCAGGCGGGATAGAACTGCGACTCGCCCCACTGGATGAACACGCGCTCGCGGGCATCGGTGTCGTCGGAACCCCAGAATTCGTCCGCATAGCGGAGGAAGCCGTAGTCGGCGTGGCCGCCGCCGGAGCTGCAGGCCTGGATGTCGATCTGCGGATACTTCGCGCGGATCTTCGCGAGCAGGTCATAGAGTCCGACCGTGTAGTCGAACGGCATGTTCGCCTGATGCTCGGCGTCCAGGTACGGAGAGCCCATGTTCATGAAGTCCGCATTCGCGTCCCACTTGATGTAGGAGAGGCCGGGGATCTTCGAGTAGAGGGCGTCAAGCTGGTTGAAGATGTTCTCGCGCACGGCGGGGTTCGCGTAGTCGAGCACGGTCTGGGAACCGCCGCGGCCCACGTTGACGGGACGCGTCTTCTCGCGGACAATCCAGTCCGGATGGGCGTTGTAGATCCAGCTGTTCGTGTTCACCATCTCCGGCTCGACCCAGAAACCGAAGTCAAGCCCGCGCTTCTTCGCCTCGTCGTTCAGTCCGGCGAGTCCATTCGGGAGCTTTTCGGGATTGACGACCCAGTCGCCAAGCCCCACGCGGTCCTGGTTCTTGTTGTCGCGCGCGTACTTGCCCGTGCCGAACCAGCCGTCGTCGAGGACGAAGAGCTCGCCGCCCATTTCCTTGACGCCGTCCATCATGTCGTGGAGGACCTTCTCCGTGAACGAGAAGTAGCTGCCCTCCCAGCTGTTGAGGAGGACCGGCCGCGGCTTGTGTCCGGCCGGCAGCTGCCAGTCGCGCGCCCACTTGTGGATGTTGCGGGAGATCTGCCCCTTGCCGGTCTCGGAGAACGTGAGGGCGAACTTCGGCAGCGTGATGGACTTGCCCGCGTCGAGCACGTAGGCCCCCTGGCTCGTATCCGCGCCGGCGCGCAGCTCGATGACGTCGCACGGATCGCGCTGGACGCTGATTCCCCAGGCGCCCGACCAGCAGAGCACGCCGCCGATGACGCGGCCGCTCGTCTCCGTCGCCTTCTCGCCGACGGTCAGCATGAAGCTCGCGTTGGCCTCCCAGGCGTCGCGCACGCCGGAGCGGGAGCCGATGGAAATCGTCTGCCCGCGCACCAGCTCCGTCTCGACGAGCTGCGCTTCGCAGGACCACTGCCCCGTCGCGCTCTGGAAATGGAACCGGTTCGCGAGCAGCGGAAAGTCGAGCGCCAGGGAGTCCATGCGCCCGAGACGCACGGCGCCCTTCTCCTCGTTGCGGAGCTCCACCCAGGTCTCGATCACGTCGCAGGCGAAGAAGGCACGGAAGTGCTGGACCACATAGAACGGATACACCGCGTCCTTCTGCGTGAGCACGAGATGCGTCACGCCGGGCCGGTCTTCGACGGTCTCGGCCGTGACGCCTTCAAGACAGGTCGTCAGACAGCCGTCGGCATGCGTGACCTGGAGACCGCCGAACTTGTTGATGCCCTTGTCGAGCGCCGGATCGCCGTAGACCGAGTAGACCGCAGGACGGCGCGTGGCCATGAAGTTCGCGCTGTCGCGCGGGTTGACGGCCAGCGCCGCCGCGTCGGCGTCCCGGGCGACCTTGGCGCCATAGTGAAGCAGATTCCAGGCCCCGCGCTGCTTCTGCAGCGCCATCGTGGTCGACTTCGTCTGCAGCATGAACGTGTCGCCAACCACGGCGGCGAACAGCCCCCCCGCCGCACACGCGGCGAACGCGAACGTCAGTTTCCTCATCAGATTTCTCCTCGTGCTCGAAAATCGAACCGCATTATACCACATTTCCCCAGACAACGAGGCGCAGAGTGAATCCCGGCCAGGGCCACTGACGCGCGGATTGCGGACATCCCCGAAGAGCCGGCGCCTCCAGCAGATGGCCGAAGTTCACCGCGTTCTTCGGGGATTCGCATGACGGCACGAACGGAAACATGTCCGTTTCGTCCAGTTCGCCGTTTCTTCTCCCCCCTTTTGAAATCAACGCAGCAGAATCACCAGACCGCGGTTGTAGGCGAGATCGTACCCCATCCCGTCCTTCGAGGGCAGGAGATACCAGTTGCTCTCGCCGACGCGGCCGGACAGCTGCGGCAGGTTCTCGATCGTACCGGTCGCCGTGCTGACGATCCGGCGCCCTTGTTGTCGTGGCCCGTCCCGCGCAGATAGAACCATTCGCTCCCGTAGGCCGGGTTTCCGCCGGTAGCCGACCACGTGGTGCTTGCACCCACCGTGCTGAGCAGGGTGCCGCCGACGACATACGTCCGGCCCGCGACCGTGCCGAACGAGCCCGTGTCCGTCGCGCGGTAGACGCCCTCGCGGATGTAGATGTCACCCGCGAAGTCCGCCATCGCCGCACAGACGTCGAGCTGGCCCCCGCCGAGCTTGACGAAAGGGCGCGAACCGAAGCCGGCGACGTCGTCCGCCGTCAGCGTCCGCGTCTCGCCCTCCGGCACGTCCACAACGGCGAACCCAATCCATTCCTCGGGATCGAGCGTCGCCGCGTCGGCGGCCACGTCGGCGCCCGCGAACGTCCCGGGACCGCACCCGTCGACGAACCGCTTCACCGTCTTGTCGTAGAGGCCGTAGCGCGCACGCGCGTCGTCGTAGGCGGGCACGAAATCGTGCAGGACCGTCCCCTCGGAATTCGACACCTTGAAGCCGAGGAGCTTGCCGGTGTTGTAGTTGCCGAATCCCGTATAGGACATCGCGGACGCACCGAGGACGACCGGCATGGTGGGCGTGAAGTCGCCCGCCGCCATCGTGACGCCCGCATCCGCGCCGTTGACCGTCGCGGTTCCCGCCGCATAGTCCGCGACGACCGTGTAGTCGGTCTCCGCGACGATGTCCGTCGAGGAGGTGGTGCTCGTGTTCGTGTTGCGGTCGAAGCGCAGCTTGCCGCCGACCAGGAAAAGCGTCGTCGTGTTCGTCGCCATTCCAGTGCGCGAACACCAGAGCGTCTGCGTGGTGTCCGTCTGGGCAAAACGCGCGCGAATCTCGAATGTGTCCGTACAGGACGGCACGTAGTACGTGTTGATCCAGTGGCGGTCCGAGAACTGAACCCACGCGACCTCCCTGATCGCGGCCTGCACCCCCGTGCCCACACACACGAGCATCCCCATTCCTGCCAGCAATTTCTTCATAGGATAAACTCCGTCACTCTAGTTATCAGTTTACCCCCCCCCGTCGGTTTTTTAAAGTTGGTAATGTGGCAAAGTCTGGGATGAGACGGGCTGAAAACTGACGCTGACGATG
>JBJEWF010000089.1:0-61009 GCA_051884915.1 Kiritimatiellia bacterium
CCCGTCTCCCCGCGCCGCGGGGAACCGGGGACGCGGCACACCCCGCCAGGCGATTGCGACATGAAAGGAAAAGCTTTTATCGACCAGGTTGACGTCATCGTCCGTTCTGGAAAGGGGGGCGATGGCGCCGCGACCTTTCGTCGCGAGGCGCTGGTCGCATTCGGCGGCCCGGATGGCGGCGACGGCGGCCGCGGCGGCGACGTGATTTTGCGCGGATCGGTTCATGTCACGTCGCTGGTCGCCATGCACTACGATCCGAAACTCTTCGCCGAAGACGGCGTTCCCGGCTCCGGCAAGTGCTGCTACGGCCGCAGGGGGAAGGATCTGGTCGTCGACGTTCCCTGCGGCACGCTGGCCACGGACCTCGAAACGGGACTCGTCGTTGCCGACATCGTCTCGCCCGGCCAGAAGGTGACGGTCGCCAAGGGCGGCGGCGGCGGCTTCGGCAACGTCCATTTCAAGACGTCGGTGAACCAGGCGCCGACGGAACACACGAAAGGGGGACCGTGCGAAGAACGCCGCCTTCGCCTGGAACTGAAGACGATTGCCGACGCGGGTCTGCTCGGATTCCCCAATGCGGGAAAGAGTTCGCTGCTGACGCGCCTTTCCGGCGCGACGCCCAAAATCGCCTCGTATCCCTTCACCACGCTGAATCCGCTCGTCGGGACGATTGAATATGAGGATTTCGCGCAGATCCGGATGGCCGACATTCCCGGCATCATCGAAGGCGCGTCGCGCGGCGTGGGTCTGGGCCTTGCCTTCCTGAAACACCTCGAACGGTCGCGCGTCATGGTCTATGTCATCGACATGGCCGGCACGGACAACCGAAAGCCCTGGGACGATTACCGGATTCTCGCCAGGGAGATTTCCGAATACAACGGGGAAATGCCCGAACGGCCGACGCTGGTTCTGGCGAACAAGATGGACAAGGCCGCCGCGCGGAAGAATCTGCGCCGCTTCGTCCGCGAGACCGGGGTGACGCCGATTGCGATTTCCTGCGAGCCGACGCTGAAGGACCTTCGCGAATATGCGGACCTCAAGGACTACGAAGGCCTCGTGGGCCTCGCGGCCTTCAAAGCCGAACTCCGCAAACTGGTCAATCCGAAGCCGCGCGCCCATCTGCATCTGGAGACGCCGCCGCCGCCAATCGGGGAAATGCCCGATACGACGGGGGACGAGATTCCGGCCGAGGCCCTGAAGTTCGCGCCCTTTCTCCAGCTTGAACCCGGCAAGGGGAAGAAACATCCCTCGCGCGGGAACATCCACTGAGCACGAGGAGCGGGAACTGCGCATGAAGAAGTGGACGGTGACGACTTTCCAGGCGGCCAAGGGGCGGATGAAACTTGGGTGCTGCACGGCTTACGACGCCTGTTTTGCGCGCCTGGCCGACGAGGCCGGCGTGCCCTGCATCCTGGTCGGCGACTCGATGGGCATGACGACGCTGGGCTATGACACGACGCTGCCCGTCAGGATGGAGGAGACCTTGAGCGCGACGGGGGCCGTCGCGCGGGCGGTGAAAAGCGCCCTGGTCGTCGCCGATCTGCCGTTTGGCAGCTACCAGTGCGGGGACGACCGGGCCATGGCGAATGCCGTGGCCTGTCTGAAGGCGGGGGCCGATGCGGTCAAGCTGGAGGGCGGCGCAAGGGTCTGCGGCCTGATCGGGCGGATGGTCGGGGCCGGCATCCCCGTGCTGGCCCATGTTGGAATGACCCCCCAGAGCGTCAACGTCTACGGCGGCTTCAAAAGACAGGGCAAAACGCGCGCGGAGGCGAAGCGGATCCTGGACGACGCCCGGGCGGTGGAGGCGGCCGGCGCGTTCGCGATGACGCTTGAATGCGTCCCGGACGAGCTGGCGGCCGAGATCACGGCGGCCGTGTCGGTTCCGACCATCGGCATTGGCGCGGGACCCGTCTGCGACGCCCAGTGGCTCGTGATGCACGACCTGCTGGGGCTGAACGAAGAGCGCATGCCGCCCTTCGCGAAACGCTATGCCACTTTGGCGGCGACGGCGCGCGAAGCCTTTCGGCAGTATGTGGCGGAGGTCGCCAGTGGCGCGTTTCCGCCGCCCGCGAATCCGATGCGCTGATACGCACTCGTCGCGTTCTCCCTCGCGCCTGTGGGTCCGATGCGCCGTCCGGGCGGTCGGCGGTTCCGCCAGCTACCAGAAGCGCCAGCGCGGCGGAAAGAGAGGCACGTTTTCGATGTGGTCGACGGCGAGGGGCTGCCGGTCCCGGTGCGAGCCGTAGACCTCGACGATGTCGAACCGGAAATTGCCATGCCACTGGTGGCGGAGAATCCAGCTGGTGCAGGCGCGGAGCAGGACTTTCTTCTTCCGCCGGTCGACGCCGAAGAGGCGCGGCGCGCGCGGCGTCCGGCGTTTGTGGGTTTTGACTTCGACGAAAGCGACGGTCCGGCCGTCGCGGGAACGGACGATGAGATCGATTTCGCGTCTCCGGTCGTCCGCGCACGGGCGGACGTTGCGGCCGATGACGCGCCAGCCTTTGCCGGCGAGAAGCGCTGCCGCCCGTTCTTCGCCCCAACGGCCCTGAGCGGCGGTTTCGGCGGGTGCCGTTTCGGCGGGTGCGCGGATCGCTTGGGCGATTCTCCTGAATGGATTTTCCATGGCGGACGACTCCTTTGGCTCTTTCGCTGCGGAACGGGACGATTAAAGCACATTCCGGCGGAAAGATCCTTGCGGGAACATTGCGGGCGCGCAACAATTCCGCAATGTTCGCCCCGATTGTGCTATACTGTGCGTGCGAGATGAGGAGGCGATAGGATGAAATTGGGCGTGTTGGCGTTTGTCGCGGCGGCCGGTGCCCTCGCGTTTGCGGACTCCCCCGTGAAGGGCCGGATGTCCAGGCCTTTGCTTGTGTGCGGCGGCGGGCGCGCGTTCCTGGTGACTCCGGAAGGCCGGGTCGCCTGGAACCGTTCCGGATGCGGCAACATCCATCGCGTCTGGCCGCACGGAGGCTGGGTCTACTATTCGAACGGCGATTTGTGGCGAACGGAGATTGCGACGGGCAGGACCGAACTTTTCTACAAGCCCTGCGAAAAGGAGGGCCTGTTCGGTTTCGAGATCCTGCCGAACGGCAACGTCGTCGTTGCGGAGAACGGCACGGACCATGTGACGGAACTCAAGGCGGGGACGGCCGAGCCGGTCGTGAGGTTCAAGGCCGATCCGACCGGGGCCGACGGGAAGATGCCGGGCGCCCACGGCCATTTCCGCATGATCCGCAAGACGCCGCAGGGGACCTATCTTCTCTGCTGTTCGTCGGCCAACGTCGTGCGCGAATACGACAAGACGGGCCGGCTGGTCTGGGAGCAGCCCGCGCCCGTTTGCCCGAGCGGCCATGCGCCTCTGGCGTTTGACGCCCTGCGCCGCGCGAACGGGAACACGGTGATTTCGCATCTGGGCGCGATTACGGAATTCACGCCCGACCATCGGGCCGTCTGGCAATTCACCGGCGAAGACGCGCCCGAGCTGAAGCTGGACAATTTGTGCGGCATCTGGGAGCAGAAGAACGGGAATCTCGTGGTCGGGACGTACGCCAACGGCGCCGAAGACGGCAGCCGGACGACGGCGTTCGAGGTGACGCGGGACAAGAAGATCGTCTGGAGCTATGCGGCGGCCGGCAAGCGCTTTTCGATGATGACGGCCATCCCGGTCGAACCCGCGCAGTGGCCGATCGCGTGCACGGAGATTCCCGCCGGGGACGAGGCGGCCCTGGCCGCGCGTCTGCCGCCGGCGCTTCCCGCGAAACCCAAGAAGTCGCGCCGGGCGCTGATGCTGGCGTGCGCATTCGGCTACAGCCACAACGACGCGCTCGCGTACGGCCGGCGCGCCTTTGAACTGGCCGCCCGGAAAAGCGGGGCGTTCGCCCTCGACGTCGGGACGGACGTTGCCGTGCTGGGCGACGCCGCGGCCTTGGCGAAATACGACGCGGTGATTCTGAACAACTGCACGGCGATCAGCGTGAAGCGCCATCCCGCCATCGAGCGGACGCTGGTCGACTACGTCCGAAGCGGCGGGGGGCTTTGCCTGATCCATGCGGCGGCGGACTCCTTCTACGACAGTCCGGCGGTCCAGGACATGATGGGCGGACTCTTCCGGGGCCATCCGTGGACGGCGGGCGGCAGCTGGCGCTTCAGGAACGAGGAGCCGGACCATCCGCTGGTGGCCGCGTTCCGCGGCAAGGGTCCCGTCTTCAGGACGAGCGACGAAATCTACCAGCAGGCGTCGCCGCCCTATTCCCGCGACAAGGTCCGCGTGCTCGTGTCCCTGGACGTCTCCGACGCCGCGACGGCGCGGGCCGCGGAAGGCCACGGGGCCGGCGCGATCCGGGCGGACCGGGATTTCGCCGTGTCCTGGACGCGGCCCTTCGGCGCGGGCCGCGTGTTCTACACGTCCTTCGGCCACGACCGCCGCGCGTTTCTGGATCCGGCGCGGCTGGGCCACATGCTCGCCGGGCTGCAGTATTGTCTGGGCGATCTGGACTGTCCGGACGCGCCTCGCAAGTAGGAATCGGGAGGTGGAAATGAAAGTGGCGAAACTGGTGGCGGTGGCGGGCGTCTGCGCGCTGGGACTGTCCGGCTGCCGGATGTTGGGCCTCGGCCGCGATTTTCCCGACACGGAGCAGATCGAGCTGCAGGGGACCTATGGCGGTCATCTGCAGGACGTCTGGCAGGCGGACGGCACGATCTGGTGGACGCATACGGATCAGATTCTGCGGACGGACATGACGGGAAAGATCCTGCAGCGCGCGCGCGTGGACGGGCATCATGCGGGGTGCGAGGTCAAGGACGGAAAGCTCTACGTCGCCGTCTGCCCCATGCAGAGCAAGACGAACGGGAAAACGACGGCCGCATGCCATCCGCAAATCAACGTCTACGACGCGACGACGCTTGAGCTGCTTGAAACCCATGTGCTGGAAGGGGTCGTCGACCGTGCGGGGTCGCTGGCGATTCTCGCGGACGGCTCCTTCGTGATCGGCTGTCTGCGGCCGCAGGACATTTCGCCCACGCAGGTCCGGTTCCACCACGTGACGTCCGACTTCAAGCTGATCGGAAGCCATGTCCTGGACGGCGTGCCCGTGAAACTCGGCATCGAAGTCATGAAGCGCCATGGCGACGGCCTGTATCTGTGCTGCTACTATCCCAAGGGGCTGACGATCAGGCTGGACGGGAATTTCAGGGAAGTGGCCCGCTATGCGGCGGACGGCGCGACGGGACTTGTCTTCGACGCGGACGCCGTCTGGGTCGGCGTGACGAAGAGGAATGCGGAAGCCGGCTATTACACGTCGAAACTTGTCCGCGTGCCGGCCGCCAGATTCGGATTGTAACGCGGCGAAGGCGGCCGCCTGGAACGTCAAGGAGGACTTGTGCGATGGGAAAAATGAACGGAAAGGCGGCATTCGCCGCGGGTTGTCTGGCGGCGGCCGTGGCCGTCGGCGTCGCGCTGGGCGTCCATTTCTGGTGCGTCCGCCAGCGCGCCGAGCGGCGCGTGGCGGAGAACAAGGCGCTGCTGGAGTCGTTCGGCATCGCGTCCGACGGCCGGCAGGACTTCGTCATGCTGCCCAGGGTTCTGCCGCACAAGGCCACGGCGGCCGCGCTGGGCAAGGACCTGTTCGTCGACCGGCGGCTGGCGGCCTCGCAGCGGCGGACCTGCGCGGCCTGCCATTGGCTCAACGAGGGCGGCGTGGACGGCCGGCTGCACGGAGGCGTGCTGACGCGCCCGGCGGTCAACGCGGCGTTCGCCTCCGTCTATCTGCACGACGGGTCCCTGCCGGACATGGCGGCGCTGGTGGCGCGGATGATCGAAGGCGAGGACTTCGCCAAGGGCGGGAAGCTGCCGGACGTCGTCGCGAAACTCGCCCGGGACCGGCAGCTGGCCGAACGCTTCCAGATCGTCTATCCGGACGGGCTTTGCGCGTCGAACGTCGTGGACGCGATTGTCCAGTTCGAGCGGACGCTGGTGTCGCCGGTGGCGGCGCTGGACCGGTTCTGCGGCGGCGATCCGGGCGCGCTGACGGACCAGCAGAAGGCGGGAATGGAACTTTTCCGGGAAAATTGCCTGACGTGCCATGGCGGCCCCGCGCTCGGCGCGCGAAAGGTGTCGGAAGGGGTCAAAGTCCCCGCTTTGCGCGGACTGTCGCAGCGGAAGCTCTATTTCACCAAGGGGTCCCAAACCGATTTGGGGGCGGTCCTTTCCCTCATGCCGGGAAGGGCTTGGGAGGCCGCCGAGCGGGCGGCGTTCGTTTCTTTCTTGAAAGTCCTCTGAAATGGCAATTAACCCTCTTGCGCAATGAGGACCGTTGTGGTAAAATAAATGCTCGTTTTGGAGAAACAAGGAAATAGAAATTCATGCCGACAATTAATCAGCTGATTCGCAAGGGGCGTCGTCCTCTCGCAACGCATTCGAAATCGCCGGCGCTGAAGGCTTGCCCGCAGCGTCGTGGTGTCTGCCTCGTCGTCAAGACGATGACGCCCAAGAAGCCGAACTCCGCTCTCCGCAAGGTCGCCCGCGTGCGTCTGACGACGGGTGTCGAAGTGACGGCCTACATTCCCGGCGAAGGCCACAACCTCCAGGAACACAGCGTCGTGCTCGTTCGCGGCGGCCGTGTGAAGGACCTTCCTGGCGTCCGTTACCACATCGTTCGCGGCGTGCTGGACTCGCTTGGTGTCGCGGGGCGCAACCGTAGCCGCTCCAAGTACGGCGTGAAGCGTGCCAAGGAAGAGAAGAAGTAAGGGGTAAGCCATGTCCAGACGCTCTAAGAAGATTGAGAAGCGGGTTTCTGTCGATCCCAAGTTTAACTCCGAGCTGATCGCCCACATCATCCGCGTCATCATGAAGGATGGCAAGAAGACGACGGCCGAGAGGATTGTCTACGGCGCGGTCGAGAAGATCGCCGAAGAGGTCAAGAAGAATCCGGCGAAGTTCGAGAAGGGCGAAGGCGACCAGAAGGCGGTGGTGACCGAGCCGGTCGAAATCATCTCGAACGCGATCGAGAACATGAAGCCGAAAGTCGAGGTCAAGACCCGCCGCGTCGGCGGCACCACCTATCCGGTTCCGGTGCCGATCAGCGAGGTCCGCCAGCTTTCGCTCGCCCTCCGCTGGATGACCACGTATGCCTCGTCGCGCCACGGCATGGGCATGCCGGCCGCGGTTGCCGCCGAGATCATCGACGCTTTCCAGAACCAGGGCAACGTCATCAAGAAACGCGACGACGTGCACAAGATGGCCGCGGCGAACAAGGCCTTTGCGCACTACGCGTGGTAAATCGGTATTGTTTCTCCAGACAAGGGCGGGGGACCGGTCGAACGACCGGTCCTTTGCTTTGTCTGTCGGCTGCGGGGAGGGGGAAGCGCTCAGGCCTGGCCGGCGGGGGCCGCCGTCGCCAGGTCAACCCATTGCGCGTTCGTGAGCTGTTCGGCGCGGGCGGTTGCGGGAACCGGGCCGAGCGCCATGCCGGGCACGCGCCTGAAGATGGCGCCCAGCTGTTTCCGGCGGTGTTCAAAGGCCTGTTTCGTCACGGCGTGGAAGCGCGCCCGGGCTTCGGGGGCGAGTCCGTCGTTCCGGTGGTGGCGGACGAGCTTGACGACGGTCGAGCCGATTTCGGGCCGGGGCCAGAAGCAGCTGGCGGAGACCGTGCGGACGGCCGTGACGTCGTAGTCGAGTTGCGCCCAGACGCCGGCCAGGCCGCGCGTCTTCGAGCCGGGGCCGGCGGCCAGGCGGTCGGCGACTTCGGTCTGGACGAGGACGACGATGACGTCCGGAGCGGTCGCGAAGCGCCGGATGAGTTCCAGGAGGATGCGCGTCCCGGCCTGATAGGGGAGGTTGGAGACGAGAAACGGGAAACCGTCGCAGGCGCCGGCCTTGATGTAGTCCAGCGCATCGCCCTTGAGCACGCGCAGCGCGGGCGGATTGCCCAGGGCGTCGGCCAGGCGGTCGGCGAGCGGCGGGTCCTTCTCGATGGCCGTGACGTCGCAGCCGCGCCGGAGAAGTCCCTCGGTCAGGACGCCAAGGCCCGGGCCGATTTCGAGCACGCGGGATCCCGGCGCCGTCCCCGCGGCGTCGACGATCGCGTCGAGCGCGTTCCTGTCGATGAGAAAATTCTGGCCCAGGACCTTGTTGGGATGGAAGCCGTTTTCCCGGCACCAGGCCTTGACCTGACTGGGACTTGTCAGATTCACGCGCGATTCCTACTGCGCGTCGGGCATCGGATAGATCTTGACGAACGCCGCCGCGCGCAGCCGCTTCACCCAGGCCTGGTGGGCCTGCCGGGCCAGTTCGTCCTTGACGTTGCGCTCGATGTCGTCGTAGGCCTCGGCGAACGACTTCTGCCGGGCGGCGGATTCGGCGTCCTTGCGGACGATGAATCCCCACCCGTCCAGGTTGACGAGCCGGGAATGCTGGCCGACTTTGAGTTTGGCGATCGTCTCGGCGATTTCGGGGCGGAAGGCGTCGTTGGGGTCGACGTCCTTCCAGACGCCGCCGTCCGCGGCGTGCGAGTCGGCCGAATGTTTCCGCGCGAGTTCGGCGAAGTCGGCTTTCCGGTCCAGCTGGCCGAGAATCTCCTGGGCACGGGCCTCCAGGGATTTCGCGTTTCCGTCGCCGGGACCGGCCGGACGCAGGAGAATCACGCTGACGGTCGTCTTGGCGTCGGAGGAGTAGCGTTCGAGGTGGTCGCGGTATTCGGCGAGCATCGCGGCCGGCGTGGCGACGACGTTCTTCTCGACCATCTGGTAGCGCATGCCGGAAACCACCATGTCGTCGCGGATCGCATTGCGCCATTCGGTAATCGGAATCTTCGATTCGGCGAGGGCGGCGTTGAGCTTGTTGCGGTCCCCCGCGAAGACGTCCTTGACGATTTCGCGCACGCGGTTGTCCACCATCCACTCCTGCACGTCCATTTTCTTGTCGACGGCCTGCTTCAGGATCAGCCGGCGGTCGATCAGCTTTTCGAGGGCGTTGCTGTAGGCGAGCTTGAATTCGGGACCCTGGACGCCGATTTTCGGATTGTCGCGGCGCATCTCGTGCAGCACGTCGCTGACCGTAATGACCTGGCTGTTGACTTTGGCCGCCAACGTGTCCAGCGTGGCCCCATGGGAGAGGGAAACCAGCGCGGCGACGGCAATTGCTGACAGAATTTTCATGGCGGGAAGATGATAGCAAAGTACGGGTGCCATTTCAAGCGGGGCGCTGCGCCGGGACGCCGCGCGGGGACGTTTGACATCCGCGGCGAATTCGGTATACTATGCGCCCGTTTCGCGAAACGGAAAACGGAAGCCCGTGGGAATCGGGCGCTGTCGCGCAGCCGTGAAGGAATACGACAGACCGCAATCCAGTGGGCCGGGTGGCCTGCGAAGGGCGGTCTGAAGGTCAAGTCCGCAGCCGGAAGACGCTCCGTTTCGCCGTCATCAACCCTCCGCGCAAGAGGGGAAAGGGCAAAAATGAAAACTGGCAATCGGGTTGCGGCGGCGGTGGCCGCTGTCGCGTTGGCGTCGGCGGGAGCCGCTCGGGGAGCGGCGGTCTCGTCGCTGGACGACATCCACTACTGGGTCGGCGAGGGCACCAACCGGTGCGGCGTGGTCGTCGACTGGTCGGAGGCTTTCGGGGAGGGGGCGACGCTGGCCTGGGGATACCGGTGGAACGGCGTCTGCACGAATCTGTCCGAGGTCCTCGTCCGCATCGGACGCGAGGATCCGCGCCTGAAGATCGGCGTCCAGGGCATGACGTCGCAATACGTGGACTTCTACTTCTTCGGCTACGACGTGAACGACAACCACCCCCAGTGGGATGTGGCAAACGGCGCGGCGTCCGATCCGGACGCGCTGGTCCTCCGCGAGGATTCGGTGGACTATTCGGCCTGGTGGGTTCTCTACGGGCCGCTGGCGGGAGCCGATTTCCCGACGGCGGAGCAGACGTCGAGCTGGACGGCCGCCAACGGCATCGTCCCGCGCGACGCGGACTGGTTCGTGCTCCGGTGGGGTGCGACCGATTGGCCCGAGACCGCCATCCAGCTGCCGGCGCCGGTGGCCGCGGAGTCGCCGTACGGCTACCAGGTCACGGCGTCCCGGACGGACGAGACGAATACGCGGTACAACTCGGCGGACAGCGTGCTGGGGCATCCGACGATGTACATGGACGGACAGTGGGGCGGCCCCGTCACGCCCGCGAATCCCGCCTGGTTCGCCGGGGAGGTGTTCTCGCTCGTGTCGGACGGCGACGAAGAAGACGGCCCCGGTTACGTGACCATCGCGTTCGACCACGACGTCGTGGACGACCCCGCCAACCCGTTCGGCCTCGACTTCATCGTCTTCGGCAATACGGGAATCACCCTGGCGGACACGTCCGACTACATCAGCCAGCTTGACGATCCCAGCCTGATGAAACTGACGAGCAAGGGCTGGTCCGAGCTGGCGAAAGTGGAAGTCTCCCAGGACGGGAAGACCTGGTACACGAGCGAGGAGTGGAAGACGAGCGACGGTTTCGCGCCGACGTGCGCCTACCTCTACGAACCGGAACGGGCCGATCCGCGGCTCTTCGACGGCAATCTGTACTGGGGGCGCGCGGCTCTCGCCACGCGTCCGGTCGATCCGCGCATGGATTTCTCCGACGTGGCGGGCTACAGCGTCGCGGATCTGAGCCGCTTCTACAACGGTTCCGCCGGCGGCACGGGATACGACCTCGCGCTGGCGACGGACGCGTCGGGCAACGAACTGCCGAAAAAGAACGGGCGCAAGTGGATCCGCTACGTGCGGATCTCGGGAGTCTACGCCGACGACCTCGGCGATGGCGACAGCGGCTACACGGAGCCGGAAGTCGACGCGGTCGCCGACGTCGCGCCGGTCTCGGGCTACGAGAAGTGGGTCGAGGCGAACTACACGGACTGGACGACGCTCTGGCGGTCCGAGGTCGCCGGCCCCGAGGCCCTCGCCGCGAACGGCCAGCCCAACGCCGTCAACTACTTCCTGGGGCTTTCCGCGTCCGAGTCCGCGTCCGCGTTCGAATTCCGGATCCGGGCGTTCGAGCCCGGCGAGACGATGCACCGCATCCGGGTGGTGACGAACCGGCGGCTGGAGAGCGGATGCGGCGTCGTCGTGAAGCGCGCGGACAGTCTCACGGCGGGGACATGGACGGACGAGGTCCCGCAGGTGGAGGACAGCGCGCCGCTGGCGGACGGGACGGGCTGGGAGACGACGTTCGTCGTGTCGGCCGACGGCGGCGCGTTCTTCAAGCTGGCGCTGGAGGTCGAGTAGACGCGTTAAGGACATGCGGCGTCGCGGCTTTACCATGTGCGAGCTGCTGCTCGTTGTGGGGCTTGTTGCCACCGTGTGGGTGGTTCTCCTGCCTGCCTTGACCGATTTCCGCGAATCGGCGATGAGCGCCCAATGCCAGTCGAACCTGCGGCAGCTGGCGCTGCTCTGCCAGACCTACGCCCTGAAGGAGGGATACTACCCGTGGGGCATGGTCGAGCCGGGGCAGCACACGCTGAACTACTGGAGCGACGACGGCCTGAAGATGCTCTATCCGCGCGAGGATCCGCGGCTGCACGACGTGGCGGACTGGTCGGAGTACGCGACGTTCTGCTGGGACTTCCGGCGGAAGCGCGGGACCGGCGCGGGATGGCAGTGCGGGGAAATGTTCCAGGGACTCCAGGCGGACGCGCTGGCCTGCTGCCCGAAGTGCAGGACGGCGGCGACGGACAATTGGGACGGCAACCGCCTGACGGGGTACAACTACAACGTGTGCTATCTGGGCTACGTCGAGAACGACCGGGGCAAGCGCACGTATCCCACGCGGCAGACCGACGTGAAATATCCCGAGCGGGTGGTCGTCTTCGGCGACGGCGGCTATGCGGGCGGGCCGAACAAGTTCATGCGCGCGCCGATGCAGGACAAGACCTACGACAATTCCGCGTCGAACCTGCGCAAGGCCGGCACGCAGGCCTTCCGCCACGGCCGGGGACGCAACCGCCACTGCAACATGGCCTTTCTCGACGGCCATGTCGAGAAATTCATGCAGCCGTACCGGGCCGGCGGTTCGAAGGGCTGGGTCGACGAGGCCACCCACACGGCCTTCATCAGTTCCGGCAACGGCATCTACGGGCCGCGCGGTTTCGGGACCGACGACGACGACGAACCCCGCTAGCCCGCGGAAATGGTATACTGAAGGGGTCGTGACGACGAAATAAGGAGCAGCCGATGACAGGAAAACTGATGGTGGCGCCGGCGTTCGCGCTGGCGCTTGGGGCCGTCGCCGCGGGATGTGCGGCGGGCGGAAGTTCGTGTCCCGCGGAACAGGAGGCGAAAACCGCCGACCTGCGGACCGACCAGATGGTGGCGACGGCCAACGTGGGCGGCACGCCGACGTTCAGCTGGCAGATGCGCGCGGCGCGCGAAGGGGCCGCGCAGACGGCCTACCGCCTCCAGGTCTTCGAGGGCGTCAAGGACGGCGCGCCGGTCTGGGATTCGGGCGAGGTCGCCGGCGCGAAATCGGTCGGCGTGCGCTATGCGGGGCCGGAGCTGAAGAGCGCGACGAAGTACGTCTGGTCCGTCGCCGTGAAGGACGAGACGGGCGCGTGGCTGGCGCCGGCGCGCGGTTTCTTCGAGACGGGCCTTTTCAAGGCCGACGACTGGAAGGGTTCGGTCTGGATCTCGCCCGTCGACGCGACCGTGCGCGCCGCGAACGACAAGAAGCAGGAGGCCGAGGACGGCACGGCCTGCTTCGTCAAGTCGATCGCGAACGGCCGCCCGGTCAGGGAGGCCTACTGGACGGTGGCCGGCCTCGGCGCCTTCGAGGCCTACGTGAACGGCGAGCCGGTGTCGCGCAAGGGCTGCGCGGCCGCCCGGGGGCGCCTCGTGGGCGACTTCCTCAAGCCGGGCTTCACGCACAACGGCAAGACGAAATACGCCTTCACCTACGACGTGACGCACCTGATGAAGACGGGCGCCGGAGACGCGAACGTCTTCTCCGCCCAGGTCTCGTCGGGCTGGTGGCGCGACAAGATCGTGAACTTCTTCGGCCGGAAGAGCGCGTTCCGCGCGCAGCTCGTCCTGCGCTATGCGGACGGGACGGAGCGGCGGATCGGCACGGACACGTCTTGGCTGTCCGCCACGACGGGACCCGTCGTGCGCGCGGCGATTTTCGACGGCGAGGACTACGACGCCCGCCGGACGACGCGCTGGATGAAGGGGGAGACGGGGCCCGAATTCACGGCTTCCGAAGTCAATACGGAATTCAAGGGCAGCCTCTATCCGTGCAACGGCGCGCAGATCCGGCTGCGCGAGGACCTGGCGCTGGCGCCGCGGGAGGTCTACGTGTGGAAGGGCGTCGAGGGGGCCGACGCCGAACATTTCGGCACGGTGAAGAAGGCGCGCGCCTACCGGCCCGACGAGCCCATCACGCTCGACGCGGGCGAGACGCTCGTCGTCGATTTCGCCCAGAACGCGGCGGCCGTGCCCTGCTTCGTCTTCGCGGCGGAGGCGGGCACCGTCCTGACGGCGAAGCCCGCGGAAATGCTGAACGACGCGAAGGGCGCCAAAAAGCGCGGCAACGACGGGCCGGAAGGTTCGGTCTACCGCCAGAACCTGCGCCAGGCGCGGGCGACGGTGAACTACACCTTTGCCGGCGCGGGCGAGGAGACGTACCATCCCTCGTTCACCTTCTTCGGCTACCGCTACCTGTCCGTGACGGCGACCGGCCGGGTCGAGATCCGGAAACTCCGCTCGCTGCCGGTCACGTCGATCCTGCCGCAGAACGAAACCGGTTCGCTTGAGACGGGCGTGAAGGAGGTCAACCGGCTGATCGCCAACGTGAAGTGGGGCCAGTACTCCAACTATCTCTCGGTGTCGACGGACTGCCCGCAGCGCAACGAGCGTTTGGGCTGGACGGCGGATACGCAGGTCTTCGTCGAGGCGGCCACCTACAACGCCAACGTCTACGCGTTCTTCGTCAAATGGATGCGCGACATGCGCGACAGCCGCGATTCGTACGGCACGTTCCCGGGCGTGGCGCCGCGCGCGCAGTATGGCAACGAGGGCCACCGCGTCGGCTGGGCCGATGCGGGCGTGATCGTGCCGTACACGATCTGGAAGCAGTTCGGCGACACGCGCATCATCGAGGAGAACTGGGAGGCGATGGACGGCTTCGTCTCCTACCTCGGCAAGTCGCAGTACAAGAGCGGCCCGGAGAACGGCAACTACCAGTGGGCGGACTGGCTCAGCTACGAGAAGCTGGAGTCGTGCGGCGGCGGCGCGTTCGCGAAGGACGAAAAGGGCCGCCATCGGGGTCCGCTGCCCGAGGCGATCACCTACTGGAACTATCTCGGCGGCTGCTACTGGCTCTGGGACGCCCGCATGATGGCGACGATGGCCCGCGCCGTCGGGAACGGGGCGGGAGTCGACAAGTACGAGGCGATGTCCGCGCGCGCGCTCGCCTACCTCCGCAAGGAGTTCGTGGCGAAGGACGGCCTGCTCCTGCCGCTCTTCCGCGACATGCAGACGCCGGCGCTCTTCGCGCTGAAGCTGGGGCTGCTCGCCGACGCCAAGGCCATCGCCGCCACGAAGGCGGCCTTGCTGCAGAACTTCAAGGACCACGGCGACTGCCTGCAGACGGGCTTTCTGGGGACGTCGATCCTGATGGACACGCTGACCTACGACGTGGGCGCGCCGGAAATGGCCTACACGCTTCTACTGCAGCGCAAGAACCCGAGCTGGCTCTATTCGGTCGACCAGGGCGCGACGACGATCTGGGAACGCTGGAACTCGTACGTGAAGGCGACGGGCTTCGGCCCCGTCGGCATGAACTCCTTCAACCATTATGCGTATGGCGCGGTTCTCGCGTGGATGTACGGCTCGATGGCGGGCATCCAGGAAGACCTCGCCGAGCCGGGGTTCAAGCATTTCGTCCTGGCGCCGCTGCCGGATCGGCGCATGGGCCGCGTGACGGCCGATTTCAAGTCGCCCTACGGCCCGATCCGCAGCGCGTGGCGCTACGACGACGCGGGCAAGTGGACGTGGGAGTTCACGATTCCCGCCAATACGACGGCCACGGTCCGTCTTGCCGGCCGGCCCGACAGGGAGTACGCGGCCGGCACCTACACGATTGTCGTCCCCTAGGCTTCCGCCGCAGGGACGGACGCGCGGCGGCGCGCCGGTTTCACGGCGCGAAGGCGGGCGCGGCGCCGGCGCGTTCCAGCCGCAGGAGCCTGGCTTTTCGGTCGAGTCCGCCGGCGTAGCCCGTGAGGTCGCCGTGCGCGCCGACGACGCGATGGCAGGGCACGAAGAGCGAAATCGCATTGCGGCCGACGGCGCCGCCGACGGCCCGGGCGGACAGGTGCGGCAGGCCCCGCCCGGCGGCGATGCGCCGGGCGATCGCGCCGTACGTCGCGGTCTGGCCGTACGGGATGGCGCAGAGGGCGCCCCACACGTCGTTCTGGAAGGGCGTGCCCGTGAAGTGGAGCGGCACGGAGAAGGCCGGGTCCTGTCCCGAGAAATAGACGTCAAGCCACGTCTTGGCCGTCGCGAGAAGGGGCGTTTCCCGTTCCTCGCGTTCCGCGTCCAGCCGGGACGCGAAATGCCGCTGCCCCGCAAACCACGCCCCCGTCAGGCCGATGCCGTCCGCGGCCAGCAGAAGCTCGCCGAGAGGGGACTGGTAGCGGCTGGTGTATTGCATGGCGGGCCTCTTCGACGGTCCGGCGGGAAGCGCCCGTCCGGACCGGCGGCGCGTCGCGCCGCGGCTTTTCAGGACGGCTGCGCCTGCGGCCGGTTCCGCGCGTCCAGGAAAACGACGTTGGGCCGGTGGCGGGCGGCTTCCTCGGGCGTGAACTGGCCGAAGGCCATCACGATGAGGCGGTCCCCGACCTTGCCCATGTGCGCGGCCGCGCCGTTGAGGCAGCACACGCCCGAACCCCGCGGGCCGGGGATGACGTACGTCTCGAAACGGTTGCCGTTCTCGACATCGGCGCAGAGGATCTTTTCGTTGCCGAAAAGTCCGGCCGCCGTCATCAGGTCCTCGTCGACCGTGAGCGATCCCACGTAGTCGAGGCACGCCTGGGTGACGCGGATGCGGTGCAGTTTGGCGCGAAGCAGCGAGACCGTCATTTCAGCCCCTCTTTGACCATGTCGGCCGTGACGACGATCTTGCGGGCCGTCTTGCGGTCGGGCGCCTCGAACATGATGTCCGTCATGAGCTTTTCCATGGCCGCCCGCAGGCCGCGGGCGCCCGTCTTGCGGGCCAAGGCGGCTTTCGCCAGCTCGCGAAGGGCCTCCGGCTCGAAGGACAGGTCGACCTTGCTCATGGCCAGCAGTTTCCGGTACTGCTTCACCAGGCAGTTCTTCGGTTCGGTCAGCACGCGGACGAGATCGTCTTCGGTCAGGTCGTCCATGGCCGTGACGACGGGCAGCCGTCCCGTGAACTCGGGGATGAGGCCGAACTTCACGAGGTCTTCCGGCCGGACGTCCCGCAGCGTCGTCCCCGTCCCGTCGGGCCGTGCCGCGGCCTTGGCGGCGGCGTCGAACCCGACGACGGACTTCCCCGAACGCTCGGCGATGATCTTGTCGAGGCCGACAAAGGCCCCGCCGCAGATGAAGAGGATGTCCGACGTGTCGACCTCGATGTACTGCTGGTCGGGGTGCTTGCGGCCGCCCTTGGGCGGGAAGCGGCAGACCGTGCCTTCGAGGATCTTCAGCAGCGCCTGCTGCACGCCTTCGCCGGAGACGTCGCGCGTGATGGAGACGTTGTCCGTCTTCGAGGCGATCTTGTCGATCTCGTCGATGTAGACGATGCCGCGCTTCGCGAGTTCGAGATTCTCGCCGGCGTTCTGCCAGAGGTAGCGCACGACGTTCTCGACGTCCTCGCCGACGTAGCCCGCTTCGGTGAGGGTCGTCGCGTCGCCGATGGCGAACGGCACCTTGAGCAGTTTCGCCAGCGTGCGGGCGAAGAGCGTCTTGCCGCAGCCGGTCGGGCCGACGAGGAGGATGTTGGACTTCTCGATCTCGACGTCGGCAAGCGAGGGATCGCCTTTGGCGTTGGCGGCCTTGGCCTCCAGGCGGCGGTAGTGGTTGTGGACGGCGACGGCGAGGACCTTCTTGGTTTCGTCGTGCCCGATCACGTGCTCGTCGAGAAACGCCTTGATTTCGCGGGGCGTCGGCACGGGGCCGAGCGGCGGCGTCGCCTTCTTCGCGTCGGGCTTGCCCGCGCCGGACATGAGGTCGACGACCATCCGCGCGCAGTCGCCGCAGATGTTGGCGCCCTGCGGTCCGGACACCACGACGGCGCCCTCGGCGTCCCCTCGTCCGCAGAACGAGCAGCGCGGGGCATTGGTTTTGCGTGCCATGGCTTATCCTTTGGGCAGGAGCACCTTGTCGATGAGGCCCCAGGCGCAGGCTTCTTCGGCGCTCATGAAATGGTCGCGGTCCGTGTCGCGCACGACCTCCTCCAGCGTCCGGCCCGAATTGTCCGCCAGAATCTGGTTGAGCGTTTCCTTGAGGCGCAGGATCTCCCGCGCCGTGATCTCGATGTCGCTCGCCTTGCCTTCCGCGCCGCCCCAGGGCTGGTGGATCATGATGCGGGCGTTCGGCAGCGCGACGCGCTTGCCCTTGGCGCCGGCGGACAGGAGGACGGCGCCCATGGACGCCGCCTGGCCGATGCAGTAGGTCGCCACCGGGCACGAGATGAAGTTCATCGTGTCCAGGATCGCAAGGCCGGCCGTGACGCTGCCGCCGGGCGAGTTGATGTACATCGCGATCTCCTTCTTCGGGTCCTGGGCCTGGAGGAAGAGGAGCTGGGCGACGATCAGGTTGGCCGAATCGTCGTTGACCTCGCCGCCGAGGAGCACGATGCGGTCCTGCAGCAGACGGGAGTAGATGTCGTAGGAGCGCTCGCCGCGGGCCGTCTGCTCGACGACCATCGGCACGAGATAGGATTTTTCGTTCATCGTCTTCATGCTGAAGACAACGGCGCGGACCGCCGTCTTCTTGCGTCTTGATGGAATGATCTTCTATTTTGCCTCGGCAAGGACGAGGTCCAGGGCCTTCTCGGCCCGGATCTGCTCCTTGTAGAGTTCGACCTGGCGGGACTCCTCCAGCTGCTTGCGGAGGTCTTCGACCGTCGAACGGCCGTTGCTGGCGGCCGCCATCTTCTCCAGGCCGGCCTTCACGTCGTCGTCCGTCGCCGTCAGGTTCTCCTCCTTGGCGATGCCGAGCAGAATGTAGGACAGGCGGATCTGGCGGATCGCGCTGTTGTGCGCGTCGGCGATGATCTGGTCGCGGTTCTTCTCGAAATAGTCGGCCGGCATGCCCGAATACTGGGCGCGCTGGGCGAGGTCCTGCAGGAAGGACTGCGTCTGGCGCTGGATCTGGGACGGCGGGACCTCGAAATCGGCTTTCTTCAGGAGCAGTTCGATCGCCTGGTTCTTGCTGCTTTCGAGGGCCGCGTCGGCGGCCTGCTTCTCCAGGCGTTCGCGCGTCTGGGCGCGGAGCGCGTCCATGGACTCGGCCTTGGCGGATTCGACGAACGCGGCGTCGTCCGGAAGTTCGCGCACGCGGAACGACTTCAGCGTCACGGAGTAGAGGCACTTTTTGCCCTTGAGCGGTTCCGGGGCGGCGTCCTTCGGGAACTTCACCTTGATGTCGTCCTTGGTCTCGCCGACCTTCATGCCCTTGAGGGCCTCCAGGATCTCGGGGACGAAGCGGCCTTCCTCGACCTGCGTCCAGAAACCGGCGTTCTCGCAAACGACCTTCTGGTCGGGGACGAGGTCGGACAGCGGCGTGCGGGCCTTGTCGTCCAGCGTGCCCTTGTAGTCGATCTGGACGTAATCGCCCGTCGCGACGGCGCTGTCGGCCGAGGCGTCGACGAACTTGGCGAACGCGGCGCGGAAACTTTCGACGCTCCTGTCCACGTCCTCGTCCGTAACCGCGGCCGTTTCCTTCTTGATCGCGAGTTTCCTGTATTTGGGCAGCGAGAAGGTCGGACGCACCTCGACGAGCGCCGTGCAGGAGAAGCCCGTCTCGGGCGTGAAGAGGACGTCCGTCACGTTCTGCAGATTCAGGGCGTCCAGCTTGGACTCCTCAAGGGCCTTGGGGTAGAACTCGCGGAAACAGGCCTGCTGGCATTCGTCCACGATTTCCTTGGCGAACTTCTGCTGGATGACCGCCGCCGGAACCTTGCCCTTGCGGAATCCGGGGACGACGCCGTTCTTGAGGAACATGTTGAACGCGGACTTGTAGAGGCCCCGGACTTCTTCGGCATCGGCCCTGATCGTCAGGCCGATGACGCAGGGGCTGGACTCTTTCGTTTCGAACTTCATGTGTGTTTCTGCCTTTCTCGTGGGAAATGGAACGGAAATGATAGCAAAAATGCGGCTATTTGGCGAGGGGAAAACTGTGGTATAATGGGCGCCATGAAGCAAGCAGATTTCGCCAACATGGTCATCGCCCAGTCGGGCGGTCCCTCAATGGTCATCAACCAGTCGCTCGTCGGCGCCGTCCTGGCGGCCCGCGCGGCGAAGGGAATCGGCCGGATTCTGGGCGCCCGCCACGGCATCGCCGGCATCCTGGGCGACGACTACCTCGACCTGCGCCGGCCGTCGCCCGCCAAGCTGGCCGCCATCGCCCGCACGCCGGGTTCCGCGCTCGGTTCGGTCCGCAGGAAGCCGACGGCCGAGGACTGCCGGGCGATCTTCGCGGCGTTCAAGCGGAAAAAGGTCGGCTACTTCTTCTACATCGGCGGCAACGACTCCGCCGATGCGGCGCGGATCGTCGCCGACGAGGCCGAGAAGGAGGGCTACCCGCTGGTCTGCTACCACATCCCCAAGACCATCGACAACGACTTGCGTTCGTGCGACCACACGCCCGGGTTCGGCTCGGCGGCGCGATTCGTCGCGAGCGCGTTCAAGGGCGACGATCTGGACAACCGGGCGCTGGGCGGGGTCAAGATCGACGTCGTCATGGGGCGCGACGCCGGCTTTCTGACGGCGGCGGCGGCGCTGGCGCGCACGCGCCGGGACGACGGACCCCATCTCGTCTATCTGCCCGAACGCCCGTTTTCGCTGGACGGTTTCGTCGCGGACGTCCAGGCGGCGATGAAGAAGTTCGGGCGCTGCGTGGTCGCGGTCTCGGAGGGCATCCGCGAAGCCGACGGCACGCCAATCGCCGCCCGCTTCGCGAACGGCGAAAAGGATTCCCACGGCAATCTCCAGCTTTCGGGCACCGGCGCGCTGGGCGACGCGCTCGCGCGCCACCTCAAGGCGAAGGCCGGCATCTCGCGCGTGCGCGCGGACACTTTCGGCTACCTCCAGCGGTCGTTCCCCGGCGTGGCGTCGAAGACGGACCAGAAGGAGGCGCGCGCCGTCGGCGCGGCCGCGGTGAAGGCCGCCTTGGCGGGCCGGCTGGCGAAGGGGACGATTGCGATTCTGCGCAAGCCGGGCAGACGCTACGGCGTCGTCTACGAGCCGCAGCCGATCGCCAACGCCGCCAAATACACGCGGTGCGTGCCGGACGCCTTCATCGCGGCCAACGGCCACGACGTCACGCGGGCGTTTCTCGACTACGCGCGTCCCCTCGTGGGCGAACTGCCGCCATGCGAGATCTTCTGATGACGCTTGAGGCGCACGCGAAAATCAACTTGACGCTCGAAGTCCTCGGCCGGCGGCCGGACGGCTACCACGACCTCCGGTCGGTGGTCGTGCCGATTCCCCTGCACGACGATCTGACGCTGGAGGCGGCGGAGACGGTCGCCGTGTCGGGATGCCCGCAGATCCCGATGGAGCGGAACCTGGCCTTCAGGGCCGCCGTGCTGCTGCGCCAGGTCGCGGGACGCCCGGACGGCGTGTCGATCGCGCTGGTGAAGCGGATCCCCTCGGGCGCCGGCCTCGGCGGGGGATCGGCGGACGCCGCCGCCGTCCTGAACGGCCTGAACGCGATGTGGGGGCTGGGAATCGCGCCCCTGGAGCTGGCCGCGCTCGGCGCGCAGATCGGCTCCGACGTCCCCGCCCTCGTGCTGGGCGGCCCCGTGCTGATGGAGGGGCGCGGGGAGCGGGTTTCCGCGCTGCCCGCCGAGACGATGCCCGACTTCTCGCGGCTGGTTCTGCGCGTGCCGCCGGTCTTCTGTTCCACGCCGGAGGTCTTTCGCGCGTACCGCCCCCAGGACCGCGGCCTCGGGCGGAACGACCTGCAGCCGGCCGCCTGCCGGCTGCATCCCGAAATCGCGCAGGCCCTGGCCGAACTTGAGGCCGAGGGCTGCCGCGACGTCCAGATGTCGGGCAGCGGCTCGGCGGTCTTCGGCTGGCGGCCCGCCCGCTGACGCCCCGCCCCCCCGCCCCGTCTCCCCGTCCTTGGGCATTTTGCGCTGCGGGTCTTTGGATTTGGCGGCGAATATGGTAGAATGCGTACTGGAAACCGTGTCTGCCAAGCGCAAAAACATCCTCGATATTTCTGTCCTTTGTATGGTTGTGACAACCCAGTGGTTGCTGAATGTGGAGGGGCGCGTTATACCCCACACTTGTCTGTTGTCGAGCCTTCCTCCGTTAAACGGAGCGTTGATGCAATGAAAACAATAATTGGACTCGTTAATGTTCTGATCATATCCGTAGGCCTTGTCGCTCTCTCGGGATGTTCTCCATCTGTCGAGCAGGCGGAATGCAGCACGGATGGGAGGAAGGGTGGTGAGCGTGCTCGGTTGAATGGCGGCCTTGACATATCTCAGGATCTTGACGATTTTTCCCAAAGTTTTGACTGTGGTGATGGAACGCCGTCCAGACGGGGAAAGGCGATACTTGAGAAGATTGTAAACTTCCCTGATGTTATCGGACGAACCAATGGGCTTGCGCAATTTCGCAAGGCGGTTTTCGCAATCGAGTTCTCCGGTTCCAATTACATTAAGCTAAGTAATGGCCTCGGTTCAATGGAAAGCCTTCAGTCACCATATCTGTCGGCGGCATACCAATGCGGGTGTGGTTTGGATGAGGATATGGGTTATCGGATTGACTTTCTTAAATGGTTGAAGCGCGAGATGGCGAGACCGATGGGAGTCGGCACGAATTATATCGAGAGAAGGCTCGGGCCCTGTGTGTCGCGGTTGTCCGTCTCGCGTGAAACCTATCAAAAGGCCCTAAGGGATTCTTATAAGCTACGTCTTTACTGGATGGAAGAGGCGTTTAACTGCGGATCAACGCACCCTGCATATTCCAATGAGATAGATGCAGTTCAACTCCAACTTGAGGCCTTCCTCGGGCGTCCAATTCGCACCAATGAGGAACTGCGTCGAGATAGAGGGGCGAAATGAGCATTTGAATGCGGCAGGGATGCGACTTGAGGCTTGGACACCATGTTAACCGCAGGATTTCAGAGGGACAAGCATATTGAGGCCGCCGATTTTGCGCTCGCACGTGGTGCATGTGGCGTGCACCAATGGCGCGCTGAAGCGGATTCTGTCCGGTTCGGCGGCCGCCCGCGTGTCTGACGGAGATTGCCGCCGGACCGTCCTTGGGATCGACTGAGACGACCGGGCGCGGTCCGGATGCGGACCGGCCGGCCCGTTTGAGGACAGGCGCTTCCGCTGATGCGTTTGCCACGCCCTCCGTCGTTCGCGCGCGGAAGTCGGCAAGGGACTTGATGTGGTGACGGTGGCGGACCCATTTTTCTCGCACTTCGGGTTGACAGGACAAAAAAAAAAACAGTTATAATCCTTGCTGTCTGGAGAGGGGTGTGCCGTCGGTCGTTTCCCTGCCGGGTGGCGGGGCCGTCGAGGGGCGTCCGGGGTTTGGAAAAGCCTCCCATGGACAACTCAAGGAAAAGAGAGCGTCACATGAAGACTGGGATCGGGTTGTTTCGCCATGCTGCCGGCATTCTGCTGGCGGGATGTTTCGGATTGGCCGCCGCCGTGCGGGCGGAGATGATCGACACGTCGCTGTTTCCGCGTGCGGCCACCATCCGGTTCGCCGGGTGTTCGGTCTCGACGCCGCTGACGAATTTCCCCGTTCTGGTGAAACTGGCCGCCGATTGCCCGGGCGGCTTCAAGTATGAGGACTGCGCGGCGGATTCCTTCCGTTTCACGGATTGGCAGGGCAACGTGCTGCCGCACGAGGTCGAGACGTGGGATCCCGCCGGAACTTCCTGCGTGTGGGTGAGCGTGCCGAGTCTCGAACCGGGCGAAGTCATCGCTTTCCGCTATGGCGCGGACGCGGCGGTCCTGCCGGCCAACGACCCCACCGAGGTCTGGACGAGGGCCGGCTACGTGGGCGTCTGGCACATGGCCGAGGCGTCGGGGACTGTCGCCGACGCCTCGGGCAACGGCCTTGACGCCACGCACGCGGGCACGGTGCCGGACCAGCCGGCGGCGGCGGGCGCGATCGGCACGGCCCGCTGCACGGCGACGTCGTCCGCGAGGGGCTATCTGTCCATTCCCAGCTACGACGCGCTGGCGCTCGGCGGCACGTTCACGATTTCCGGCTGGATCAAGGCATCCGCGCCGAACGGCTATGCGCGTCTCTTCTCGCGCAAGGCGCTCTACACGGACGACGAGGGCTGGGAAATCGAGATGAGCAACGGCTCGAAGACGGCTTTCACCGCCCGCGCGGCCAAAAATGACGCCAGGGTCTCGGGCAGTCTTCCCGATTTGACGACCGACTGGCGTCTCGTCGCATTCGCCTACGCCGGCACGGCGCTGACCGTGTTCGGCGACGGCGTTCAGGTCGCGTCCGGTTCGGTGGCGTCGACGTTGCCGGACAACGGAAAGCCGCTGTCATTCGGCTGCGATTCGGACGGGAACGAGGCCTGGCTGCCGGGGTCCTACGACGAGGTGCGGCTGCGCCGCGGGGTCTCCACGGCGGAGTGGATCGCCACGGAATACGCGAACGTGCGCACGGACGGCTTTGCCGTGTTCTCCGAAGTGGGGGCGGCGGCCTACAACGTGGTTTACGCCGCGGCGGGGACGGGCGGCACGGTCCGCATCGCCGACGGGGCGGATGCGGCGGAGGTCCAGTCGTCGGTGGCGCTGGGCGAGACGCAGGCAGTGGTGCTGACGGCGACGGCGCAGGAGGGGTATCGCTTCTACCGCTGGTCGGGCAGCCTCTCCAAAATCGTTTCGGGCACGCGCTTCTCGCCCACCATCACGGTGGAAACGCCACAGGGCGCGTCCCTGGCGGCGGAATTCATCGCCGCGGAGAATGTCGTCGAAATCGTGAACGCCTTCGACCACCCGGAGGGCGGCATCATGTCGGCGCTCGTCACGAAGGTGGGCGGGAGCGTCTTCTCCAACACGACGGCGCGCATCATCGCGTTCCAGGCGCCGGACCAGGCGCCGGCCGGTCTGCGCGAGTTCATCTACGCCAACCCCGCCGCGGGCGCCACGACGGACTTCATCGACGACTGGGGGTTCTTCAGGAGCGGCTTTGTGGTGGGGACCTCGGCGAGCACGCAGGAGGCGGTGCGGTACGCGCACGAGGCGTGGACGGACGCCGGCAGCGGCATCTGCACCTACGCCGGCAGCTGGTATGTGCCGGCGGCGGGAACCTACGGTTTCCGCATGAACATGGCGGGTACGGGCCAGCTGGTGATCGACAACCGCATCATCCTCCAGCAGAAGAGCGCCGCGACGGTCGTCGCGACGAACGGCGTGTCGCTCGCCGCGGGATGGCACAATCTGTTCATCGTCTTCAAAGCCGCCAACGGCCAAATCGGCCCCGTGGACGCGACGGCGGGGGGGCTGCTTTACAGCGCGGCGGACGCTGACCTCACGGCCGATTCCGCGGCGGGGAGCCCCTTCGCGACGGAGGAGGGCGGCCACCGTCTCTCGACGGCCTACTCCGGCGTCTTCGTGCCGTCCCTCTGGGCGGAAGGGGGCGACGTGGTGCTGGACTGTTCCAACGCCCTCGGCGATCTGCGCATCGCGGGGCAGTGGGGGGCGGTGAAACACCGGTTCTACATTGCCAATCTGCCGGCGGGGCGCACAATTGAAGTCGGGCGGCCGCTGAACGGGACCGCGGACGGTTTCCAGAGTCTGGATGGCTTCGCATGGGTCGACTGGTCGCGCACCGAACTGCCCGAAGGGGTCGGCATCCGCTTCGAGGGCGCCGTCGCCTGCAATCAACCTCTCCCTCAAGGACACGCCTGGACGTTCGGGGGATATGTCACGCTCGCGACGACGGTCTCCGACTTCTTCGGCGTCGTGGCGGCGGGCGCGTCCGAATTTTCCTATCCGCAGGGACTCGTCCATCTCCATCTGGGGCAGCCGGGCGTGCTGGGCGACACGGCGACGATCAAGGTCGCTTCGGACCAGTATCTGGGATACGGCGGCGAGCCGTTCGGCCTGAAGAGTTCCACGGGTCTGCCGCTCACGGTCAACAATTCGACCCGGCACCTGTTCCGGAATCCGGTCACGTTGGCGAAATCGGCCGTCCTGAACACGACGCTGCAGTGGGACGGAGTGGCCGTCTGCGCGGGAACCGTCACGGGCGAGGGTTCGCTGCGGATAACGGGTTGGGGCCGGCGGATGTACGTGGACAATGCCGTCGACGTGGGGGAGGTGCGTCTGGGCCAGCGCGGCAACCGCGTCCTTCTGCGCCCTCCCGCCGCGGCCGCCGCCTCCCGGATCGGTTCGGTGACGCTTTCGGGCGAGTCCAGCGCCTATCCGACAGGTGGCTGGGAGTACTGCGGCGCCACGCTGTTCTACTGCCCGGACGGATCCGGCGCGTCGCCGCTCTCCATTGGGAAGGTGTCCGGCGGGGGCGCCTACTACTACCCCGATCAGACGAAGCTCGCCCGCAACGGCGCGACGCTGTCGACGTGTTCGAACAACACGGTCAACGTCTCGTCGCTCGTGGGCAGCGGCATCCATCTGAAGGCGCTGATTCCCGCGAGCGCCAACGCGGAGGGGACCGATGTCGGCGGCGGCAATTTCGTGATCGGGTCGATCGACGCGGCCACGACGGTCTTTGTCGCCACGAACGTCAACCTCGTCGTGACGAACGTCGCCAAGGCGGCCAAGTTCCGCTATGACGCGAACGCGGCCGGGGCCGTGAACGACGCGGTCTTCGACATCGAGGGCAGTTGCGAGTCCGCGGCCACGGTCGCGGCGACGGACCTTGCGGTGCTGCCGGCGCGGCTGAAGAACTTCACCGGCACGGTGAGCCTCACGGAGACGGCGGAGAAGGAGTATCCGGTGACGCTGGACTTCTCGAAGAGCGCGTTCGCGCTCGGCGGATGCGAGGGCTCCGGCACGCTGGTCGCCGCGCCGGCGGCCGGCACGATCACGGTCACGTTCGTCGGCGACACGCCCGTCCCCGGCGATTGGGGCCTGGCGCGCTTTACGGCCGGCGGCGAACTGCTCTCCGGCTGGACGGTGTCCGTTCCGGAATCCCTTCGCGGCTACGTGATCGAACCCGTGAAGGACGCGACGGGACTGTGGCTCAAAATCCGCAAGGGCGGCATGTGCGTGCTGATTCGCTGAACGCACGGCCCGGTTGCGCACAAGGAGGGGAGACATGACGGGTGGAAATGCGAAACGCGGACTGCTGGCCGGGGGAATGGTCCTGGCGGGTTTGCTGCCGGTTTTGTCGGCGCAGCGGGAATGGAACGGCGGCGGCGAGGACGACAACCTTTCCACGCCGGCGAACTGGGTGGGCGGCACGGCGCCGGCTTCCGGCGACATTCTCGTCTTCCGCGGGAACGTCCGCACCTCCCCCGTGAACGACTACGACCCCGAGACGACGGTCTTCGAGACGCTGGTCTTCTCCAACGACTGCCAGACGGCGGAACGGTCGGCGCCGTTCACGCTCACGGGCAACAAGATGGTGCTGACGGGCGGCACGTCGTTCGCGTTCGGGCAGAAGAACTACGCGATCTTCGTGGCGAACGTGCCGGGCTCCGGCCAGGAACTGACCGACACGCTGGATCTGGAGATTTCGCTGCCGGACAACTCGAAGAACTCGTCGCGGATCGGCGGTTTCGCCACCTACCGCCACCATCTGGTGTTCAAGAAGGCGGTGACGGCAAACGGCGGAAAGCTGTATGCGGCCGACCAGACGCGGGGCAACATGACGTTCGAGGCCCCGGTCTCCGGCTTCTCGCAGGTCTTCCGGCCCAACGGGTACGGGATGACCTGGCTCAAGTCGCCCGACAACGTCTTCACGGTCGCGAATCCCGGCCATTGCCTGCGCGAGGGCTCGCTGCGGGTGGACAGCCAGGCCGCCGCGGGCGGCACCGGCGTGTCGCTGATGCTTGGCCAGGACCAGTACGAGACGCCGGGGAAGTTCCTCGTCCATGCGGCGGAAGACACCCTCTTCACCGGCAGTCTGACCATCCAGGGCCCCAACTACCGGACGACGGCGGGAGAGCTGAACAACGAGGTCGCGGGCACGACGGCCACGTTTACCGGCGATATGACGGCCGTGACGGGGAGTTCGTCTTACAGCGGCTCCGACGGACTCGGCACGGGCGCGACGTTCGCCGGCGCGGGAAACGGCGTCTTCTCCGGCGACATCCTCACGCCCCAGGTCTGGGTCTACAAGACCGGCACGGGCGTCTGGACGCTGGCCGGGCAGTCCGCCGCGACGGGCGCCGTGACGGTGAGCGCCGGCACGCTGCTGGTGAACGGGGACTATGCGCGGGCCGAACGGTCGCAGGTCGCCGCCGGCGCGCGCCTGGGCGGCACGGGGCGCCTGGGCGATGTCACCTTCGCGGGGGGATCGGCGCTGGGCGCGACGAACGTGATGGGCGGAACGGCCCTTCAGACCGAGGCGCTGGTGCTGTCGGGCACCGTGAACGTGGACCTGCTGGACGGCATCTTGCCGAAGGAGGGGACCTATACGGTGCTGTCGTTCACGAGCCGAAGCGGGACCGGATTCTTCATGTTGGGCGACGGGTGGCCCGAAGGGACGTCGGTGTCCCTCGGCGAGACCGCGCTGACGGTGACGGTTCCCACCGGCACGCTGACGTGGACGGGCGACGCGTCGTCGGCCTGGGACTTCACGTCGGCGAACTGGGCGTATGACCAGCTCTATCAGGACGGGAACGCCGTGACCTTTGGCGACGCCGGCCGGCAGACGGCCGTGACGATCGCCCAGGAGGTCCGTCCGAGTCTCGTCTCCGTCACGGGGGCGCAGGACTACACGTTGACGGGCGCGACCATCGCCGGTTCCGGCGGACTCGTGAAAGCCGGCACGGGCACGCTGGTCCTGGCCAATGAAAACGCCTACACGGGGGATACGAGCGTCAATGCCGGCGCGCTGCGGCTGGAGGGGACGCTCGCCAACTCGACCGTGCGCATCTCGGCGAGCGCGGCGTTCACGAACGCGGTGTCGGGGCGGATCACGGGGCGGGGGGCGCTCGTCAGCACCGGCACGGTCGAGCTGGGCGGCACCAACGACTTCACGGGCGGTCTGGTTCTGGGCGGGCTCTCCGTCGTGACGAACCCGCGCGCGCTGGGCAATGGCGACGTGACGTTCGAGGGCGCGCAGAAGATCCGGCTCGGGGGCGGCGCCGAGGGCGTCGGGCGCGGGCGGACGCTGTCTGTGGACTGGGCCAACGGATCGGAGTCGCACGCCGTCGAAGTCGCCAACGGAGAGTTCCGCTGGCTGGGGAACGTGATTGTCCGCAACTACATGCTGTACGTCCGCTGCCTGTCCTCCGCGTCCCTCGTCTTCGGCGAACCGGGCTGCGCGACGACGGTCGCCGCCGAGGGGTTCTCCGCGGGGCAGAGGGGGTTCTACCTGCGCGAAGGCGGCGTTGCCCGTTTCTATTCCCGGCTCGATCTCGGCAATGCGTTTTTCCACCAGACCGACTACAACAAGACCTACTTTCACGCGCCGGGCAACCGCTGGAGCAGACTGACCATGCAGGTGGGGCGGGTCTGCTGCTGCACGAACGACGCGCTGGCGCCGGCCACGGTGGAGATGGGGCAGACCTACGGGGCGCATTCCTTCCATCCGGTCCTGGATCTCGGCGGCTTCGACCAGACCATCACCGCTCTCGTCATGGCGGAGTCCATCGACACGTCCACGCAGACGGTGACCAGTGACGCGCCCGCGACGCTGACCGTCTCCAACGAGGTGGACACGACGACGCTGCGCATGCAGTGCCGGATCGCGGGCGCGATCACGCTGCGGAAGAAGGGGGCGGGGACCTGGACCTTCGGCGCGCAGAACCTGAGCACGGGGAACGTCGAGGTCGTGGAAGGCACGCTGAAGCTCACGGCGGACGACACCTTGCCGGCGGGGACGGAGTCGATGCTGACCATCGCGCCGGGGGCGAACATCGTGCTGGACGAGGGCGTCTCGGCGTCCGTCGCCTACGCGACCTGCGGCGGGCGGGCGCTGAAAGCCGGCGTCTACTGCGGCGCGGGCGGCACGGGGACGCGCCTGGACGCGTTCATCGGCGCGGGCGGCGGTTCGCTCACGGTCACCCGCGGCGTGAACGGGTTCATGATCATCGTCCGCTGACCGGCGCGAATGTGGTATAATATGCGCCCTCATGACCGCAAAGGAACCTACGACAGTTGGGGTCGTCCAGCCCCATGTGACCGCGCTTGAACTTCCCGACGGCGGTTTTCGTCTGGAGGGCGGGGGCGTGCTGTCGCGGATCGACGTGGCGTGGGAGGCCTGCGGGCTTGAGAAGCCGGAGAACGACAACGTCGTCTTCATCTGCCATGCCCTGACGGGCGATGCGCACGTGGCGGGCCGCCGTCCCGGCGAAGCGGAATCTTCGGGCTGGTGGGACGGCATCGTCGGCCCCGGCAAGGCGATCGACACGAACCGCTACCGGGTCGTTTGCGCGAACGTGCTGGGCGGGTGCAAGGGAACGACGGGGCCTTCCAGCATCGACCCGGCCACGGGCCGGCCCTACGGCAGCCGTTTTCCGCAGTTCTCCCTGGGCGATACCGTCGAGGTCTACCGTCTGCTGCTCCGGCAGCTGGGCGTGACGCATCTCGCGGCGCTGGTGGGCGGCAGTTTCGGCGGCGTCCAGGTGATGGAGTGGATCACGGCGCATCCGGGCGAGGTCGACCGCGCCGTGATGATCGCGGCGGGCGCGGCGCTGAACGCGCAGGCGCTGGCGTTCGACATCGTGGGCCGCGCGGCCATCACCTTCGACCCCCTGTGGAACGGGGGCGACTACTACGGCACGCCGGGGCCGATGGTCGGCCTCGCGTCGGCCCGGCAGGTGGCGCACATCACCTACCTGTCGCTGGATCTGCTGAACCGGCGCTTCGGCCGCAAGATCCAGGATTCCTGGGTCCGGCAGGGGCCGGAATTCCTCGAACGGCGCGCCCGGCGCTTTGGGACGGCCTTCGCGATCGAGAGCTATCTCGAATACCAGGCGAAGAAGTTCCTGGCGCGGTTCGACGCGAACAGCTACCTGCACATCACGCGGGCGCTCGATCTCTACGACGCCACGGTCAAGTACGGGTCGATGGACGAGGTCTGCCGGCGCATCTCGACGAATCTGCTGCTGGTCTCGATTTCGGGGGACTGGCTGTTCTCGGAGGCGCAGAGCCGGGTGATCGCCACCGGCCTTCTGAAGGCCGGCAAGCCGGTGTCCTATGCGCATCTCGACATCAAGGTCGGCCACGACGGATTCCTGACGCACACGCGCGAGCTCGCCAAGGTCATGGGCGGTTTCTTCGAGACCGGGAAGCGGATCGTCACGCCCGAAAAGACCGCCAAGCTGGCGCCAATCGTCGACATGGTCCCGCCGCAGGCGCGCGTGCTCGACATCGGCTGCGGTTCGGGGTCGCTTCTCACCCTGCTGCGCGCGCGGGGCATCGAGGGCGCGGGCGTCGAAATCGACTTCGGGAAGATCTGCCACGGCGTGGCGGGCGGGCTGAACGTGCTTTTCGACGATGCGGACGAAGGTCTGGACCTGGTGCCGGACGGCGCGTTCGACACGGCCGTGCTGTCCGAAACGCTGCAGGCCGTCCGGCGGCCGCGGGAAATCCTGGTGAAGATCCTGGACAAGGCGAAAGAGGCCATCGTCACGTTCCCGAACTTCGCGGACGTCCGCATCCGGCTGAACATGCTGTTCAGGGGCTGCATGCCCGTGGGCAGCGAACTGCCGTTCGAGTGGTACGACACGCCGAACACCCACTTCCTGACGCTCAAGGACTTTCGGGCCCTGTGCGCCAAGGAGGGCATCGAGATCCTGGAGACGCGGGCCGAAGCGGACAATCTGCTGGGCCGGCTGCTGATCGCGCTGGGGCTGCCCAACCTCGGGGCTTCGCGCATTATCGCGCGGCTCACCCGCAAGGCGCGCTAGTTGTGCTATAATCGTCGGCATGGAAAACTCATTCAAATCTCTGCTGGCGGCGGGGCTGGTCTCCGTCGGGGTTGTCGGTTTCGCCTCTTGCGCGGGCGGCGTCTGCACGTGCGCGCCAACGGCGAACGCCTGTTCGTGCAAGGCGCCCTGCGCCTGCGCCGACTGCACGTGCAAGGGCGCGGAAGGCCGTTGGGCCATCCAGAAGCCGGGCGCGTTCTGGCTTGGCGTCTTCAAGGACGGAGCCGGCAAGGCCTCCGCGTCGCTGCTGTGGGGCGGCGGGTCGCCGAGTCCGCAGTTCGACGTGAAGGTGGACGGCGTCTCGGCCACGATGAAGCAGCGCGTGAAGGGGGACAAGGATCCCGCCAAGGCCCGCATCCGCATCACCACGCTCACGGCGTCCGGCGCGACGGCCGACGTCGTGTTCACGATGACGGACGGCACGGGCAAGGTGATCGGCCAGCCGGAAAAGGCGAAAGCCAAGCGCATTCCCGCGCTGCCGCCGGCCCCGGATCGCGCGAAGGCCGTCTATGGCCAGCCGGTCGATCTGCTGGCGAATGGGCTGGACGGCTGGGTGCCGATGAGCGGGAACTATTTCGGCTGGTCGGTCAAGGACGGCGTGCTCTCGAACCGCATCAAGCGCACGGCGGACGGCAAGCGCGACGGCGCGAGCGCCAATCTGAAGACGAAGCGGGCCGACTTCTTCGACTTCAAGATCGCCTACGACGTGCGCGTGCCGGCGGGCTGCAATTCCGGCGTCTATCTGCGCGGCATCTACGAACTTCAGGTTCTGGACAGCTACGGCCGGCCGGTCGACTGCCACAACATGGCGGCGTTCTACGGCCGCATCACGCCGCGCGTGGCGGCGGAGAAGCCGGCCGGCGAGTGGCAGCACGTCGAGGCCCTGCTCTACAAGCGCCACATCACGGTCGTGCTCAACGGCGTGACCATCATCGACAACGAACCGATTCTCGGCTGCACGGGCGGGGCCATCACCAGCGACGAATTCGTGAAAGGCCCGATCTATCTGCAGGGCGACCATTCCGACGCCGATTTCCGCAACATGGTGCTCACGCCCGTTCTGCAATGACGGGCGCCGCGGGGCGCTTTTCTGCGGGTTGTATTGGGGCGCGGGAATTTGGTATAATCGCTTCCCGCGCGGATTGTCCGGTGATGTAATGGCAGCATAGGGGTTTTTGATACCCTTCGAGATGGTTCGAGTCCATCCCGGACAACCAGTCGGCCGCCGCGCGGCCTTTCGCTCCCGCTCCCGTGTCCCCGTTCCCTCGCCAGCCAAGAAAAAATTGGGGAACCTCCAATTGCCGTTTGACTTGACTCTGGAAGACCTTGAAGACCCCGGCCTTGTCTCGCGTCCGCGAAACAGGCTGATTGCCCAAGCGTTTTACGACATGCACATCATAGAACACTATGGGAGCGGAATGCGTAGGATGAAGAAGGACTGCGACGAGAATGGCAGTCCATATCCCGCAATGAAAAGCGGGAGCGGGGAGTTCCGCATCACATTCTCAGCCCGCACCAAAGAATCTGTTGCAAAGCTCGGCATACCGCCTGAGAAATTTGGCATAAGGCAAAATGGCGAGATTGCAGCAAATGTCGGCGTTGCGGAAAGTGCGCAGACAAAGGCGGAAAGTGCGCAGACAGGGCCTAAAACTGCAGAGACAAGTGCCGAAAGTGCGCAGACATGGTATGAAAGTGAACTGACAAGGGCGGAAGCAGAAGCGTTGCTCGCTTCTTTCATTACAGATGCAATTCGTTCTGATGCGCGCAGGAACATGATTGCAATTCTTGAGTGCTTGTCTAAACATCCAGAGAAATCGGCCGCTTCGATCGCAAAAGAGATAGGGTTGTCGCAGAGTGCAACGCAGAAGATCATGGGTACATTGCAGAAAGCCGGGTTGCTGCGACGTGAAGGTCCCGATTTTGGCGGCCATTGGGACATAGCGAACAGGTGCTTCTGAAATGATCCGTTTCCGCCAGACACGGCTTCGAGCCGTGATGCTCGCCGCGATGGTCGCGGCGGGGGCGGGGCTTTGCGCGAAGGCGGACGTTGTCAGCAATTGCTTCAGGGTGGTCAACTATTCGGTCTGCTGGCATGTCGAATGTACGCTTGACGGATTCACGAACGCGCTCGACATAGCCATCGACGACAATGCCAGCGGTGGATTCAGTGCGGGTGACCACGGAAGTCGAGCATACACCCACCTTGCCGCTGTCGAGTCGGGTGAGACGATAGATGCCGGAACGTTCATACGCTTGTCCGGCATGGTCGAGTTTGTCGACCAGAGTGACTTTATCGTTGCGTTCGCCATCGGCTGTAGCGAGAGCAATAGAATCGACGGCAACTTCGGTTGGGTGAGGCTGGCTTACGAGGGCGGGGCGATAGTCTTCAAAGGCGGGGCGATAAACACTACTCAAGGCTTCCCGCTTGTTGTCGAGGGCGAACTGCCGAGCGTCGTCGACCCGGTTACGGGGTGCGAAACCAATACATTCTACATGACCCGCGAGAGTCCCCCGCGTATTCTCCATCTCAGGGATGTTGCCTTTGATTTCGTCGTGTTCGAATATGGGGATCACCGTTGGGGCGTTGGGGTTCAGCATGCGAGCGGGAATGGCTATGTTGCTCCTGTTCCAGCCGAGACAAGCGTAGGCGATTCGACATTCTCGCAGCAGAATGGATATGGCAGTTACGAAGGCGGCGACTCGTTCTTCCTTGCGTTCAAGTGGTGGCCGAACCCAAACGACACTTCTCGTCGAACGCGCTATGGCTGGCTGGCCATTGGCCTCAAGGACGGAGTTCCCGCCGTGCTTGCCAGCGAGATGTCCGAAACAGCGGGCGCACCTCTCGTTGGGCGCGGATTTGAGCAAGGGGACGCCCCCGGTGGCGGCGATGATGAAGAAGCGGACAACCTCCTCTTCGATTGGGTTGTCATCGACCGTGGCGACTATCTTGAACTCGGAGAGCAGAACCTGCCAACCAACGGCACATCGGGTAGAGTGACTATTCCATCCGAGATTGGCGGGAAGCCCGTCTGCTCAATTGGCGAAGGGGCGTTCTACTCCCACGAAGAGATAACGCAAGTCATCATCCCCGAGACGGTCTCGAACATCGGCTATAAGGCGTTCAACTGCTGCCTGTCTCTCGAAAGGTGCAATATCCCGCCTGGCGTGACGAACATCGATGAACTGGCGTTTAACCATACGGCCTTGCTGGAGATAACGCTGCCCGACGGACTCAAAGAAGTCAAGAACTGGACTTTCGGCAACTGCGCCTCGCTCTCGAATGTCGTCTTGGGCGCGGGCGTCACGAACATCGGCGAGATGGCGTTCTGCCCGTCGGCTCTCACGAATGTGGCAATTGGCGCACAAGTGGCGTACATTGATGATGCGGCGTTTCAGGGTTGCAACATGAAGAGCGTCAATGTTTGGCCGTGGACGAGGCTTGGCATTCAGCCGTTCGACGCGTCGTGCCGGATTGGATACACGGGGACAATAACCAACTTTACGGACTTCGCGCGGGAGTGCGGAGAAGATGTCACCAATCTGATGGCTTGGGTCGGGAGAGAGAATTTCATCGGCGTGACGGAGTTCAGGGTGTACGATGAGTACGGGTCGCTCTGGGGCTGTCAATACGGAACGAGTCAGCTCCTGCATTATGCGGGACTCGCGCCGGGTGAACCGCAAAGGCGCGGCAATGTACTAGAGATGAAATACACGAAGCCGAAGATCGAGATTGTATCTTTTGACGTTGCCACCCGTAAGTTGACCGGCAAAGTCGTGCCGCAGGGAGGCGGTCGCATTGCCCAATTGCCCGGAGACGCCTGGATTCTTGGAATATGGCATTATGACCAACTCGGTTCAGATGGCCACCGCGACTGGGATGCAGTACCAGACCTCACCGGCTATTTGCAGACAGATACTCTTGGCGAGTTCACGCATACGATTTCAGAAGAGGATTTCGCTACAAATCGTTTCTTCAAGTTGGGGTTGGAGAATTGATTTACCTCGCGCAGAGGCGCAGAGGCGCAGAGGCGCGGAGGAGAGTTATGACGGAGACTGAGACAATGGGGAAAGGGGGATGAGCGTTCTGTCAATTTGATACCGCCGATGGCATCAAATCGACAAGGCAGCTGTTCCCTCTTGCATGAAGGCGAAAAATCGTCTATAATAACCGTTCCATCCCCGATATGGAGATTTCAGATGAACACAGAACTTCTCAAGAATGCGCATGAAAAGGTCCCGTCGGTTCCCGTTCTCGTGAACCTCGTCTCCAAGCGCGTAAAGGAGCTCATTGCCGGCCAGAAGCCGCTGGTGAAGCCGGATCCGAGCGAGGACAAGATCGACATCGCGCTGCGCGAAGTCGCGGAGGGCCGGCTGATCTCGGAAATCGACTTCGACGCGATTGCCCGCGCGGAGGACGCGAAGACGCGGTGGGAGAAGCATTCGGTCCTGAAGAACATCTTTGCCGACTGATGGCGGAAAAGAAGAAGTCGGCCCCGGGGGACTTTGCGGTCAACCGGCGCGCCTATCACGACTATGCCGTGCTCGAGAAGATCGAGTGCGGTATTGTCTTGTCGGGCACGGAGGTCAAAGTGGTGCGGCACGGCGAGGCGTCGCTGGCGGGCGCGTACGGCGCCGTTCTGGGCGGGGAGCTTTTCGTCGTGCAGATGGGCATTCCCGTCTACAAGTTCGGCAACCGGTTCAATCACCGTCCGGAGGGGAACCGGAAGCTGCTGGTCCACCGGAAGGAAGTCGAGCAGCTGCGGCTCAAGACCGAGGCCAAGGGTCTGACGCTGATTCCGCTGCGCCTGTACCTGAAGCGCGGCCGGATCAAGCTGGAGCTGGGCGTCTGCCGGGGAAAGGCGCTCCACGACAAGCGCGACGCCCTGAAGCGGAAGGCGCTGGCGCGCGATCTCGCCCGCGGCGACTGCTAGGCCGGCGCCGGGCGCGACCGTCCCGGCCGCATCGTTTGGCGGCCCGCGGGAAGGTGCGGGAAAATCGCGTCAGGGGGCGGGAATTGGGCGATAGGCGCCGGGGGTGGAAATTTTTCCGTTCCCTTGCCCCCGCAAATCGTGTATAATTGGAAATTGGTTACTGGGCGGAGTGTGCCTTTCGACCTGGGCCGTATGCCTGAAAATGGGGAAACAAGCATGAGAAAGAGCTTTTTGACGATTATCTGGGCGCTTCTGGCCGCTGGCCTTTTCGCGTCGTCCGTGACGCCGGAGATGGCGCAGTCCGCCGCGGACGCCTGGGTGCGGAAGAACGCGCCGTTCGGCGCGAAAGGCACGGCGGCGAGCGTACGGACGGTGTGCGACACGAACGCGGCGCAGACGGTGCTGTGGTACGAGGTTTCCATGTCCGGCGGCGGAGTTCTGGTCGTGGCGCCGGCGACGGAGATCGAGCCGGTGGTCGCCGCGCTCGGCGAATCCCCGGCCGACCTTCCGCCGGGCCATGTGCTGCCCGACGTCCTGAAGGCGGACCTGCGCGCGCGGCTTCGGCTGCTGGGGCTTTACGCCGAGGATTCGTCGTCGGGGATTTCGCTGTCCGGCGTCGCGAAGCCGGCGGCCGTGCCGTCCGAAATCGCGCAGTGGGGCGCCCGGCAGCAGGCCAAGTGGGCGAAGCTGGGGGTTGGCGTTTCGCTGCAGGAGGCGGTGACGGAAGGCGTGGCGGACGTCGCGGTGCAGATCGGCGTGGTCGACGGCTTCGAGGCGGGCGGCCGATTCACCCACTGGAACCAGGGCGCGGCCGGCGGCGGCTACTGCTACAACTACTACACGCCGAACCACGCGGTCTGCGGGTGCGTGGCCACGGCGATGGCGGCGGTCATGCAATACTACGCGGTCACGGGCGCGACGCCGTTCGCGCGGGACTGCTCGTACAACGGGGTGACGCGCCAGTACGACGCCAAGGGCGGCGCCTACGACTGGAACATCCTGCCCGTGCGGTGCGGCGGCACGAACGAGACGGACGAGACGTCGACGGCGCTGGGCGAGGCGCAGCGCGAACTGCTCGGGCGCGTCGCGTACGATTCGGCGGTGAGCGTGGGCATGGCGTGGACGGACGACCTGTCCTCGGCGTTCGTGACGGACGTCGCGGAATCCCTCCGCACCGATTTCGGCTTTGCGGACGCCCGCGCGGTGGACGGCCTGACGGGCGCGCGCTACGACCGCTTCATCTGGAACCAGTGCCGCGCGGGGGCGCCGGTCGTTCTGGGGATCTCCGGCGGCGCGGGCGGCCACGCCGTGGTGGCGACCGGCTTCGGGCTGGACGCCGACGGCGTCCAGCGCGTGCGCATCTTCTGCGGTTGGGGCGGCGCGGGCGACGCCTGGTACGCGCTTCCCCACGTGACGACCCGGGACGCGGCGGGCAACGTGACGTACAGCTACGACATCGTGTCCTCTGCGGTGACGATGATCGGCTACGAGTCGGACGAGACGGTGCCGGTCGTCGGCCAGGTCACGCTGCCGGGCGCGACGGTTGAGATGCCCGGCGTGCCGCGCACGCTGCAGTCGGACGGCAACGGCTACTTCGCCACGCGCGTGTCGCCGCAGCTGGCGAACACGACGCTGGTCTGCATGGGCAAGGAGAATACCGGCCTCGTCATCGGCGACGCGGCCCGGACGGCGGGCGACCCCGCGGACGCGGACGCGCTCTACCTGGCGCTGCCGGAGGCCATCGACTGGCCGCTGCTGAACATGCCCGTGGCGTTCAGCTTCGACGATGCGAAGCAGATGGCGCTGGAACGCAATCTGGCCATCCTCCGCATCAGCGGCACCTCGGGCGAATCGAATACCACGGCCATCGTCAACCGCGTCTTCGCGATGGACGAGACGAACGAGGACGACATCGTGAACCGGTTCGTCTATTTTTACAGCGCGTTCGATTCCGGCGATCCCACGCGGTCGGACGGCAATCCGTCCTTCGGCGTGTTTCTCCCCCGGGAGGCGGACGCGGAAGGCCGCTGGATGTACAACAACGGCCGCCTGTCCTACGGGTTCGCCCTGACCGCCGCGCGCGACGTCGAGGAGGACGACGCGGAGGGCCTGCTGCAGGTCGTCGGTTCGGAGACGAACACGCTCGTCTTCACGGCGGTCCGCGGGCAGACGTCGACGAAGGAGGTGTTCGGGAACGGCGCGTCCGAGGAGATCGAGGCGGCGGTCCTCGCGAGTTTCCAGACGGTGCTGGACCGGGGCTGGGACCTCTTCCTGCGCGAAACGTCGGCCATCCGCCTGACGGTGGCGTCTTCCACGGGGAAGAACAACGAGACGCCTTCGCCCGTTCCCGCCTACGGCGTCCATGACGCGGCCTTCACGAACGGCGAGGTGGTGGTGGCGACGAACGACGCGGAAATCACGAACGACGCGAACACGGTCGTCTTCGGCTGTTCGGGCTGGACGCTGACGAACGAGACGACGGGGGCTTTCCTGGCGGGGACGGGCCGCGTGGCGGAATTCACGCTGGTCTCGAACGACGTCTGCACGCTGACCTGGCAGATGGACCGCACGAACGCGGTCTATCTGGCGGTGCGCGCGAGCGACGAGGCGTACGGAACGGTTTCGCCCGCCAGCGGCTGGTATCCCTACGGCGAGCCGGTCGTGTTCACGGTCGCGCCGGCGGCGGACTGGCGGCTGTCGAACTGGATTGGCGACGGCGACAACGCGGCCCTGACGGGGGCGGAGGCCATGGGCACGGCCCTGGTCGTCCCGGCGACGGCGCCCGGGGCCTATCTGGCCCAGCTGGCGCGCGGCGCGGCCGCAACCGTCGCCGCGACGAACCGCCTGAGGAGCACGGCCCTCGTCTGGGACGCGGCGGCGGAGGACTACACGAAGACGACGAACGCGCCCGCGGCGGTGGTGTACGGGCTGCCGGGCTTCGACGGCCTCGAAATCGCCAGCGGCAAGTACGTGGACCTGCCGGCCACCGACTTCTGCGTCTGCCTGGAAGCGAAGTCCTTCGTCGACGAAGACGGCCGCACGCTGGAATTCGTGGGCGTGGTGACGTCGTCCACCCTGGCCCTCTCCACCACGACGGTGGCGGCCGTGGATTTGACGGAGGGCGACGCCGACCTGGTCTGGCTCTGGTGTCCGCAGGAAACGGAAATCGGCGATTTCACGATCGACTGGAACGACGGGCTCGACAACCTCACCGAGTCGTTCACGACGAATCTCCTGACGGCGGCGCAGTTCGCGGCGTCGGGCCTGACGCTGGACGATCTGGCCGCGCGCGTGACGGTGCCGACGGGGTGGAAGGTCTGTCTGGAGCAGGACGTGGACGGCAACGTGGTGGCCGGGCTGGAGCTGGACGAGGACGTGCTGCGGCCGGTCGCGGCGGACGGGGAGCCGCTGCTGACGATCGCGGCGAACGCCGACGGGACGGTGACGGTCCGGGCGAACGTCGGCAACGGCGTCAGGGGATTCGTCTACACGCTGTATTCGACCGACGACCTGACGGGCGGATGGCAGGCCGTCGCGACGGGCGAATACGACACGGGCGCGCCGTCCCGGCAGGCGACCGCCGATGGGCCGCTGACCCTCGAAATCGGCCTGACGCCGGACGTCTCGAAGCGGTTCTACAAACTCGTCGTCTCGGCCAAGGGGAGCTGAGGCCGCTCCCGGCCGGCGGCGTCAAACTCGTTCCAACAAGGGGTTGCGGGACAGGTCAAACCATGATAGAATGATGAACGGTCTTGTGAGGAGTGCACCCTCGAAAGGCATGAAAATAGAATGATGGACATTTCAAGACGCCACAGCGCGCCGTTTCTTGCGGCGGCGCTTGTTCTGTTCTGTCTTTGCGGATGCGAAGACAGAAAGTCCGGAACGCCGCCGCCGGCGCCGCCGCCGCGCACGCAGGATCCGGCGTATCTGAAGCAGCTGGACGAAGGGCGCCAGGCGCTGAAAGCCCCCGCGCGGGAGAGCAATCGGGTGAAGGCCGAGCTGGCCGCCGTCGTCGCCTCGGCGCGCGCGAACCTCCCGCAGGGCGCGACGGACGAGCAGATCCGCGCCGAACTGGACGGCCATCCCGAAAAATATCCGAAGTGGAAGGATCTCGTGTCGGCGAACGAGGCGGCGAACGCCGCGATCGAAAAGCGGCTGGAGGAGAATCGGAAGATTGTCCGCGCCAGGATTCTGAAGGAGATGGCGGAGCAGAAGACGGATTCTGCCGCCAAGAGGTGATTTTGGGGATTTACTAGAGAAAGCGGTGACGATATGACTACGAAAAAAACGCTCGGAATTGCGGCGATGGTTCTGGCCGGCGTGTTCGCGCGGAACGCGTGCGCGGGCGGCGACATCCGGAGCATCTTCCCGGTGGCGACGGATTCGCACGAGGTGACGTCGGATTCCTCGGGCAATCTCTGCTATGGCGCAAGCAACTACGTCACCGCGGGACAGAAGATCCGCTTCTGCGTGCGGCTGCTGAATCGGGACTACGCGCCCGGCGCGCCGGTCACCAACAAATGGACGCTCGTCCACAAGGGCGTGGGGTCCGAACTCGTCGACTGGGCGACGCGCCCGATGACCATGGGCATCGTCGTGGGCGGCCGGCTGCGCTACGCGAAGGCCGACGATTCGGTGGCCGGCGGCTTCCCGTCCTACAACACGACCTACCCGGCCTATTCGGACCTCACGTTCTCCTACACGGCCCAGGCGGGCGATCTGGCGCTGCCGGTCAAGCTGGCGAACCAGCAGGGCCGCGAGGCGAGCAATTCCGAGACGGTCGAGTATCTCCTCGACACGTCGATCTGGGGACTCGTCTGCATCGCCGAGGACGCGGGCGGGAGCATGGCGACCAACGACGTCGCCATGTCGTTCGGCGCGATTTCCGACTACTCCGACAACCCGGCGGCGCAGCGCGACTACGACCTGTCGCTGGCGGCAATGTACATCAAGACCATCGACTTCGACGACAATCCGTCCCAGGCCGGCTACGCCGACGCCGGCATCTGGCGCAAGGTGCGCGCGAACAGCACCGAGACGCTGCCCTTCGCGCCGGCGCTGACGATTCCCGGCGGCGCGTCGACGAACGAGGCGTCGACCTTCTATCTGTGGACGACGAACAACAGCGCGGTGGTGCTGTCGAACGGCTCCGAGAAGGAATATACTCTGCCGGACGGAACCGTGACCCACGTCTACGCGGCAACGGTTCCGCCGGGCGCCGCGGAATTCACCTTCAAGGTCCGCGGCGTGACGCAAGGGAGCCAGGCGGAGATCTTCCTCTCCTCGACCCCGACCAACATCTACAACGGCGCGGGCGACCTGATTCAGAACTTCATGAAGCGGACGATCCAGGTGATCGATCCGCCGCAGCCCTCCGTTTCGATTTCGCTGGGGCCGGCCTATGCGGACAATCTGGACGTCTCCTGCTCGACGAACTACTACCGCAGCGTCTGCCGGCTCACCGTCGCGATTTCGGAAAAATGGCCGGAAGGCGACGTCACGGTCGATCTGGGCGCGACGCTCGCTGGCATTGCCGACACGTTCAAAGAGCGCATCGTGGCGGTGTGCGAGAACGCCGAGGGCGCGTGGCTGGACAAGAACGTCACGGCCGTGACCTTCAGTTCCTCGGACGACCTCCTTTCCAAGACGCTCTACGTCTATGCGCTGGGCGCCACGGCGGAGTCGGGCAGCTACGAGTACGGCGTCAATTTCAAGCCCGCCGTTTCGCCGGCAGGGGCCGCCGCCTTCTACACGGGCGGGATGAACGGCTGCCAGCTGCGCGTCCACGGCATCGCCCCGGTGGTCATTTCGCCGGCCGAGGGCGAGACGCTGTCGTTTGTCGGCGGGACGACGAAGAACGTCCAGGTCAGCATCGCCGACAGCTACCGCAACTACACGGGCGTTGCCACGAACGGCTACAGTCTCGTGTGGGACCGCGGCGCGGGCCTGAACTCCGAACTCACGTTCGAGCACATGATTCCGACCAACGGCGTCTTCACGCTGCCGATCAAGTATACGACGGCGAAGACGTACGACTCGACGTTGACGATCACGAATCCGGAAGGCGGGCAGACGGTCGTGAAGTTCAAGGCGCTCGTGTCCGAACCGGCCCGCGTCTATCTCACGACCGGGGAAAGTGCGTACGATGAAAACGACACGGAGGGCGTGGCCGTCACCATCCAGCTCTCCGAAACGTATGGCGACACCCTCTACGCCTTCATCGTTCCGGTGAACGGCGACGCGATCACGAACTGCACGTCGAAGCTCTTTGCGACGGACATCGACGGAACGCCGGCGACCAAGTGCTACGCCAAGATCGTCGACGACAAGCCGGTGACGCCGGCCGAGAAGATCTTCCTGAACGACGGCCAGCCCAGCTATCCCGAGTTCCAGGTCGTCCTCTGCACGACGGAAACCTACGACACGAACAACGTCGTGACGGCCTACCAGTCCGACACGCTCTACCTGACGGTAAACAACCGGAAGCCGGTGGTGTCGGGCGTCAACGTCGGCGGCAAGCTGGTCAATCCCGGCGGGACCACGCCGAAGACGCCGGTGGGCATTCCGAAGAAGTTCGAGGCGAAGATCGACGACGTCGCGGCCGATCTCGCCCTGACGAACACGGCAACCTGCCACGTGGTGAAGTGGATGATCACGGACGGCCAGGACGTCTACCCGCAGACCTTCTACACGTTCGGCTCGAACACGCTCTACTACGCGTTCGAGAGCGAAGGGACGAACATCGTCGAAGTCCAGGTGATGGACAAGGACATGCGCACGGCCGGCGACTTCACCTGGATCAAAGATGAGGACGTCGAGGGCGGCGGCTACTGGGAGGAGAAGGACGGCCTCGTCTGGGGCGAGATGACCACGATCTACGTCAACGTGAGCGAGGCGCCCTACGTGATAGTCGAGCCGGTCTGGGGCAGCGATACCGTCGACGAGAACCAGACTTGCGAGTTCAACATCGCGCTTTCGGCCGCGCCGTCGAAGCGCGTGAACATCGTCGTCGACGTGCTGACGAACGAGGTGCCGGTGACGAGCCTCACGCTCTCCTCCAGCATGTTCGAGACCCTGGCCAACAAGCCCACGACCCACAAGCTGACGGTGGGCAATCTCGACGGCACCGACTGGTCGAAGAACATGACGGTGCGGGCGATGGTCACCAACGAGACAATAGACGTCTCCACGGGTTCGCCGATGAACAAGCTCTACACGCCGGGATATTGCACGTTCAGCGTGGCGAACGTCGCGCCGGTGATCGTGCAGCCGGTGGAGGACCTCACCCACTCGGTCACGAACCCGTTGCCGAAGACGCTCAACCAGAATTTCGAATTGAAGTGGAACATCTCGGACGTTCCGGCCGATCTGAACGACGGCATGACGGTCGAGTTCATTTCCGACGATGCAGGCGCCGAGCCGTATACCGTCGTGTCGACGAACGGCATCTCCGAGTCTTCGGTCAAGACGGGAACCTACACGGCGCGCTTCACAAGCGCCGGCGCCCACACGATCACCATGACCGTGACGGACAAGGACGGGGGGGTATCTACGCGGACGTGGTACTACTACGTGAATCCGTCGATGCACCTCTTCCTCACGCCGCATCGGCCCAACCGCAACGGGATTACCGACGTCGCCAAGAACTACCTGCAGGCGTCGGGCATCGGCAGCGGCTACGTGTGGGCGGACAAGGCGACGTGTTCGGACGTCGTGAACTACCGCCAGCAGTGGGACTACGCCGTGAACCTGGGCGGGCGTAACGTCTATTTCTACGGTCGGGGCTACCAGGTCGGGGACGCGGTCAAGGACAACTCGGCCGGCTATGTCTACGCGGACAAGGTCTTCGACAGCTTCTTCTACTGCTTCATCAACAACGTGGCGGATGAGACGTCCGGCCTCATGACCTCGTCGATGCTGAAGATCGAACCGGCGGAAGGCGACATGGCGGCGGAAGGCACGATCGCGCTGCCCGAGTACGACGCGGACGCGATCGGCTATCCCGACCGCAACGTCGAGGCCGTGTTCGCGCGCGAATACTACGCGGAGGACAACCTGGGCGACATCAACGCCGACACGATCCCGGACGTCTTCGCGACGAAGAAGTGGGACGGCGGCTATCTGTTCCAGCTGATGGGCGAAACCGCCGACCAGGGCGGCGAAGACGGCGCCACCCAGAGTTCCGGCCTGGCGGTGGTCGACGGGTCGGATCTGAAGGACGTGAGCACGTTCAACGGCGACGAGGACTATCTGCCCGCCCGCACGGCGGTGGGCGTCCCGCTCGTCGTCTCGGTCACGAACTGGGCGGCGGTCGGCGGGCCGTTCACGGCGGATCTTGAGATCCGCGGCTACCACAAGGGGCTCAACTACCGCCAGGACGCGCGGGACATGAGCTACAACACGGTCGGCACGTGGATTTCCGACCCCGACTTCTCCGAGGCCGAATCCAATGCGTTCGCCAAGGTCGCCGGGCTGACGGTCGCGCCGCCGGAGGCGGAAGACGAGATTGCGAGCTGGAAGGCGGCGTGGTCGAACGCGCTGGCGACGACGACGTGGTCGCCGGAGAACCGCACGGATCCGACGATGGAGGACACCGACGGCGACGGCTTCCCGGACGGCTACGAGTACTTCTTCTGGTACAGCGCCACCGTCGGCGAGATGGTGGCCGATGGCAGCGGCAAAACCGAGTGGAAGCGCATGACGGGCAGCCGCTTCACGCTGAAGGACATCGCGACGGGCGAGACGATCACCCCCGAGGAAATCGCCGAGGCGTTCAATCCGACGGTCAAGTCGACGGACAGCTTCAGGACGCGCGACACGGACAACGACGGCCTGACGGATTACGAAGAGCTGATGCTCGGGACGAATCCGCTGAACTGGGACACGGACGGCGACGGCATCTCCGATTTCTACGAGGTCATGTACGGCCTGAATCCGCTCAAGGCGGAGGAAGGCGACGGCGCGACCGGCAATCCCGACGGCGACTTCATGGCGAAATACACGACGGAGGCGACCTATCTCGTGGTCAGGTTCCCGAAGGGCGAAGTCGCCCTCCCGAATTTCGGCAGCGGCATCGTCGAACTCGACGAAGAGGGCCGGTACGTCCTGACGGCGGCAACCACGAACACGCTGGTCGGCATTCCCGTGTTCCGCTACGGCAAGCCGGGTTCGGAATGCGTGCCGAAGAGCCGCGAGGCGCCGCTGGTGGCCCAGGAACTGGAATTGGCGAGCCTCGGCGTGGAAGTGGCCGAGACGGGCGAGTCGGAGGACGAAGCGGCGCCGGCGGCGACCTACTCGGGATCGACCAACGCGCTCATGCTGGTCCACGACCAGGTGAAGGCGCACTTCGGCTACGATCCGCGCACGGCGTGGTTCAAGACGACCGCCGGCTACGTCTCCAGCCGCTGGGACCCGAAGGAGAACGAGGAGGCCGAGCACGAAGGCGATGCGGGACGGGCGGTCAACACGGCGCCGTACACGACGCGTGACGAGTATCTCCTGCTGAAATACCGCTACAACACCACGCCGGCGCTGCCGACATACGACGACGAGGCCGGCACCTACTCGGTGGCCCGGGACGAGGCGGACTGGAGCGAGCGCAAGTGCGCCAAGGTGTTCTACCGCGGCATGACCAACCCGAACAAGCCGTTCTCGGATCCGGAGTGGATTTCGAACGCGCTGGGCGAGGCCGGCAGCGAAACGCAGTCCTACGCGCTGGCCTCCCACGGCGCCGACACGGACGGCGACGGCGTGCCGGACGGCTGGGAACTCTACGTGGGCCGCAACCCGAACGCGGGCGCGGAGGGCGACGTCCGGGATTCGGACGGCGACAAGTTGACGCTGAAGGAGGAATATGCGGGCACGGATTCGTGCAACGCGTACGCGGACGTGCCGACGATCATCACGAACCATCCCGGCATCGCGAAGGGCTGGTACAACAAGTTCTTCCCGACCGATCCGGACGATGCCGACACGGACGGCGACGGCATTTCGGACGGCGACGAGGGCCTGACCTGGAAGGCCGTGATGAAGTACGGCACCGTGGCCCAGCAGAACCTGGAACCCGAAGGCCACACCTTCACCTTCATCTACGGGCCGAACAACGGCATGCCCGCCGGCGACGACGGTTCGCTCTGCATCCGCGGCGGCGGCCTCAACCCGTGCACGGTGGACACGGACGGCGATCTGCTGCCCGACCCGTGGGAACGCGATTTCGCGGGCGTGCTCTTCCATTCCGGCGAGCTGGTCGACGGCGGCCTGAACGACGAGGACGTCCTGCTGGTCCGCCGCAACGACGGGCTTTACAGCTCGGTGACGAACGGCGGCAACGCGGCCGCGGTGACCAACGGCTTCTACATCTCGGCCGGCATGGACGGCACGTGGGGGAAGGACGCCTACACGCGCATGGGCGAGATCAACAAGGATCCGAACACGGGCACGGTCCGCGACTACGACTTCGACAACGACGGCCTGCAGAACTTCCAGGAATACCTCGTCCAGTCGCTCCGCCACTTCCGCTACGACGACTGCGAGACGCCGCTGATGGGCAGCTGGATGCCGGACGGCACGCCGTCTTCGCGGACGTTCGTGAAGTTCCTCCCGATGAATTTCATGGACGGCGAGACCTTCTACGCCAAGGCGAAGGCGGCCGGCTTCGCGGCTTCGGGCGCGTGGAACTTCCGCGAGCTCGGCTATTTCGCGCGGCCGCCGCACGAATGGGACCGCGTGGCGCAGAACACGACGGCCTTCATCCGCAACTACGATGAAAAGGGCTATCGCGTGATGCTGCGCCCGCGGGGCCTGGACGGCGCGGGCGAGCGCATGAAGGCCACCGGCTACGCGTCGACGGATCCGCGGATGTGGGACAGCGATTCCGACGGCATGGACGACTACTACGAGCTCTTCCACGGCCTGAATCCGCTCCTGGGTTCGGTCGAGGGCGGCTCGGTGTCCGGCGACGTCATCGCGAACGCCTACAACCTGAAGGTGTCGCACTGGTACAACGCCTGGTTCGGCTGGCCGACGTCCGCCCCCGAGACGCCGAACTTCGACTTCATGCAGTATCCGTGGATGGCCGGTGCGCCGGAAGCCGACGCGGACGGCGACGGCATCCGCAACTACAACGAGGCGCTGCTGGTCAACCTCACCTCGCCGCAGCCGTCGCACACCGACCCGTCCCCGGCGTGGATGACCGACGCGAGCGCGCTGAAGAACGCCAGCTTCACCTCGCAGTACTACAACTTCGATCCCGACGTGGAGACGGCGGATCTGCTGGGCTATCCGTGGGGCTGGGAGAGCGGCAAGCCGCTCACGCTCACCGGCTCCAACCTCAAGTGGATGTACGCGTTCGAGGAAAACGAAGGCTATGACACGGACGGCGACGGCCTCCCGGACGGCGCGGAGGGCACGTCGGCGGTGACGGGACTTTCCGACCCGCTCAAGTTCACCGATCCCGACCGCCGCCAGGCGATCTGGTTCGACGGCGTCAAGTCGGCCGTGATGTCGTATTCGGGCGACTTCCACCGTCCGATCAATCTTGAGTTCGATCTCCTGCGCCAGTTCACGGTCGAGGCCTGGATCCGTCCGGAGCTTGACGTCAGCGAGAACGGGCAGGTCCTGTTCGAGCGCGTGTGCGACTACGGCGCCTCGACCCTGTCGAACAACACGGCCAAGGTGCGCGCGAACTTCCGCCTGGGCATCCGTCCCGACGGCCGCATCTACGGCTGCTTCGACACGGACGACGCCGTCACGACGGAAGACGGCACGGGGACGCCCTACGTGACGGGTCCCGGCGTCACGCTGGAGACGTGGACGCACGTCGCGATGTCCTACGACGGCAAGACGCTGAAGCTCTACGTCAACGGCGAGAACGTGGCCACCAAGGCGACGTCCCTGATTCCGGCCAACGGCATCGTGGCGACCGCGCAGGACGCGAAGCCCAACATGGCGTCGTTCCCGATTCTGGTCAACGGCTATACCGCCGTCCACAGCGCGGTGGTGATGGGCGCGACCGCGCTGGACGGCCTGGCCCTGCACCTGAGCAAGCAGCCGACGTGGGCGAACTACGGCCGCTTCTACAAGGGCGCGCTGGACGAAGTGCGCGTGTGGGACGGCGCGCGCAGCTCCACCGAGATCGTCGCGACCAGCCGCACGCGCCTCTCGTTCGACGAGGTCAAGGAACTCCGCAGCACGATCTACGAATGCTGGAAGAACGGCGCCACGCGGAACGACAACGACGGCAGGGCGACGCTGCCGGCCGAACTCGTGATGCACTATTCCTTCCAGACCCTGCCGGGGGCGGTGGACGCCGCCAACGTGGCGTGGGAGCCTTCGGGCTTCACCGCCAAGGTGCTGGACAACGTCCGCGTCGAGGGCAAGGAGGTCCCGGGCGACCTGAACATCGGCTGGTGGAAGACGCTGCCGGTCCACAGCACGGTCTACATGAACTACCGCTGGGTGCCGTGGATCAAGAACACCTGCGCGCATCTGCCGCCGATGGACGGCTCGGCGGTCGACTCGGCCTTCTGGAGCGAACAGTTCGGCGGCATGTGCCTCGCGCAGGAGGTCGGCGTTTCGCAGTTCTCCTTCCCGAACACGGCGAATCCGTATCCGTACTACAACTACCTGTCGGACAAGACCTGGCGCCTGAACCGGCTGGAGTCGCTGGCCGACCAGAATCCGCTGGCGGAGGGCGCGTATTCGATGTACCGCTTCGAGTTGCGCACGGGCTTCGCCGGCTCGTCCGACCTCATCCCGCTCGGCAACTGCTACGCGCGCCGCCTGAGCGACTTCTGGGACGGCAACGGACCGTGCGACCCGTGGACGGGCACCGGCTTCGACGACAACGCCAACGGCATGCCGGACGCGTGGGAGGCCTACGCGAAGGACAGGTACGCCCTGGACCCGAGCGCGTCGTGGGACAAGCTCACGTGGGACACGCTGGTGCAGCGCGACGGACAGTGGATGACCGCCTCCGAGGCCTACACCCGCGACCTGGCGGACGGCTGGAACGACGCGACGGGCACGATTGACTCCTCCTTCGTGAGCATCACGGATGCGGACGAGGACGGCCTGCCCGACTGGTGGGAGAACCTCCACGGCATCAACGGCACGGGCGGCGAGGAATCGGACGCCGTGACGGACTACGACAACGACCAGCTGTCGAACACGGCGGAATACCTGATCTCCGAAGGCTTCGTCAAGTACGGCTTCACGAACAGCGTGGGCGGCCGCCTGGTCAGCCCGAACGTGATGCGCTCGAACGCCGACCTGGGGCAGGTGGTGCCGGACTACTTCCTGAAGGTGGGTTCGCTCTACCTCGGCGAGATGTTCCAGGACCACGACTTCATGGAAGACGCCTGGGAACGCCAGTTCTCGCCGTCCTACGCGTCGGTGAACGAATACGACGCCGGCAAGGACGCCGACGGCGACGGGTGGTCGAATTTCGCCGAATGCCGCTACTCGCAGTGGCAGACGCCGCTTGCGGCCGACATCGTGTCGCGCTGGTTGGACGGCGGCGATCTGCTGGGCGCGCCGATCGCCTGCTTCCCGCAGCCGGCCCTGGCGGTGACGTTGGCCTACACGGGCGGGCAGGATGTCGACGGCAAGCAGATCGTCGTGCGCTGCTCGACCGGACGGGCGACGGAAGAGGATGCGCTGTTCACGATCGCCGCGGTGGAGGCCGCGACCGGAACGGATTCGTCGGCGCGCGCGGATTCGTCGGGCAGCACGTCCTACATGGGCGCGTATCGCTCCGGCGTCATCCACGGCCACCTGCATCCGGGCTCGATCGTGCCCAGCGGCGTCGTCTTCAGCAAGGTCCTTCTGAGCACCGACCGGTCGTATGTCTGGAGCTATGCCTGGTACACGGCCTTGGGCTACCACCTGTCGTACAATTCCGCCACCGCCGGCCAGGGCGTGGGCACGCTCAAGGAGTTCGTGGCCGAATCGCGCAAGTATCCGCATGTCGTCCTGCAGGACGTCGTCCTCGAATGGGAGCAGTTCGCGGCGACGAAATCCGCCGACGACGGACACAACGGGACGATCGTCTTCACGGGCGAGGTCTCCACGAACGGCTCCGCGTCGGCGTCTTCCGACGCAATCGGCACGATCGACTACCGGACGGGCGAGTATGCGGTGGACATGGATGCGCTGGCCAGAGTGTCGGGCTGGGCGCAGGCCGAACTTGAGACGATGGTGTTCCAGGTCGGCTACGTCCACCGTGCGGCGGACGCCTTCCCGAAGACCTTCTATCTGTCCAGTCCGGACTCGGGCCGGGTCCGCGAAGGCGCCAACTACATCACGGCCTTCATCGACCTGGACGGCGATGGCGTCTGGACGCCGGGCGAGCCGTTCGGCGCCGCGTCGCCGGCGGTCACGACGGTCGGCTGGTGGAAGACGGACGTCAGCCTTGAGCTGACGGACACCGCGCCGCAGATGTTCCGCGTGAACCTGGCCGACGCGCTCGCCAACAACACCTACGAGACGCAGCGGCTCCTGACGGACCGCGGCGTCCTGGGCGGCCGGAATGGCGGCACGCGGTGGATCTCCTCCGAGGTGATCGACCAGCAGCTGCCCGAGACGACGGAGACGGACGTGCGCGTGCGCGTCGTGCGCTCGGCGGTCAGCAACGTCGACCGGAAGATCGGCAGTCCCACCCGGTACGCGGACGGCGTGGTGCTCGACGTCCGGAAGAACCTGGTCCGCAATCCGCTGCTCTCCGAAGTCGATCTTCTGGCCGGCAGCCTCGATCTCGACTGGGGCAATCTGGGCACGCCCGCGAGCTACGTGGGGGTCACCTTCGAGAACATCACCAACGCGATCTACCGGGTCGTGCTGGGCGACGGGTCGGTCGGTCCGCTGACGACCACCTCGAACGCGTGTCTGGTCACGGCCTTCGAGAACGTGTTCGAGCGCGGCGCGGCGGGCGGCCAGACGCCCTGCACGCCCGTTTCGCCGAGCGGAATCGTCTACGGGTCGCGGCCGACCTTCAGCTGGCGGCACGACAACAAGATCGGCAAGTCCTATCCCGCGTTCCGCCTGCGGATCTGGGACGCCACGGGCAAGACCCTGGTGTACGATTCGGGGGCGCGGCGCGCGCCGGCGCGCAATTCGCAGGGCGTCTACAGCTGGACGGCGCCGGTCTCGGCGGAGATGGCGACGCCGGAGGGCGTGGTCCTGTCCACCACCAACAACTACCAGTGGACGGTTTCCATGCTCGACGCGAAGTTCACCGCGCCGAACACCTCGGAGACGATGACGGCGTTCCGCATCTCCACTTCGGGCGCCAACGGCGGCGTGTCCGACCGCGGGTCGATCGAGGTGGCGGTCAAGTACTTCGGGCCGGCCAAGGTCGCGGCGGATCCGGCGCAACCGGCGGGTCTGGTCCACGTCGAGGCGTTCACCACGCCCGACTTCTCGGGCGAGCCCGCGGCCTCCGCGTACGTGAAGGATCCGGGCGACATCGGCGACGGCGGCGTCCTCACCGTCAACGCCACGCTGACGGGACTTGAGCCGGGGACCTACTATGTGCGCGCCTGGATCGATTCCAACGGCGACTTCGAGCGCCAGGCCTGGGAATCCTGGGGGTACGCGAACTGGGTCGGGGACATGGACGTGATGTCCGTCTACAACCCGAAGGAGCTGACGGTCGTGGGCGGTTCGACGAAGGTGCCGTCGTCGGTCGTGTACGTCGAAGACTGCGACGTGGACAACGACGGCTATCCCGACGCCTGGGAATACGACGTCTACGGCGATCTGTCCACCCGTTCGCCGGCGACCGGCAACTCGTTCTTCACCACGGTGAATCCGGACCTGCTGCAGTCGATCGCGGCCTACTCCAAGCTGCCTTCCGCCGCCGTGCAGGCCTACTCCTCGACGTCGCTCGCCACGCTGATGAGCACCGATCCGTTCCTGGGGGCGACGCTGCTCGCGAGCGCGCCGGTCCAGACGGAGTCGGACCAGGTCGCCCTGGTGATCGATTCGTTCTCGCTGGCCGAGGGACTTTCGCTCTCGGTGGTTTCCGACGTCTCGACGCCGGATTCGCTCCTGGTGTCGGTCGCCGACACGAAGTACGTGGACGTCGTCCTCGTCGCATCCGCCACGCCCGACTTCGCGGAGGCGACGGAAACGACGGTGAAGACGATCGAGATCAAGGCGAAGGGCGAATCGACCGAATCCGTCTCGGCGGAGGAGATGGCCGCGGCACTGTCCGCCGCCGGCGTCGATCAGACGGCCTTCATCAAGGTGAAACTGGTGGAGAAATCAGGCGCGCAGTAAGTGAAAGGGGACTCCGCGGCGTATACCGCCGCGGAGTTCGGCATCTATGAAAAGCATTCAGAAAGTACTCGTTGTCAACTGTGGCTCGTCCTCGCTGAAGTTCCAGCTCTTCGACATGAAGGGCGAGGAGATGCTGTGCAAGGGCCTCGTGGAGCGCATCGGCATCGCCGGCAGCCGCCTGGTCTACACGAAGACGGGCTGCGGGAAAATCGTCCGCGAGGTCCCGATGAAGGACCACGTCGAGGCGATTGCGCAGGTCATGGCCGTGCTGAAGGACGCCGAAATCGGCGTGATCGCCTCGCTGTCCGAACTGGACGCCATTGGCCACCGCGTGGTGCATGGCGGCGACAAGTTCTCCGCGCCGGCGAAAATCACGGCGGCCGCCAAGAAGCTCATCCGGAAGTGCGTTCCGCTCGCCCCGCTGCACAACCCGGCCAATCTGCAGGGCATCGAGGCGTGCGAGAAGGCGGCCAGGGGCGTGCCGAACGTCGGCGTGTTCGACACGGCGTTCCACCAGACGATGCCGGGGTGCGCGTACGCCTACGCGATTCCGCGCAAGGTCGCCCGCAAGTTCGGCATCCGCAAGTACGGCTTCCACGGCACGTCCCACAAGTTCATCGCGCAGGCGGCGGCGGCCTGGCTGAAGAAGCCGCTGAAGGCGGTCAATCTCGTGACCTGCCATCTGGGCAACGGCTCGTCGCTGGCCGCCGTGAAGAAGGGCGAATGCATCGACACCACGATGGGCATGACGCCGCTCGACGGCCTGATCATGGGCACGCGCTCCGGCACGGTCGATCCCGGCCTGCTCTTCTTCCTCGGCAAGCAGGGCTATTCGCTTGAGCAGCTGGACACGATGCTGAACAAGGAATCCGGCTTCCAGGGGCTGGCGGGCGCCTTTGGCGGCGACACGCGCGACGTGGCCGCGAAGGCGGACAAGGGCGATCTCGACGCCATCGAGGCGCTGGAGGCGTTCGGCCACCGCACGGCCCTGTACGTGGGCGGCTACCACACGCTCGTCGGCGGCGCCGACGCCATCGTGATGGCCGGCGGCATCGGCGAAAACGCCGCCGAACTCCGCGAGCAGATCGTGAAGCGCCTCGGCGCGTTGGGCGTGAAGCTCGACAGGAAGGCCAACCAGGCGATCTTCGGCGGCAAGAGCGGCGTGATCTCGACGAAGGATTCCCGCATCCCCGTCATCGTGATTCCGACGAACGAAGAGCTCATGATCGCCCGCGAAACGGTCGCGGTCCTCGCGAAATAGTCTCGCGGCTTCCGACTTTCAGTCTTCAACCTGCAACCGACAGAGAAAATGAACGCAATCGAAACGATTATCTGGAAGGCCTCGGCGCTCAACGGCACGGTCGTGCTGCCGGAAGGCATGGACGAACGCGTGATCAAGGCCGCCTGCGCGTGCGTGGACCGCAAGATCTGCACCCCGGTGGTGCTGGGCACGGCCGAGGAAATCGCCGCCGCCGAACTGAAGGCCGGCCTGAAGCTGGCGGAGCGCGGCATCCGCACGATCGACTACACGCAGGGCGACGCCGAACTGGAGGCCGCCTATCTGGAGGCCTGGAACGCCAAGGAGGCGCGCAAGCCGACCGAGAAGCAGAAGATCATCGATCTCGCGGCGGCGCAGAAGACGCTCCGCACGAAGCGCATCTACTTCGGCGGCATGATGGTGAAGCTCGGCCGCGTCGACGGCCTCGTCGCGGGGTCGATCGCCTCGACGGGCGACATGCTCCGCGCGGCCTTCCACACCCTGGGCACGCAGAAGGGCGTGAAGACGGCCTCCAGCTGCTTCATCATGGACCTCAAGAATCCGACGCCGTCGGGCGATACCGTGCTGGCCTTCGGCGACTGCGCGGTGATTCCCAATCCCACGGCCGAGCAGCTCGTCGACATCGGCCTGGCGACGGCGCAGACCTATCGCGACCTGACGGGCAACGAGCCGCGCGTGGCCTACCTGTCGTTCTCGACGAAGGGGTCCGCCGGCGGCGAGCTGGTCGAGAAGGTCCAGCGGGCCGTCGCGCTCGCGAAGCCGCAGTTTGCCGCCGCCGGCATCAAGATGGACGGCGAGCTGCAGTTCGACGCGGCGCTCGTGCCGGACGTCGGCCGGCTGAAGAATCCGAACGGCGAGATCCAGGGCAACGCGAACGTGTTCATCTTCCCGGATCTGCAGGCCGGCAACATCGGCTACAAGATCGCCCAGCGTCTGGGCGGCGCCACCGCGATCGGTCCGAATCTCCAGGGCCTCGCGAAGGCGATGAACGACCTGTCGCGCGGGTGCAGCGCCGAGGACATCGTCGGCACGATCTGCGTGACGCTGCTCCAGTCGACGACGAAGTGAGCGGTTCCGGATGACGGCCGAAGAGCAGATCCGCCGGGCGCGCGAGGTGTTCGACGTGGAGATCGCGGGGTTGCAGAAGACCCGCGATTCTCTCGGCGCGTCGTTTGCGCAGACGATCGCGCTGATGCAGAACTGCCTGGCCGAAGGCGGCAAGGTCGTCGTCACCGGTGTCGGCAAGAGTCTGCACGTGGCCGAGAAGACGAGCGCGATCCTGGCCAGCACGGGAACCTGCTCCGTCGTCCTGAACCCCGTCCAGGCGATGCACGGGGACCTGGGCATGACGGATCCCCGTGACGTCCTGCTGGCGCTGAGCTTCTCCGGGGAGTCCGAGGAAATCGTCCGCCTGATTCCGGCGGTCCGCCGCCACGGGCTGAAGGTCGTCGCCCTGGTCGGCAATCCCGGGTCGACGCTGGCGCGCCTGGCCGACGTCGTCCTGGAAATCCCGTGCGGACCGGAAGCGTGCCCGTTCGGCATGGCGCCGACGAATTCGACGACGGCCACGATGGCGATGGGCGACGCCCTGGCGATGGTCATGATCGAGGCGCAGAAGTTCGACAAGGAGCGTTATGCGCTGAACCATCCCGCCGGCGCCATCGGCCGCGCCCTGCTGCTCAAGGTGGCGGACATCATGCGCACGGGCGCGAACCTGGCGCGGGTGTCGCCGGAGACGACCGTTCTCGACGCGCTTCTGGCGATGACGGCGGCCAAGGCGGGCTGTGCGGTGGTCGTGGACGCCGCCGGCAAGCTGCTGGGCATTTTCACGGACGGCGATTTCCGCCGGCACGTCTCGGAGGGCCGGTCCGTCCTGGCGGATCCGATCTCCCTGCACATGACGCGCAATCCCCTGTCGATCCGCGGCGACGCGTACGCCGTCGACCTGCTGCGCGTGTTCGAGCGGCGGCGGATCGACGATCTGCCGGTCTGCGACGAGGCGGGCAACGTGCTGGGGCTGGTCGACATTCAGGATTTGCCCAAGATGAAAGTTTTATGATACAATTCCACCAACCGTGAGGAGGTTAGCCATGAACACGAAGACATTTGCCGCATTTTCGCTTGCGCTGCTGTGCGCGGTTTCCGTTTCGGCCCAGTCCCGTCGCCGCGGCCCGGTGGGCGCCGACGGGGGCAAGTCCGTCGCCCAGGGGCGCGACGCCTACGTCTCCATCGACACGCCGGCCCGTCCGGGCGGAACGTGCCTGGCGAGCGCGCCGAACCTTTCGGCCAACGGCAAGCTGATGCCGCCGCTGGGCGGCAAGCCGCGCCAGTGGATCGTGCTTGAGATGAAGTACACGACGCAGGCCCGGTGGCAGGACGAGCTGACCTTCACGTGGCACGTTCTCCTGGACGCGACGAAGGCGAAGGAGAAGGATCCGAAGAATCTGCCGTCGCAGTATTCGTACTACAACGCCCAGGTCCGCTACGTGGACATCAAGAAGGGCAGCCACATGGCGAGCGTCTGCCTGCCGCCGTCCGTCCTGGAGCGCTTCGGCGAACCCTGCACGGTGAGCGTGATCATCACGAACAAGGAGGGCGACGAGCTCGCGTTCCACACGGAGAACGCCGACGGCAACGTGAGCCAGGCCGGCGAGAAGTGGTGGGAGAACGACAAGTTCATGAGCTGGGAGAAGACGATCAAGGGCGAGAAGAAGGCGATGGTCGAGCGCCGCCAGGGATTGCTGGACCGCTCCAAGACGCCGTTCTACCTCGTGAACAATGCGGACTACGAACTCTCGCAGAACTGACGTCCCCCGGTTTCATGGTTTCGTATAGCAGGAAGACAGGATGTCCAGACTACTGACTCTCAACATCGGCGCCTCGAAAGCGGTTCTGGCCGAGTACGCGCTGGGCGGGAAGCGCCGTCTGACGCTGAGCGCCTACGGCTCGTGCGATCTGCCGGCCGTCGACATCAACGCTCCCGAGACGCTGGCCGCCGCTTTGCCGTCCGCGCTGCACCAGATCATGCGCGAGCGGGGAATCCGTCCCGCGCCGCTCGTCGTGTCGCTGAGCGGACAGATGGTGTTTCCGCGGTTCGCGAAGTTTCCGCCGGTCGGCGACGCCGAGAAACTTGAGCAGCTGGTCCGCTACGAAATCGAGCAGAACGTCCCGTTCCCCATCGACGAGATCGTCAGCGACCACCAGTTCCTGGGCCAGACGGCGGACGGCGACACGGCCGCGCTCATCGTCGCGGCCAAGCTGGACGCGGTTCGCGCGGTCACGGACGGCGTGCGCGGCGCCGGGCTGAAGCCCGCGATCGTCGACGTGTCGCCGATGGCCGTCTGCAACGCGATGCGCTTTGCCAATCCGGGCCTGACCGGCTGCACGGTCCTGCTGGACATCGGGTCGAAGACGACGAGCCTGATTCTCGTCGAGAACGAGAAGATCTACAACCGGTCGATCCCCGTGGCCGGCAACGCGATCACGAAGGAGATCGCCCAGGCGTTCGGCTGCTCGTTCGAGGAGGCCGAACAGCTGAAGATCGAGCGCGGCTACGTCTCCCTCGGCGGCGTGACGGAAGACGCCGACGAGATCACGGACCGGGTGTCGAAGGTCATCCGGATGGTCCTCACGCGGCTGCACGCGGAGATTTCGCGTTCGATCAACTTCTACCGTTCGCAGCAGGGCGGCGCCGCGCCGACGAAGCTGTTCCTGACGGGCGGCTCGTCGCGGATTCCGCAGCTGGCCGATTTCTTCATGGAAACCCTGCAGGTCGAAGTCGGTTTCCTGTATCCGTTTGAGACCGGGGTCGCGCTCGGCTCGAAGATCGACCGCACGGCGCTCCAGGAGAACGACGCGTTCATTCTGGCGGAATCGGTCGGCCTGGCGCTGCGGCAGACGGATCTGGCGTCAATTCGCATCAATCTGATGCCGCCGGAACTGGTGAGCGAGGCGCGGGCGATTCGCCGCATCCCGTTCCTGGTGGTCGGCGGCGTGGCCTTCCTCGCCGCGCTGGGCGCGGGATGGCTGGCCGAGGACCGCAAGGCGGAAGTCGCGCAGGCGCAGATCGAGCAGGTCGAGAGCCGCAACGGCAAGTTGAAGGGCCTTGACGCGCAGCTCAAGGCCGCCCAGCGGGCGGTCGAAGAGGAATGCGCGCGGAGCGACGCGTTCCAGCGTCTGCTCTGGCAGCGCTCGGCCACGCTGCTGCGCGTGCGCGCGGTCCGCGAAAGCCTGATCCCGGGCATGTGGATCACCAGCTGGGCGGTCGACGCCAAGGAAAAGGCGTCGCCGGACGCGCCGGACGGCGTGCGGGTGACGATCCGCGGATGGCGCGACGCGATGGCGAAGGCGGAAGCCACCTGGGCGGAGAAGAACGGCGGCAAGCGTTCGACGGCGGCGGAAATCGTCCAGGCCTCGCTGAAGGCGCGCCAGGTGGTGATCCCCGACTCCGTGAAAATCGTGACGCAGAAGAACGTGAAGGAGTGTCTGGTCGAATTCGCGATCAGCATGGCGTTCGCGCGCGCTCCTTCCGCATTGCCCGAGGCCGGCCGTAAAGGAAAGGCGGCGAACGAATGAGTCTCTCGAAACAGCAGCTGATGGGCGCGGTGGGCGCCGGCCTTTTCGTCGTCCTCGCGGGCGGCATGGGCTATCTGCTCTGGGACGCGATGTCCCGGCGCATGGAGGCGGAAGAGGAACTGGCGGACCAGATGGCGGTCTTCCAGCGGTACAACGCCGCGGCCGTGTTCCCGTCGAAGAAGTCGATTGCCGACATCCAGTCGAACCAGGTCAGCCTGGCGGCTTGGCGGCAGACGGCTCTCGACCTGGCCGCGCGCGGCGACAAGGTCCTGAATCCGGAAACGCCGTCGATCTTCAAGCAGCGTCTGCAGGCCGAGGTCCGCCGCCTGGCGGCGCTGCCGGGCGGCGTCGAAGGGAAGATCTGCGCGCCGGCGTTCTCGTTCGGCTTCGAGCAGTATCTGGGCGAAGGGGGCGTGCTGCCGTCGCCGGATGAAGTCGGCCGCCTGGCCACGCAGCTCGACCTGATCGCCCATGTGGCGGACATGTTCGCCGATGCGGGCGTGTTCGAGATCAAGAGCATCCAGCGGATCGCCGCGACGAAGGCGCCGGAAGAGGAGCCGGCCGCCAAGCCGAAGAAGCGGGTCCGGAAAAACGCAGAGGACGAGAACGAGGCGTCGAAGACCACCTGTCTCGAATACGCGTTCGAGTTCGCGGCGCGGCCGGCGGCGCTGGTCACCGTCCTGAATCGGCTGACGGCCGACACGCGGTTCGTCGTGATCAGGAAGTTCACCTTCAGCGCGGCGGCCGATCAGATCGTCGATCGCCTGGCGGCGGCCGAGGCGATCGAGGCCGGGAAGAATGCGCCGGCGTCCGCCACGCCGCGCCGCCGGCGCCGCGGCGCCGCGGCGGACGAGGCGAAGCCCGACGCGCCGAAGAAGGTCGACCGGCTGGTTTCCGACCCCGAGCAGGACGCCCCGATTCTCGTCGGCATGACGTTGGCGGTCTACGACTTCGGTCGCGGGACGGCGGCGGCCGCGAAGGCGGCGGACGCCGGAGACGAAGGGGCGAAGGTTTCCGCTCCCGTTGAAAAGAAGGAGGAAAAATAATGGCGGCCTCCAGGCAGAGTTTTTTCCGGGCCCATTGGGATTGGCTGGTCCTGGCGGCGGGATTGGCGGCGCTGGCCGTTTCGGCCGTGTTCCTGCTGCCGGCGCTCGGCACTTCGCCCGAAGACGGCGTCGCGGACTGCGAACGCCGGCTGAATGCCATCCATCCGGCGCACGAGGGCGTGGCGCCGGCCAATCTGGATCTCCTGAACAAGGCCTATCGGGAGGGCAAGACGCCGTCGGTGCTCCAGGGGGTGGACGCGAAGAAGGCGAACTTCCTCGCGAGCGAGCGGCGCATTCTCTGCCAGAACGGCGATGCCGCCTCGAAGAAGAAGGCGTGCGGCAAGCCCATTCCGGCGGAGTGCGAAGTCTGTCCGTTCTGCGGCGTCAAGCAGAATGTCGTCAAGGTCGAGGTCGATACCGACGGCGACGGCATGCCGAACGACTGGGAGAAGAAATACGGGCTGAATCCCGACGATCCGTCCGACGCCGCGATCGATTCGGATGGCGACGGATTCACGAATCTTGAGGAGTATCAGGCCAAGACGGATCCAAGGGACAAGACGTCCCATCCCGACTATCTGGATTCGCTTTCCGTTGCGAGCGAGCTGAAGCAGACGACGCTGCCGTTCTACTTCAACAACTACCAGCCGCTGCCCGGCAAGGCGTATCGCCTGACGTTCCAGCGCATCGGCAAGTCGGGGTACGACTCGAAGTTCACGCCGAAGGTCGGCGAGGAAATCGCTGACGCCGCCGGCAAGGTGAAGACGGGCTGGACGGCCGTCGCGTTCAACCAGAAGTCCGAGCAGCGGCTCGTGAAGGGAACCGGCAAGAGCGCGCTGAAGAAAATGGTTGACGTCTCGACGGTGGATCTCGTCCGCAAGAGCGACGGCAAGAAGATGACGATTGTGCTGGGCGAGAAGGTCAACACGGTCGAATCCCAGGCCGATCTCGTCTATGATCGCGGCGGCCGGAAGACCTTCACCGTCTCGGTCGGAACGGTTCTCGATCTCAACGGAGAGAAGTATCTTGTCACGAAACTGAAAGCGGGCGACAAGGGCTGCGAAGCGACCCTTCAGAACTGCAAGACGAAAAAGGAAAAAATCATACGTTGACACTTGATTTCCAAACCTGTTTTGGGTATCATTTTGAGGACTTTAGGGAGCAAAGTTAATGAGAGCGAATAAAAATTCTTCCGTCTTCATTGCGTTCTGCATGACGTTCGCGATTGCGCTGGGCGTTGCGGTACAAGGCGTGGGAGATGTTGCCGGCGACATCAACGACCTGCTGAGCCTCGATCAGCCTGCGGACAAGAAGGAGGGCGCCAAGCCCGCCGAGGCCGAAAAACCCGCCGAGGCGAAGCCCGCGGAAGAGGCGAAACCGGCAGCGGAGGAGAAGCCCGCCGAGGCCGCCGAGAAGCCCGCAGAAGAGGCGAAGCCCGCCGTTGCGGAGGCGAAACCGGCGGCGGAAGAGAAGCCTGCTGAGGCCGCCGAGAAGCCCGCAGAAGAGGCGAAGCCCGCGGTTGCCGAGGCGAAGCCGGCGGCGGAGGAGAAGCCCGCCGAGGCCGACGAGAAGCCGGCGGAAGAGGCGAAGCCCGCCGTTGCGGAGGCGAAGCCGGCGGCGGAGGAAAAGCC
>JBJEWF010000089.1:61109-114501 GCA_051884915.1 Kiritimatiellia bacterium
CGGAAGAGGCGAAGCCCGCCGTTGCGGAGGCGAAGCCGGCGGCGGAGGAAAAGCCCGCCGAGGCCGACGAGAAGCCGGCGGAAGAGGCGAAGCCCGCGGTCGCCGCGGCGAAGCCGGCGGCGGCGAAGGCCGAACCCACGGAGGACGAAAAGGTCGTTGCCGAGGTCATGGCGACGGAGGCGCTCATTCGCGAGTCGCTGAAGCTGCAGGCCGAGAAGGAATTGAAAGCCGCCCGCGAGGCGATGGCGGCCCGCAACTGGGAAGAGGCCTACAAGCAGTATCGTCTGGCCTACCGCCATCTGAACGACAATGCGGAGCAGGCCGCGTTCAAGCGCGAATGCTGGACGGGCATGGGCGAGGCGAAGTACCAGGCCGGCAAGCAGGCCCTGAAGGAAAGCAATCGCGAGGTGGCGGCGGAATACGCGAAGGAGGCGTTGAAGTTCCGCCATCCGCGGGCGGGCGCCCTGCTGGACGCGCTGGAAGCCGAGAACAAGATGGAGATCGAGACGGACGTCGCGGACATCAAGCACCGCCGCAATGACGAGGACTACAAGAAGTCCCGCGATCTGGTCCGCCAGCGCATCCGTCTGGCCTCCCAGTATCTGGCCGTCGCGGATCTGAACAGCGCGCTGGAGCAGGTCGACCTCGTTCTGCGTTCGGACGCCTACAACCAGGAGGCCATCCAGCTTCGCGCGCGGATCCAGCGCAAGCGCGACATGATCATCGACAAGGAGCGCGAAGCGCAGCGTCGCGGCATGATTGCCGACGTGGGCGCCGCGTGGCGTCCCGTCTACGCCATCAACTCGGCTGAACTGAAGAGCATCGACGGCGGCACGAGCAAGACGCCGGTGGGCGGCGAAGACGGCCGTTCGACGGAGCAGTCGATCGAGAAGCGGATGAAGGAAATGATGCTGCCGTCGATTTCGTTCCGTCCGCCGGCGACGATCATCGACGCCGTCGACTTCTTCCGCCAGGCGTCGAAGGATTTCGACCGGCCGGACATTCCGGTCGACCAGCGCGGCTTCAACTTCGTCCTCCAGCTCGACAAGGTGCTGACCGCCGGCGGTGCCGGCGATGGCGGCGCGGCGGCCGGGAAGGAAGACAATGGCGGCGCCGCGTTCTCCGCCGCGGCCGAGGACGAAAATGCGTCCGGCGACGCGGGCGACGTGCCGGTCATCCCGAACGTGAACGCGTCGAACGTCTCCCTGTTCGAGGCGCTGAAGCTCGTGTGCCAGGTCTGCAAGCCCCAGTACAAGTTCAAGGTGCAGGGTTCGGTCATCATGGTGATGCCGAAGACGATGACCACGGACGAGCTCGTCACGCGGACGTACAGCGTGGTCGAATCGTTCGTCGACCGCATGAACGACGCTTCCAGCGGCCTGAAGAGCGAGCGCGCGGGCGATTTCCAGGGCGGCGGCAGCGAGGGCGACGGCGAGAATCCCGAGAACCAGTGGAAGGCCTACTTCGAGGATCTCGGCGTCACGTGGCCGCAGAACTCGCGCATCAAGTACATCAAGGCCGTCGGCAAGCTGCGCGTGACGAATACGGAAGACCAGCTGGCGATTCTCGAAGACGCCCTGAACGAACTGAACGTGACGCCGTCGATGATCGAAATCGAGACGCGGTTCGTGGAAGTCGCCCAGGAAGACCTCAATTCGCTGGGCTTCGAATGGCTGCTGAACAGCGACTACTCCTTCAACGTCGGCGGAAAGCTCGCGAAGGCGCTGAATCTGAAGGATGGCGCGTTCACGGAGGTCACGAAGGTGACGGGCGTGAACCGGACGCCGACGGTGATCGGCGGCGTGGAGAGCATCCAGGAGACCGAGGTTACTTCGACGGGAACGCAGTGGGGACGGCCCACGCACAATGCCGGCGACATCATCCAGCCGGCGCGGATCATCGGCCAGGACGAATTGGGCGAACCCATCTACGCCACCTATACGACGAGCGGCTACACCAAAACCGGGAAGAACGTCGGCATCAACGCCATTGACGGATCGACCTACCACACGGGCATGCGCTACCTGAGCACGGAGGGCAACCACATCTCCGGCGAGGGCAGCTCGAACAACGACCAGTTCATGCGCGTCAATGCGTTCCTGGGCAACGCCGACCTGTCGATGATTCTCCACATGCTCTCCCAGCGGAGCGACACGGACCTGCTCTCGGCGCCGAAGGTGGTGACGAAGAGCGGCCAGGAAGCCACGATCAAGGTCGTGACGATCTACCGCTACCCGCAGGACTACGACGTGACGATCCAGTCCACCTCCTCCGGTTCGTCCACGAGCGTGAGCGGCAGCACGACGGGCGGTTCGGACGGCAAGATCCTCCCGATGGTCGAACCGCAGAACTTCGAGACGCAGGAAGTCGGCGTCATCCTCACGGTCACGCCGGAACTTTCGCCGGAAGGTTTCATCAACCTCGCGCTGCAGCCGAAGGTGATTTCGGAGCCGACGTGGAAGGACTACGGCATGAAGGTCCCGATGTCCTCCGTGATGAGTTCGGCCGCCCAGACCCTTGCGCTGGCGTCCGGCCAGGAGGACATGCAGTGGTTCACGGTGCCGATGGAGCAGCCCTTCTTCAAGGAGCGCTCGATCGATACCCACGTCACGCTCTACAACGGCTCGACAATCGTGATGGGCGGTCTCATCACGGAAGAGCGCCGGTCGATGGAAGACAAGATTCCGTTCCTGGGCGACGTTCCGTTCATCGGCCGTTTCTTCCGCAGCCGCAGCGAGTGGTCGAACAAGCGCAACATGCTGCTCTTCGTGACGGCGCGGCTGGTGGACCCGAACGGGCGCCAGATCGTCCAGAACGCGTCGAGCGACACGGCCGAGAAGGTGGAAGCGGGCGTGACGCCGGCGCCTGAGGCCGCCAAGTGAAGCCGTGTGCGCCCGAATCGCGTTGACGGGCGGAATCGCCTGCGGTAAAAGCCTTTTTGCCAAGTTCCTGTCGGAGCTTGGCATTCGGCTTTTAGATGCGGACGACGTGGTCCATGAACTCGAAGCGCCGGGCGGGGCGGCGGTGGCGCCGATCCGCGCGGCGTTCGGCGACGGCGTTCTGGACGCGGCCGGCGGCATCGACCGCCGGAAGCTCGCGGAGGTGGTTTTTGCGGACGGCGACGCCCGCAGGCGTCTGGAGGACATTCTCTTCCCGCTGGTCCGGCGCCGGCTGAATGACTTCTCCGGCCAGGGCGGCGGATTGCGCATTGCCGTGATTCCGCTTCTTTTCGAGTCCCACTGGGAGTCCGATTATGATATAATACTGTGCATCTCATCTTCGCGAGCCGAGCAGGTTCGGCGGATGATGGCGACGCGCTCCTATACGCGGAGGCAAGCGGAGGCGCGGTTGGCCGCGCAAATGCCCGTTGAGGAAAAAGTCAAACGCGCGCATTTGGCGATTCGGAACGACACCACGCCGGACAACCTGAGAAGCGAAGCGAGGCGGGTTTACGCCTGGCTGAACGAAAGACTGGACAATGAGCAAAGACGAAGTCACGACTGAGGCAATCGACGAAACGGTCCCGGCCGCCGAGACCCCGGCACCCCGGAAACGCACGCGGACGGTCAGGAAGAAAGTTGCGCCGGCGGCGGAAGCGCCGTCGCCCGCATCGGCGGCTCCTGCCGTTCCCGCGCCCGCGGCCCCTGCGCCCGCACCGGCGGCCCCTGCCGCGTCTGCGCCCGCGGCCTCTGCGCCCGCACCGGCGGCTCCTGCCGCGTCTGCGCCCGCGGCCCCTGCGCCCGCACCGGCGGCTCCTGCCGCTCCTGCACCCGCACCGCGACCGCCGTCCGCACCGGCGGCTCCTGCCGCGTCTGCGCACGCGCCGCAACCGCCGTCGGTCCAGCAACCCTTGTCGAAGCGGCAGATGCGCCGCCAGCAGTGGCTGGCGAGCCGCAACGCGCGCATGGCCGCGAACGGCAATTTTCAGGGGCGCGGTTCGCAGCCGTCCGTGCCGGGCAATCGCCGTTCTTTCGAGCCGCCGGCGCAGCCGGTCGCGCCGCAGCCGGTCGTGCCGCGGAATCCCGATCTGCCCGAATACAAGCTGGCGGACATCCATTCCTGGGACAATGGACAGATCGTCACGCGCATGATGCCGAACGCCAACGCCGAGGATCTCGGCGCGATGCGGCGCCATGAAATCATCTTCGCCGCCATCCGGAACTACCTCGCCCACGGCGGCGCGGTGCTGGCCAGCGGGTGTCTGGAGGTCGTGAAGGAAGGCTATGGTTTTCTCCGTTCGGCGAAGACGAACTTCCTGGCCTGTCCGGAAGACGTGTTCATTCCGCAGCAGCAGATCCGGCGGCACGCCCTGAGGACGGGCGACATCATTGAAGGCCCCGTTCGCGACCCGCGCGACCGCGACCGCTTCTTCGCGCTCGGCAACGTGCAGACGGTCAATGGCAAGACGCCGAGCGAGGCCGCGCGCATCGTCCATTTCGAGAACCTCACGCCGACGTTCCCCAATCGCCGGATCGTCCTTGAAACGACGCCCGGCGAATACGCCACGCGCGTCGTGGACATCTTCACGCCAATCGGGTTCGGCCAGCGCGGCATCATCGTCGCGCCGCCGCGCGTGGGCAAGACCGTCCTGCTCCAGAAGATGGCGAACGCGATCACGTGCAACCATCCGGACGCGATTCTCATTGTCCTGCTGATCGACGAACGTCCGGAGGAAGTGACGGACATGCAGCGCAACACCAAGGCGATGGTCCTGTCGTCGACCTTCGACGAGGAGCCGCAGCATCACGTCAACGTGGCCGAGATGGTGATTGAAATGTCCCGCCGCCAGGCGGAAAACGGCAAGGACGTCATCATTCTCCTGGACTCGATCACCCGTCTGGCGCGGGCCTACAACACGGTCCAGCCGCATTCCGGGAAGATTCTGACCGGCGGCGTCGACGCGCTGGCGCTGCACCGTCCGAAACGGTTCTTCGGCGCGGCGCGCAACATCGAGAACGGCGGATCGCTGACGATCATCGCGACGGCGCTGATCGATACGGGTTCCCGCATGGACGAAGTCATCTTCGAGGAGTTCAAGGGAACCGGCAACATGGAGCTTGTGCTGGACCGCGGACTTTCCGACAAGCGCATCTTCCCCGCGATCGACATCGCGAAGTCGGGCACGCGCAAGGAGGATCTGCTGCTGGCGCCGCTGGAGCTGGAAAAGACGTGGGCGCTTCGCCGCGTGCTTTCGGACTGCGGGCCGGAACGGGCGATGCAGAGCGTTCTGGGCGGCATGAAGAAGTTCCGGTCGAATCCCGAATTCCTGCTTTCGCTCGACCTGAACCATTTGTAGCGCACGGGCGGACGGCCGGACGAATCGTCCGGACGGCCCGTCCGGCGGATTCCGTTCGCCATGCCCATGACCAGACCGCAACCGAGAGGCTCCACGGCGTGCACGCGGGAAAACCCGCCGGCCCGGCGGCCGCTCGCCGCCATCTGTTCCGTCCTGCTGCTGGTCCTCGCCGTCTGCTTTCTCTACGGGGAGACGGGCGGGTTCGAGTTTCTGCGTCTCGACGACCACGACTACACGTTCCGCTGCCGGTTCGTGTTCGACGGATTTTCGTGGAAGAACCTCGCCGAGGCGTTCGCGAACGTCCGCCATGCGGCCATCTGGATGCCGTTGACCTACCTGTCCTACATGGCCGACATTTCCGCGTTCGGCGCGGGGGCGGGGCCCCACCATCTGGTGAACGTGGCGATTCACGCGGCGAACGCGGTGCTGCTCTTTGGGCTGCTCGTCCGGCTCTTTCCCCGCCGGACGGGCCTTGCGCTCGCGGCCGCGCTGTTCTGGGCGATCCATCCGCAGCGCGCGGAGGCGGTTGCCTGGATCGCGGGCCGCAAGGAGCTGCTGTGCGCGTTTTTCACGCTGGCGGGCCTGCTGGCCTGGGCGCGCGGCGGCCGGGCGGGGCGGGTTCTCGGCGTCGCCGGCTGTCTCTGCGCCTGCATGAGCAAGCCAACGGCGATGTGCTTTCCGTTTCTCGCCTTTGCCGTCGAGGTCCTGCGGCGCGGAACCGTGGACACGCGGAAGTCGAACGTCCTCGCCTACGGTCTGCTGCTGCTGCTGGCGTGCGCGACCGGCGCGCTGGCCGTCTATTCGCAGACGCATGCGGAGGGCTATGACGTGCGCGCCCTGTTCAGCGCCTCCTTCCCCTGGCGGATGCTGAACGCCGCCGTGGCGGTCGGGCTGTACCTGTTCCAGCTCGTTCTGCCGGTCGGCATCCATCTGGACTACCGGGCGACGCCCGGCGAGTTTCCGCTGCAGGGCGTTCTCGGGCTTTCGTCCCTCCTTCTGGCCGTGGTCGCCGGCATCGCCATCGGCCGGCGGCTGCCGCGCGCGCGGCGGAAAGTCGCCGTCTGCGCGCTCGTCTGGTTTGCCGCGTCGCTGGGTCCGACGCTGGGCGTGTTCGGCAGTTTCGGCGAACAGGCGCGCGCCGACCGGTTCTTCTACCTGCCCGCCATGGCGGTTTCGCTCGGCCTTGTGCCGCTGCTGGGCGCGCTGAAGGACCGGTGGGCGGCGGCGCGGCCGCGGGCGTGGCGGTTCGCGGCGGGCGCGGGCGCGGTTGCCCTGCTCGTCTGCGCGGGCGCGTCCTTTCCCGTCGTCGCCGCCTATCGCAACGACTACACGGCGTTTTCGCGGACGCTCGGGTTCGACCCGGCGCATGGCCGGGCGCTGGCCCACGTGGCCAGCGAGGAATGCGCCCGGCACGGCCGGATCGACCGGGGGATTTCGCTCTACCGCGCCAGCCAGAAGCTCCGGCCGCGGGACGACACCGCCGCCCAGCTGGCATACGCGCTGATGATGCGCGGGCATTCGGCGGACCATGCCGAGATCCGGCAGCTGTGCGCCAAGTTCGCCTGCAACCACGCGCTGGACGTGAAGGGCATGGCGCTGGAGGCGCTGGGCACGACGGCGATGCGGCAGCGGAAGTGGCAGGAGGCCGCGCGCTGCCTGGAGGACTCCATTCGCGCGCCCCGGCGGTTCTATTCGCCGGAGGACGCCCAGCTGCGTCTGGGGGCGTGCTACTGCAACCTGAAGCGCGTGGACGACGCGATCAGGATCTTCGAGCCGCTGACGCGGTCGAAGCGCGCGGACGTCTCCGCGCGGGCCCGGCAGGCGCTGGCGACGCTGCGCCAGAACCCGCGTGCGCTCCTCTTCTTCTAGGCCGGCGGGTCAGTACGCGACGGGCCGGCGCGCCATCTTCTTTTCGGAATGCGCGTGCTTGTCCTCGAGCATGCGCTGTTTCTGGCGCCGCGAGCGCCGGCGTTTCTGCCGCCGCTTCTTCTCCCGGATCTGCTGCTGCGCGCTCATGCGGCCCTGTTCGCGCGCGAGGATCTTTTCCGCCAGCATCCGTCGGGCCAGCCAGCGGTTGATTTCCCGGGAACGGTTCTCGCCGCAGCGGATCTGGAGGCCCGACGGCCTGTGGAAAAGGCGCACGACGTTGGACGTCTTGTTGGTCTTCTGTCCGCCGGGACCGCCGCCCAGGATGAAGGATTCTTCGAGGTCCTCCTCGTGGAGAAGGGCTTCCGCCATGAGCGATTTGATTTTCGCAATTGTCTCGGGTGTCATCATTCTGCTATACTCTTGGCGTTATGAAAACCGCATTAGTCCCTCTTGCCGTCGGATTCGAGGACATCGAAGCCGTTTCTGTCGTCGACGTGCTCCGGCGCGGCGGCGTGGAAGTCGTCACGGCGGCGCTTGGCGCCGAACGCGACGTGCGTTCCGCCCATGGCGTCACGGTGATGGCGGATGCCGTTCTCGCCGACGTCCTGGAAAACGCCTACGACGCCATTATACTACCTGGCGGCGGCGAAGGCACGCAGAATCTGCTGGCCTGCGAAACCCTCCACGAACGCCTGCGCCGCCAGAAGACCGAGGGCGGGCTGGTGTGCGCCATTTGCGCGGCGCCGCTCGTTCTCGACGCGGCGGGGGTTCTCGACGACGAGGACGTCACCTGCTATCCGTCCTGCACGTCGAAGATGGGCCGCCGGGTCAAGCACGTTCCCGTCGTCGCGGACGGCCAGATCATCACGGGGCAGGGGCCGGGCGCCGCGACGCTGTTTGCGCTCGTCGTCCTCTCCCATCTGGTCGACGAGCGGGCGGCGCATGGCGTGGCCAACGGCATGGTCACGGAGCTGTTCTGATGAAAAGGCTTCGGAACGGTCTTCTTTTCCTGGCCGTCCTGGGCTTGTTTCTGGCGGGAGGGGGCCTTCTGTGGGCGCGCCGTCCGTGGCGCGTGGCGGTGTCCGTCAACGGCCGCCATCTGGTCGACCGCGAATTGAACCTCCGGGCCCGGACGCTGCTGGAGGATGCGCGCCGGACGGGGCGGGCGCCGCTGTCGCCGGAGCGGGACGCGGAGGTCCTGCGGCGGTACCGCAAGCGGGCCGCGCGGATGTGGATCGTCAAGGAAGTGATGCTGGGCGAGGCGCTTGCGCGGGGCTGCGAGGTCTCGCCCGCCGACGAAAAGGAGGCTCTTGACCAGGTCGCGGTCCGGCTGAAGAGCAGAAACCTGTCCCCCGACCGGTTCTTCGGGGAAGGGCCGCTTCCGGAAGACCTGAAACGGCAGGATTTCCGCGAGGGCGTCCTGATCAACAAGTTCACGGACCGCGAGATCCGCGACAGGATCGTTCTGACGACGGCGGAGATCGACCGGCGGCAGGCGGCGTTGCGGGAACGGGCCCTTGCGGAGGCGAAGCCCGGCGAGACGCCGCGCGCCGGGTCGGACCGGAAGACGGCGATCGACACGTTGCGGCGGGAGCGGTTCCAGAAGGGGTTCCGCGACCTGTTCCGGCAGCTTTACCGGAAGGCCGAGGTCACGTGCGCGGAATTTCCGGAACTTGAACGGCTTGAGGGCATTTTGCCGCCGCGCGATCCGGCGGCGGACCGAACAGAGACAGCGGAGAGCACATGATTGACTACATGACGGCGGGGGAGTCGCATGGCCCCCAGTTGACGGTGATCCTCGAAGGGTTGCCCGCGGGGTTGGCATTGACGGAGGAACTGATCCGCGCGGACCTGGCCCGCCGGCAGATTGCGCTGGGCGCCGGCGGCCGCATGGCCATTGAAACGGACCGCGCGCTGCTGACCGGGGGCGTCCTCGGCGGGCGGACCACGGGGGCGCCCGTGTCGATGACGATTGCCAACGCCAACCACGTGGCCTGGCGGGGAAAGGCCGTCGCGGCCTATACGGTCCCGCGCCCGGGCCATGCCGATTTCGCCGCGGTCGTGAAGTACGGGTACGACGACATCCGTCCCGCGCTCGAACGCGCGTCGGCCCGCGAGACGGCCAGCCGCGTTGCGGCGGGCGCCTGCTGCCGCGCGCTGCTGGGTGAATTCGGCATCGAGGTCAAGGGAACGTACGACGTGGCCGGCGACATCGAGCAGGCCCGCCGGGACGGGGAGACTTTGGGGGGCGTCATCGAAGTTGTCGCCACGGGCCTTCCCGTGGGTCTGGGAAGCCACGTTTCCGCCCGCCGGCGCCTGGATGCGCGCCTGGCGGCGGCGGCCATGTCGATTCCGGCCATCAAGGGCGTCGAGATCGGCGACGGATTCGCCCTGGCGCGGATGAAGGGAACCGAGACGCGCGGCCGGATGGGCGGCCTTGCGGGCGGCATCTCCGATGGGACGCCGCTGGTCGTCCGCGTCGCGATGAAGCCGATTCCGACGACCCTGAAGAAACAGCCGACGGTCGATCTGGCCACGGGCGAACCGGCCGAGACGGTCTATGAGCGGAGCGACGTCTGCCCCGTTCCGCGCGCGGTCGTGGTCGTCGAGGCGGCGGTCTGCCTGGTCCTTGCCGATGCGCTGGCGGAGAAGCTGGGAGGGGACTCCCTGGAGGAGATGAAGGCGCGTTTCGCGCGGCTTCCCCGGACGCGGCAGCTTTCGTCCGAACCCAAGGTCTTCTGGCCCTGACGGCGCGCCGGCGCGCGCGTTTCGCGCGTCCGGCCGCGCTGCGCGTCCGCACGGCGAATCGTTCAGCCCGTTATCGGAAAATATGCTATAATAACGCGCGTTTCTCGTCAGAAAAAGGTCCGATTGAATGAAACCGATTTTGCTTGCGGGAACTGCGGCGTATTCGCAGTTCCGTCTGGATGCTTTACGTGCGGCTTTGGGCGCCGGTCCCTTCGCCCTGGAAGACGTCGCCATCGCGGCGACGTGGGTCTATGCCATTCAGCCGGAAGGCGAAGGTCCCGACGCCGAGACGCTGTCGAAGGCCGGCACGCTGCTAAACGCCGTCGGCGCCGAGGCGCCGCTGGCCGCGGGCGGTTTCTACGTGACGCCGCGGAAGGGCACGATCTCCCCCTGGTCGTCCAAGGCGACGGACATCTTCCGCAATTGCGGGCTGAAGGGGATTGCCCGCGTGGAGCGCGGCATCCGTTTCGCGGTGACGGTGGCCGGTGAACCGCTTCCGTCCGTCAGCCCTTCCGCGCTGGCGCCGCTGTTCGACAAGATGACGGAGGGGATTTACACGCAACTGGACGATCTGTTCGACTGTCCGCCGCCGCGCCCCGGGCGCACGTACGACGTGATGGCGAAGGGCGTCGAGGCCATCCGCGAGGCGAACGCCGAGATCGGGCTGGCCATTTCCGAACCCGAGATGCGGTATCTCGCGGAGTCGTTCCGGGCCGCCGGCCGCAATCCGACCGACACCGAGCTGGTCATGTTCGGCCAGGTCAACTCGGAGCACTGCCGCCACAAGATCTTCGGCGCCACGTTCATCATCGACGGGAAGGAGCGGCCCAACTCCCTCTTCGGCATGATCAAGAACACGCACAGGAAGAACGGCAAGGGCACGCTTGTCGCCTACAAGGACAATTCGTCGGTCGTCGAAGGCTTCGAGACGGAGATGTTCGTGCCGTCCGCGACCCACGCCTACGGGTTCAGGAAGGTCCAGCTCGACCAGCTGATGAAGGTCGAGACGCACAACCACCCGACGGCCATTTCCCCGTTTCCGGGCGCGGCCACGGGCGTGGGCGGCGAAATCCGCGACGAGGCCGCGACGGGCAGCGGTTCGCGCACGCATGCCGGCATCTGCGGGTTCATGGTGAGCGACCTGCACATTCCGGGCTGCCCGCAGCCCTGGGAGCGCGCGTATGCCGAATTTCCGAAGCGTCTGGCCACTCCGCTGGAGATCATGACGGAAGGTCCGCTCGGCGGCGCCGCGTTCGGCAACGAATTCGGCCGGCCGCAGCTGACGGGCTTCTTCCGCACGTACGAGAGCGAGGCGGCGGGGCTTCACCGCGGCTACCACAAGCCCGTCATGCTGGCGGGCGGCCATGGCGTGATCGTCCGCGACCAGGTCGAGAAGAAGCCGGTGCCGACGGGCGCGCTCATCGTACAGATCGGCGGACCGGCAATGCGCATCGGCCTGGGCGGCGGCGCCGCGTCGTCGATGATGACGGGCACGAACGACGAGGCCCTCGACTTCAACAGCGTCCAGCGCGGCAACGCCGAAATGCAGCGCCGCTGCCAGGGCGTCATCAACGCCTGCGCGTCCATGGGCGGGAAGAACCCGATTCTCTCGATTCACGACATCGGCGCCGGCGGTCTCTCCAACGGCTGCCCCGAACTCGTCGAGGCGACGGGCGGCGCGTTCAAGCTCCGCGCGGTCCACAACGAGGAGTTCTCGATGAGCCCGATGGAGATCTGGTGCTGCGAGGCCCAGGAGCGCTACGTGCTGGCGCTGCGCCCCGAGGCGCGCGCGCGCTTCGAGGCGCTCTGCGCCCGTGAGCGCTGCCCGGTGGCGTTCATCGGCACGGCGACGGGCGACGGGCGCCTGGTGCTGGAAGACGACTATTTCCACGACCGGCCCATCGACATGGACATCAAGGTCCTGCTCGGCAAGCCGCCGCGCATGGTGCGCGACGTCAAGACGGTGGCGCGCGAGCACGTGAACCTGGATCTCGCGGGCGTGGCGCCGCAGGACGCGTTCTTCCGGCTGCTGCATCTGCCGACGATTGCGGACAAGACGTTCCTCATCGCCATCGCGGACCGTTCGGTTACGGGGCTGGTGGCGCGCGACCAGATGGTCGGCCCCTACCAGCTGCCGGCCGCGGACTGCGCCGTGACGACGATGGGCTACAAGACGCTCCACGGGCAGGCGATGGCCACGGGCGAACGGACGCCCGTGGCGCTCGTCGACGCGCCGGCCTCGGGCCGCATGGCCGTGACGGAGGCGCTGACGAACCTGGCCGCCGCCAACTGCGGCGACATCCGCAACGTCCGCCTGTCCGCCAACTGGATGGCGCCGTGCGGCGAACCGGGCGAAGACGCGAATCTCTACGCGACGGTCGAGAACGTCGGCCTCGAATTCTGCCCGGCGCTCGGGGTGTCCATCCCCGTGGGCAAGGACTCCTGCTCGATGCACACGACCTGGACGGACTCGCAGGGCGTCGTCCGCCGGCAGGTGGCGCCGCTCTCGCTCGTCGTGTCCGCCTTCTCGCCGGTCGCGGACGTGACGCTCACGCTCACGCCGGATCTGAAGGCCGGCGCGTCCCGCCTCGTCTACGTCGATCTGGGGCATGGCGCGAACCGTCTGGGCGCGACCTGCCTGGCGCAGGTCTACAACCAGCTCGGCAAGGACTCTGCCGACGCCGACGCGAAGAGCGTGAAGGCGTTCTTCAACGCGATGCAGAAGATCGTCGCCCGGAAATTGGCGCTGGCCTATCACGACCGGAGCGACGGCGGCCTCGCCGTCACGCTGGCCGAAATGGCCATCACGGGCGGTCGCGGCCTGGACGTGACGCTGCCGGACGGCGACGCGCTGGCGGTGCTCTTCAGCGAAGAGCCGGGCGCCGTGCTGCAGGTCGCGGACGAAAATCTCAAGACCGTTCTCGCCCTCTTCGGGAAGGCGGGCCTCGCGGACGACACGCACGTCATCGGCACGTTGACGGACGACCGCTCGTTCAAGGTGGCGGTGGGCTGCCGCCGGGCGCTGTCGACCGACCTGACGGCGATCCGCCGCGCGTGGTCGGAGACGACCTGGCGGATGCAGGCGCTCCGCGACAATCCGGCGACGGCGAAGGAGGAATACGACAACGCCCTGGACGCCGGCGATCCCGGCCTCAGCTTCGCGTTGACCTACGATCCCGACGGGAAGGTCAAGGCCGGCAGGGGTCGGCCCAAAGTCGCCATTCTGCGCGAACAGGGCGTCAACGGCCACGTCGAGATGGCCGCCGCGTTCGCGCTGGCGGGTTTCGAGAGCGTCGACGTCCACATGACGGACCTGCTGGCGGGCCGCGCCGATCTCGCGGACTTCAAGGGCCTTGTGGCCTGCGGCGGCTTCAGCTATGGCGACGTGCTGGGCGCCGGTTCGGGCTGGGCGCGTTCGATCCTCTTCAACCGGAAGCTCAAGGCGATGTTCAGGAAGTTCTTCCGCCGGAAGGACACCTTCTCGCTGGGCGTCTGCAACGGCTGCCAGATGCTGTCGCAGCTGAAGGACCTGATTCCGGGCGCGGAAGCCTGGCCGGAGTTCAAGCGCAACGCCTCCGAACAGTTCGAGGCGCGCTACTGCACGCTCGAAGTGCTGGACTCGCCCTCGATCTTCTTCGCGGGCATGGCGGGCAGCCGCATTCCGGTTGCGGTTGCGCACGGCGAAGGCCGCGTGGTCTTCCCGGAGGGCGTCGACGGCGCCCGGGCGAAGGCGGCCCTGCGCTACGTGGACGGCCGCGGCGCGGCGACGGAACGCTACCCGTGGAACCCGAACGGGTCGGCGGGCGGACTGACGTCCTTCACCTCGAAGGACGGCCGCGCCACGATCATGATGCCGCATCCCGAGCGCGGGTTCCGTTCGTGCCAGCTGTCCTACCGGGGCGGCGAATTCAAGGGCGAGGCCGGGCCGTGGATGCGGATGTTCCGCAACGCGTATGCGTTTGCCACGCGCAATTGAGGAGGTCGCATGGACGGAGAGAAGCGGAATTTCGAAACGTCGCTCAAGAAGCTCGAAACGCTGGTCGCGCAGATGGAGTCGGGCGAGCTGTCGCTCGACGAGATGATGGCGAATTTCGAGGAAGGGCGGAAGCTCGTGGCGTTCTGCACGGCCGAGCTGGAGTCCATCCGCCAGCGCATCGAGAAAGTCGTCTCCGCCGCGCCGCCCCAGGTCGAACCGCTCAATCTGCTTCAGCCCTGAATCCTTCACCCACCAACTTCCGGATGCCATGACCAAGGACATTTTCGTGCAGGCTCGTGCCGACCATGTGGCTTCGCTGGCAAGCGCGGCGCCGCTGTCGTCCGTCGAGGAACTCGTCTGGAACGCGCTGGACGCCGACGCGCGGGAGGTGAAGGTGGATCTGGTCCAGAATCCGCTGGGCGGAATCGACGCCATCCGCGTGTCGGACGACGGCGTGGGCATCGACATCCTGAAGGTGGAGGACACGTTCGGATCGCTGGGCGGCAGCTGGAAGCGGCGGGACGGCGCCTCGACGGCGGCGCTCCACCGCCGTCTTCACGGCCGCCATGGCTGCGGGCGCTTCAAGTCGTTTGCGCTGGGAACGCACGTCGAGTGGCGCACGACGATGCGCGCGGGCGGCGATCTGCTGTCGTACGTGATTTCGGGCGACGTGGCGGAGCCGGGCGTCTTCCACATCGTCCCGGCCGACCGGCCGGGGCCCGCCGCGGGCACGGAGGTGTTCATCACGGGCGTCCGCGCCACCGCCGATTCGCTCACCGACACGGCGGCGGCGGTCCAGACGCTGGCGGCCAAGTTCGCGCTCTACCTGAAGGCCTATCCCAACGTGCGCATCTGGTTCTGCGGAATGCCCGTCTCGCCCGTCGTCGTCCAGAAGCGGACGACCGGCTACGCGGTCGCGCTGGCGGACGGCACGGCGGCGAAGCTGGAGTTGATCGAGTGGCGCAGGAAGTTCTCCGGCAAGGGCCGGATCGTCTTCTGCGGCGCCGGCGGATTTGCGCTGCACGAGCGCCCGTCGGGCGTCCGGAGCGGCCAGCCGTTCAGCTATACCGCGTATCTCGTGGGCGCGCGCCTGGACGAGCTGGCGGCGGAGAACGCCCTGGTGATGGACGAGCTGCATCCGGAAGTGCGCCAGTGGCTCGATGCGACGCGGAAGATCCTCAAGGCGCATTTCAAGGCCCGCGCCGAAGAGGCGGCGGCGGAGCGCCTGGCGAAGTGGATCGCCGAAAGGAGCTATCCGTTCGCCGCCGACGACGCGTCGCCGCTCCGGGCCCGGTTCGACGCGCGCGTGGCCGATCTCCGCGCCCATGTCGACAGTTTCGATTCGCTTCCGCCCGCCGAACGCGCCTACCTTTTCGGCATTCTCCTCGAAACCCTCCGCCCGCGACCCGGCAACCCCTAGGCACTTCCATGTTCTTCGCGCTTGCATCCAGCACTTGGGACGGTCTGTCCGACGGCGTGGCGATCCTGATCATCGCCGCGCTGCTCGTGCTGGGTCTGCTGCTGGGCTATGCGCTGCGCGGTCTCGTGGGCCGGTGGCAGGCCGAGGCGATCGAGAAGCGGATGCAGCTGAAGGAAGAGGAGGCCGATTCGGAGATCAAGGCCCGGCTGAAAGAGGCGGACATCTCCGCGCGCGCGGCGGTCGTGCGGGCAAAGGAGGAATTCGAGGCCTCGACGAAGAAGCGAAAGGGCGAGCTGCAGGCGGCGGAAGACCGCCAGACGGCGCGCGAAGCCAATCTCGACCGCAAGGCGGCCGTGCTGGACGAGCGGGAGGGCGCGCTTGCCGCGAAGGCCGAAACCGTGGCGGCGGCCGCCCGGGAGGCGCGGGAGAAGGGACTTGCCGCGGACCGGCAGCTGCAGGACCTGGCGAAGATGACGCACGAGGAGGCCCGCCGCGAAATCCTGGCGCGCGCCAATGCCGAGTTGCGCGCGGACGCCGCCATCCTCTCGCGCCGGATCCAGGAAGCCGCGCGCGAACAGGGCGACGCGCGCGCGGCGCGGATCGTGGCGGAGGCGATTCAGCGGTGCGCCGTCGCGCACGTGAACGAACTGGCGACGGCGACGGTGGCGCTGCCGAACACGGCGATGAAGGGGCGGATCGTCGGCCGGGACGGGCGCAATGCGCGGACGTTCGAATCGGTCACGGGGGTCACGCTGCTCCTGAACGAATCGCCCGAGACGGTGGTCCTGTCCGCGTTCGATCCCGTCCGCCGGGAAGTGGCGCGGCTGGCCTTGACGGCGCTGGTCGCCGACGGCCGGATCCATCCGTCCTCGATCGAGGCGGCGGTGGAGACGGCGCGGCAGTCCATCGAAAAGACGATGGCCGAGGCGGGTGCGGCGGCGGCGGCCGAAGCCGGGGTGATCGGCCTGCCGGAGGAAACCGTCCGGATGATGGGGACGCTGCGCTTCCGGACGTCGTTCACGCAGAACGTCCTGCGCCACTCCGTCGAGGTCGCGCTTCTGGCGGGCACGCTGGCGGCGGAAATGGGTCTGGATGCGGCGCGGGCGCGCCGGATCGGCTTCCTGCACGACATCGGCAAGTCGCTGACCGCCGAGAAGAAGGGCGCCCACGCGATTCTGGGCGCGCAATGGCTGGGCGCGCACGGCGAGGACGCGGCCGTCTGCGCCGCCGTCGCCGCGCACCATGCCGATCCCGGGACGGACGGCGGCGTCTACGGCGTGCTCTGTTCGGCGGCGGATGCGATTTCGTCGGCCCGGCCGGGGGCGCGTCAGGAAAACGTCGCCGGCTACGTCGAGCGCCTGGAGCAGATCGAACAGCTCGCCCGGTCGCACCGGGGCGTGGTGAACGTCCTGGCCGTGCAGGCGGGACGCGATCTGCGCGTGGTGGTCGATCCGGACGCCGTCGGCGACGCGGAGGCGGCGACGCTGGCGGGTGAAATCTGCCGCGAAATCTCGGCTCAGGCGAAGATTCCCGGCCTGATCCGGGTCACGGTCGTCCGCGAACTGCGGTGCGTGGAGTATGCGAAATAGTCGGGAACTGGCAAATCGAGAGAAAGGTGGATGACATGAAGAAAATCGCTTGGCTGATGGTGATGGCCGCCGCGGCGGTGGTTCGGGCGGGCCTCGTCGAGGAGACGAAGTCGGAACCCGTGCTGGCGGGTTCGATCGTCGTCGCGCCGTTTTCGGAAGTGACGGGGAAGATGACGAAACTGGGCGCGATGATCAACAATCCGCTCGTCCCGATGCTGCTCTGCTCGTCGGTCCAGCAGTCGCTGTCCCAGTCCTACGGCCGTTTCAGCGTGGACCGGCCGATCGGGTGGATGGTCTATCTCCAGACGCCCGCGTGGGACGTCGCCGCGACGAACGACGACGTGGTGGCCTTCGAGGATCTGTACGACGTGGCGGTCGTCTACCCGAGCATCGAGAAGGCCGCGCGGATGAAACTCGGCAATCCCGGGTCGACGCAGGCGCCCGACGGGACCATCCACCTGCTGGCCAACGAGAACCGCGCCGAAGAGCTGTACGTGAAGTTCGCGGCCGACAACCGCCATTGCGCATTCGCCCCGTCGCCGGCGCTCGCCGCCCGGGCGCTGGCGGATTTCGAGCAGCAGGAGAAGGCCCGCGCGGCGGCCGCGAAGGCGGATCGTCCGCTGGTGCGCGTTGCGATTTCCGAGCGCGGCCTGACGGCGCTGAGTTCGCTGCAGACGGCGCTGATGGCCGGAGGTCCGGCCGGGGCGGCGCGGACCGCCGGCGGGAAGACGAACGCGACCGAGGCCGCGCGCCTGGAGGGCTTGCAGAAACTGATGTGGGCCCGCCAGCGGCGCCAGCTGGAAGCCCTGCGCCATTTCACGGGGCTTGAGATGTCCGTCGATTTGAACGACAGGGGCCTCGGCCTGGTCGGCCGCGTCCACGCCCGGCCGGGAAGCCCGGTGCCGGCGTTCGCCGGGGCGCGTCTGCCGGCCGGCGCGCTCGACGGGATTCCGTCGTCGTCCGTGTTCTTCATGGCGGCCAATGCGCTTTTCCAGGCGGGCCTGGCGTCCGAGGCGGATTTCCGCGCGGAAATCAAGGACCTCTGCGGCCTGGTGGCGGAACTGGCGGCCCAGGCCGGGAAGGATGCGTCGATGAAGCCCTACGCGCCGCTCATCCGGGATCTGGAGGGTGCCGTCGCCGACGCGCTGCGGGCGCTTCCCTGCCCGGCGACGGCCGACTGGTCGTCGTTCGCGCTGGCCTTCGACAAGGACCTCCACCCCTATCTGGCGGCGGTGGAATGCTCCGTCCACGCCGCGGCGAATCAGGCGATTTCGGACAAGCTGATGGCGCGCACGGCCGCGGCGTTCGGGAAGCAGTTCCCCCAGAACGGTTTCGTCGTGCGGCGCGCGGCCGGCGCCTATTCGTTCGACTGGGCGGCGCTGATCGATTTCGCGGGGGCGCAGTCGGGCATCAAGCCCGGCGATGCCGAGACGAAGGATCTTGAGGACGCCAAGAAGACGGTGGCGCGCGTGCTGGGGGCCACCCGGACGGATCTGACGTTCGCCGTCGAGGGAACGCGGCTGCGGCAGCTGGTCGCCAAGCCGGAATTCACGCTTCCCGTCGAGTCCCCGTCGACGGGGGAGGCCCGCCTGGCGGCGGCCCTGCCGGAAATCGCGACGGACCGGCCGGCGTCGGCTTTCTACGTGACGCCGTATGCGTTCGTGCGCGGGGTCCTGCTTCCCGTCATGGCGAAGCTGGCGGAGAAGGACGCGGCGCAGCAGTATCAGGCGATGGTCGCGGCGATGGCGGCGCCGGCGGCCAACAGCGCGATTGCCGCGGCGGGATGGTGCGAGGCCGACGGCGGCTATCGCTTCCTGCTGCGCGTCACGGCGGAAGAGCTGAAGAATCTTGGCGCGGCGTTCAACGCGTTCACGGCGGCTTCAATGTCGTCCGCGCTCGGCGATTCCGCGGACGGGGAAGACGAAGAAGAAGAGGAATGAAATCGAGGCAGAGGGACAAAACGAAATGATGGACAAAAGCTACGACGCCAAGGCGGCAGAAGCCAAGTGGTATCCGATTTGGGAGCGGAACGGCCATTTCCACGAGGAGCCGGGCCGGGGACGGCCGTACGCGGTCGTGATTCCGCCGCCGAACGTGACGGGCATTCTGCACATGGGCCACGCGCTGAACCAGACGATCCAGGACGTGCTCGTGCGCTGGCGCCGGATGCGCGGGTTCAACACGCTCTGGCTGCCGGGCACGGACCACGCCGGCATCGCCACGCAGAACGTGGTCGAGAAGGCCCTCAAGAAGGAGGGCAAGCGCCGCCAGGACCTCGGGCGCGAGGCGTTCGTCGCGCGCGTGTGGGAGTGGAAGCGGCAGTATGGCGGCACGATCGTCCACCAGCAGCGCATGCTCGGCAACTCGACGGACTGGCGGCGCGAGCGCTTCACGTTCGACGAAGGCTGCTCCAGGGCCGTGGCGAAAGTGTTCTGTCAGCTTTTCGACGAGGGGCTGATCTACAAGGGCAACTACATCGTCAACTGGTGTCCGCGCTGCGGCACGGCCCTTGCGAACGACGAAGTGGAGCACGAGGCCCATCACGGCCATCTGTGGCACGTGCGCTATCCGGTCGTCGGCAGCGCGCTGGGCGTGAAGGGCGCGCTGAACGTGGACTACATCGTGGTGGCGACCACGCGGCCGGAAACGCTGCCGGGCGACACGGCCGTGGCCGTGAACCCGTCCGACGGGCGCTTCGCCGCCATTGTCGGCAAGAAGGTCGTGCTGCCGCTCGCGGGCCGCGAGATTCCGGTCATCGCCGACACGTACGTCGAGAAGGAATTCGGGACGGGCATCGTGAAGATCACGCCGGCGCACGATCCGAACGACTTCCTCGTGGGCAAGCGCCACGGCCTTGAGCAGATCGACATCATGACCGACGACGGCCACATGAACGAGCGCGCCGGCGCGAAATACTGCGGCATGGACCGCTTCGCGTGCCGCGAGGCGCTGGTGGCCGACCTGGAGGCCGGAGGCTACCTGGACCATGTCGAGGACTACGACAACCAGGTGGGCCATTGCTACCGCTGCCATGAAGTCGTCGAAAGCCGCCTTTCCAGGCAGTGGTTCGTGAAGATGAAACCGCTCGCCGAACCGGCGGTCGCCGCGGTGAAGTCGGGCGAGGTCCGGTTCGTGCCGGAACGCTGGTCGAAGATCTATTTCAACTGGATGGAGAACATCCAGGACTGGTGCATCTCCCGCCAGCTCTGGTGGGGGCACCGGATTCCCGCGTACTATCTGCCGGGCGACGACGCCGGGTTCGTCGTGGCGCCGACGATCGAAGAGGCGGTGGCGAAGGCCCGGCGGATGCCGGGCTTCGAGAACGTGGAGGCCGGGGATCTCCGGCAGGACGAGGACGTGCTGGACACGTGGTTCAGTTCCTGGCTGTGGCCGTTCTCGACGCTGGGCTGGCCGGAGAAGACGGCCGATCTCGACTACTACTATCCGACGACCGACCTCGTGACGGCGCAGGACATCATCTTCTTCTGGGTGGCGCGCATGATGATGGCGGGCATCCACTTCATGAAGAAGCCGCCGTTCGCGAACATCGTCATCCACGGCATCGTGCGCGACGCGCAGGGCCGCAAGATGTCCAAGTCGCTCGGCAACTCCCTCGACCCGCTCAAGATCATCGACGAGTATTCCGCGGACGCGCTGCGCTTCTCGCTCGCGCTGATCACGTCGCTGGATTGCGACTCGAAGGTCGACATGAAGAAGTTCGAGGTCGGCCGCAATTTCTCGACGAAGATCTGGAACGCGGCCCGCTTCATGCAGATGTTCGCCGAAAGCGGAGAGGTGGATGCCGCCGCCGGTTCGCCGGCCGCCTTCGACCCTTCGGCCCTGTCCAGCGACGACCGCCACATGCTCGTCGCCTGCGAGAAGGCCTGCAGGAAGGTGGACGACCTCCTCGGCAAATACCGCATCCAGGACGCCGCGCTGGCGGTCTACGATTTCTTCCGGACGCAGATCTGCGACTGGTACGTCGAGTACGCCAAGGACGCGCCGGACAAGAAGGTCGCGTTCGCCATTCTGCGCGACGTGTTCTGGAAGGCGCTCCGCCTGCTCCATCCGTACATGCCGTTCGTGACGGAGGAGGTCGCGCATCAGCTCGGCTTCCTGTCGGCGGACGAGACGATTCTGAAGGCCGCCTTCCCGACGGGATACGCGGCCGAAGAGAAAGCCGCCTGGGGGCTGACGGACGAAATCTACGACTACGTCGAGGCGAAGCGCGAGATGATCACCGCGCTGCGCGCCCTGCGCGCCGAATACAAGGTGAACCCGGCGGCCTTCGTCAAGGTCGCCGTCCAGGCGGCCGACGCGAAGGTCGCGGAGCGGCTGGCGGCCGACCGGGCGTCGCTCGCGCGCGCCTTCCGCGCCGAGTCCGTGGACATCGCCGCCGGCGACGCGGATCTCGCGATGCCGGGCAAGCTGGGCCGGCTCGGCACGGTGTATCTGTCGCTGGAAGGTCTGGTGGACAAGGCCGCCGAGGCGAAGCGGGTGGCGGCCGAACTGCAGAAGACGGCGACCTTCATCCGGTCGATCGACGCGAAACTGGGCAACGGGGATTTCATCGCGCATGCGCCGGCGGCGATCATCGAGGGCCAGAAGGCGAAGCGCGCCGAACTGGTGGCGAAAGTCGCCCAGCTCGAAAAACTCGCGAAACTTTTCGCATAGGCCAATCCGCGAACCTGCGGCTTGGGGAAAGGAACGGGAAAATGCGTCGTGTGCTGACGGTTTTGGGGTGTCTGGGCGCGTTGGGCGTCCGGGCGGGCGAACTCGTCGTGGCGCCGGGGGGACTGTCCCCGCAGGCCGCGCTGGAGCGGATTCGCGCCGAGAAGGCGCAGGGGAACGGGGAGGCGTGGACGGTCCGCGTGAAGGCCGGCCACCACCTCCTGGCGGAAACGCTGGTCTTCACGCCGGCGGATTCCGGAACGGAGGCCGCGCCGGTCGTCTGGATCGGCGAAGAGGGGGCCGTGCTCGCGGGCGGACGGGAAATCGCCGATTGGCGGGACGACGGCGACGGCGTGTGGTCGGCGCCGGTTCCGCGGGAGAGCGGCGGAAAGCCCGTCTATTTCGAGCAGCTTTGGGTCAACGGCCGCCGCGCGCCGCGGGCGCGGCTGCCGGACGCGGGCTATTTCAAGATCGCCAATCCGTCGGTTGCGGCCGACGGAAACGTCAAGGGGCGTTTCATCGAACACGCGACGGTGACGAATGCCGAGGCGTCGGTTCTGGCGCGTCTGCCGCCGGACGAGCTGCCCTTTGCGCAGATGTGCGTCGTGCACAAATGGAGTTTCGCCCGCCGGATTCTGCGGGGGTACGACGCGGCCACGGGCACGGTCGAGACCTGGTCGCCGAACGCCTGGCACGGGTGGCAGAAGTGGAGCGCGCGGGAAACGCTCGTCCACTTTGAAAACGTCCGCAGCGCGTTCGACGCGCCGGGCGAATGGTTCTACGACGTCAAGGCGGAGCGGATTCTCTACCGTCCGCGCGCCGGCGAGAGCCGCGAACGGCTGAAGGCGGTGGCGCCGAGCGCGAAGATCAGCCAGCTGGTCGCGTTCAGGGGCGATCCGGACACGGGGGCCTACGTCCACGACATCGTCTTCAGGAACCTGGGATTCGAATACAGCGACGTGACGCCTTCGGCGCCCGGCGCCAAGGGGGCCACGGAAAGCTGGCAGCATCAGGCCGCCAGCGGTTTCGACGGCGCCGTGACGGCGGAAGGCGTCCGGCGGCTCGCCTGGGAGAATTGCCGTTTCCGCCATACGGGCAACTACGCGATGCGGTTCAACGACGGCTGCACGTCGAACCGGATCGTCGACTGCGTGCTGGAGGATCTGGGCGCGGGCGGCGTCTGGATGGGCGCGAGCCGGGGCCATGTGGCGAAGGGCGAAGTCCTGAAACGGCGGATCGTCAAGACGCTCGCGCCGCGGTCGACGGCGTTCAACCGGATCGAGAATTGCGTCATCCGGGAGGGCGGACGCTTCAATCCCGAGGGCACGGGCGTGGCGTATACGCACGTGTCGGATTCCAAGGTCCTGCATTGCGACATCCACGACTTCTTCTACACGGGCGTCTCCGTGGGCTGGACGTGGGGGTTCGCGGGCAGCGTGGCGCAGCGCAATGAAATCGCCTTCAACCGCATCTACGACCTGGGCAAGCATATCATGAGCGACATGGGCGGCGTCTACACGCTGGGCACCAGCTATGGGACCACGGTTCACGACAATGTCGTCCACGACGTGTGGTCCTACTCGTACGGCGGCTGGGCGCTCTACACGGACGAAGGCAGCGAGGGAATCGTCATGGAACGCAACCTCTGCTGGAACACGACGGACGGCGGTTTCCATCAGCACTATGGCGCGGGCTGCACCATCCGCAACAACATCTTCGCCTGGAACAAGTCGCTGGGCGCCGTCCGGATGGCGCGCCAGGTCGTGCAGGACATCCCCTGCACGCTGAATTTCGTGAACAACATCGTCGTCGTGCGCGAGGGACCGCTGGTGGGCCGCGGGCCGCGCGGCGTGGGCGGCATCTGGGCGAACAACGTCTGGTACGACTATTCCGGCAAGCCGGAACTGGACGGTCTGGATTGGAACGCCTGGCAGAACTGCGGGAAGGAAACGGGCGGCATCTATGCCGATCCCCAGTTCGAGAACGCGGCGGCGAACGATTTTCGCCTGAAGGCGACGTCGCCGGCGTTGGCCAAGGGCTTCAAAATCTGGGATTGGACGCGGGCGGGACGGGTCCGGTAGGGCGCCACCGCAAAAAAACGAAAAAATTTTCAACAAGCCTGTCATCGTCCCCGTCCGGACGCATACAGTCAATTGGTTGAACTTGTTGGCATGGACCGAAGCGTAATCCTAGTGCGCTTCGGTTTCGTGTTTTCGGGGGGTGCGCCTAAAGCCGTCCGTCCCGCAGAACGGGGCACACGGAACCGGAATCGGGATTCCGCCATTCCCGCGGAAACGTCCGGCACTTGTCGGGTTTCACGGGATTGATGCGGCAGCAGGCGCCGCAGCGGCGGCAGGGAAATCCCGTCTGGGATTCGTTCATGCAAGGGTTCCGGTTTCGTTCCGGGGCGCCGGCGCCGCCCCGCGTCGCTGGTCGCGACGCGGCCCATTATACCATGAGCCGGGCGATGCGCGGCCGCCGGCGAGGCCGCGCGCCGGGCGGTCCGAAGGCCGGAAACCGGAGGCGCGCTGGACGCGTCTGGTTTTTATGGTATAATGCGGAACATGAAAAATCTGTTCTGGGCAGGCGTGCTGGCGGCGGCATCGGCCTCCGCGCTCGACTTTGCCGCCTTTCAGTCGCCGGCCGCCGGGCGTCATCCGGAAACCTGGTTCCACCTGATCGGCGGCAACGTCGCGAAGGCGGGGCTTGACGCCGACCTCGACGCCATCAAGGCGGCCGGCATCAGCGGCATCCAGCTCTTTCACGGGCAGTTCGGCGGACCCTGGCCGGGCGTTTCGCCGCAGATTCCCTGCCTGAGCGCGGACTGGGACGATCTGATCAAATACGCCGCCGAAGGGTGCGCGAAACGCGGACTCGTCTTCAAGATGCAGAACTGTCCCGGATGGTCCATGAGCGGCGGTCCCTGGATCACGCCCGACAGGGCGATGCGCAACCTCACCTACGCGCGGCGGGACGTCGAGGGCGGCAGTCCCCTGGACATCGCGCTGCCGGAGCCGGACTGGCAGATGGAGAGCCGCCTGTCCCGGGCGGATCTCGACTACCGCGACCTCTTCGTGCTGGCCTTCCCGACACCGGCGGGTGACGACGGCGCCGCCGTTGCGCCGAAGCCGGCGGCCCAGAGCGATGCGAATGGCGTGATGCGCCGCCTGTACAGGTTTGACAAGCCCATCGGCGTGCGGGCGATCGAGCTCCCGAGCCCGAGCAGCATGAACCATGCGAACAGCTATACGCCGGACGCCCGGGTGCGGCTGGCGGCGCTGAAGGACGGCGTGCGGACGACGGTTCTGGACCAGGCGGTGCCGCAGGGCGTGTGGCAGGACGGCGTGCCGATGACCTTTGCGTGCGACGAGGTCTCGGCGACGGAGTGGGAGTTCGTGCTGGAGCATGCCCATGCGATGAACATCCCGCAGGTGAAGTTCCATGCGGGCGCCCGGCTGAACAACTGGGAGGGCCTTGCGGGATGGGTCCTGCGCGGACTGGTGAAGCGTCCGGCGCCGAAGCAGAACGCGGCCGGCTACGTGAAGGCCGACCGGGTGCTGGACATCACGGACAAGTTCAAGGACGGCCGACTCGTCTGGACGCCGCCGGCGGGCAAGTGGACGATTCTCCGCATCGGACACGTCAACAACGGCACGCGGAACGGTCCGGCCCCGCAGGAGGCGACGGGCTGGGAGTGCAACAAGATGGACCGCGGGGCGATCGACCTGCACTTCGCCTCCTACATCGGGCGGCTCGCGAAGGGTCCGCTGGCCGGCGGCAAACTGAAGGGCTTCGTGGTGGACAGCTGGGAATGCCGCCGCCAGACCTGGACGGCGACGCTGGAGGCCGACTTCCGCGCGGCGAACGGCTATGACTTCCGGAAGAAGCTGCCGGCGGTGTTCGGCTGGGTGCTGGACGATCCCGCGACGACGGAGCGCTTCCTCCTCGACTGGCGCCGGACGCTGGGCGAGCTTGTGGAGCGGAACTACTACGCGCGGATGAACGAACTCGCGCGTTCGCTGGGGATGACGGCGCAGTACGAGACGGCGTTCGGCGACGTGCTGCCGGGCGACCTCATGAGCTTCTGGAAATGGTGCGACGTGCCGATGTGCGAGTTCTGGCATCCGCGCACGCCCGACTTCGTGGGTCAGGACGACTTCAAGCCCGTCTATCCGTGTGCAAGCGCCACGCACGTCTATGGCAAGGGCCGCTGCGCGGCGGAGGCCTTCACCTGCATGAACCTCAAGTGGAACGAAACGCTCGCAGACCTGAAACGGACGGGCAACCATGCGCTCGCGCGCGGCGTGACGCATCTGGTCTTCCACACCTACACGCACAATCCGCGGACCGACGCCCTGCCGCCGGGGACGAGCTTCGGCCACCACATCGGCACGGCGTTCATCCGGGGCCAGACCTGGTGGGGCGCCATGAGGGAGTTCACCGACTACTTCGCGCGCTGCGAGGTCATGCTGGAGGCCGGCCGGCCGGCGAGCGACGTCCTCTGGTTCCTCGGCGACGAAGTCGGCCACAAGCCGAGCGAGACGTCCCCGCTGCCCGCCGGCTTCCGCTACGACTACTGCAACCCGGACGCGCTGCTGACGCGCGTTTCCGTCGCGGACGGTCGGCTGGTCTTGCCCGACGGCGTCTCCTATGCCGTCCTGTGGGTTCCCGAAGGAACCTATGTGGCGCCGAAGAGCGAGGCGAAGTTGCAGGCGCTTGCGGCCGCCGGCGCGCGCGTCGTCCGCGGCACGCCGGCGGCGGCGGTGGCGGGGCTGTCCCCCGACCTTGCGGTGGGCGCGAACGCCCGGTCGTCCGCGGTCGCGCCGCTGGAGCCGGACATCGACTGGATCCGCCGCACGGGAGAGGGCGAAGACTGGTATTTCATTTCGGCGAACGGTCCCATGGGATACAAGGGGGTGCTCGATTTCCGCCGCACGGGCGCGGTCCAGCTCTGGGACCCCGTGACGGGTGCGCGCGAGGCGGCGCAGGTCGTCGGCACGGCCCGTGGCCGCACGCAGCTGGCCGTCGATTTCGCCTGCGGCGAATCGCGGTTCGTGGTGTTCGGGAACACGCCGGCGCCGCCCGCCGTCGCCGGGAAGCCGGGGCCGGCGGAACAGGTTGCCGGATGGACGCTGTCGTTCCCCGCCGGCTGGGGCGCGCCGGCAAGTCTCGAACTCGACGAGCTGGCCAGCTGGACGGACCTGCCCCTGTCGGAAGAGGCCCGCCATTTTTCGGGGACGGCCACCTATGCGACGACGCTCCACGCCGCGCAGGCGGGCATGGCCGAACTGGATCTTGGCCGCGTCGCCTCGGTTGCCGCGGTCCATCTGAACGGCACGCGGGTGCGGATTCTCTGGGCGCCGCCGTATCGGTGCAGAATCCCGCTGAAGAAGGGCAGGAACGCGCTTCGCGTCGACGTGACGAACACGTGGTTCAACCGGCTCGCCTTCGACGCCGGCCAGCCGGAGCAGATGCGCAAAACCTGGACGATCGCCGCGCCGCGGAAGGGAACGCCGCCGGAGGCGGCGGGACTGCTGGGGCCTGTGACGCTGACACGCTGACGGACCATGCCGCGCGACTCGGAATCCAATCGTCTCTTCGCGGGCGTGCTGGGGCTGGCCCTCGCGCTGCTGGGGATCTTGTGCGCGCGCATCCTCCGCGATTGGAACGACATCGAGGCGGAACTGGCCCGGGTGCCGCCGGCGGTCGCGATACCGCCGGCGCGCCAGGTCAAGCTGGCGAACCGGGCGCGGCTTCTGCCGGCGGGGCGCCGGCTTTTCCCCGCGCGGCTGACGACGGCGCAGACGCCTTCGTCCCGGGGGACGGTCCCCTACGTCCTCGTCTCCGAGGCGCCGGTTTCCGGGGCCGTCCGCGAGCGGGCGCGGCAGGCCGGGGCGCGCGTCCTGGGCTTTCTGCCGGTCAACGCGCTGCTGGTCGAACTGGACGAAAAGGCCCTGGCGGCGGTGCGGGACGACGTCCTTTTCGCGGGGGCCTTCGAGTTCTCGCCCGAAGACAAGATCCAGAAGGGCCTGCTGGCCGCCGCGGAGCCGCTGCGGGTTGCCGTCGCGCCGGTCGAGGCGGACGACGCGCCGGCGATTGCGGCCTTTCTCGCGTCGGCGGGCGCGACCGTGCTGGCGCCGGACAGCCCGGGCGTCCGCTTGCAGGCGGTCGTCCGGCCCGCGCTCCTGCCGGCGCTCGCGCGGCGGGGCGACGTCCGCTGGATCGAACGCGGCGTTCCGCCGAAACTGCAGAACGACGTGGCCGTCCGTCCGGGCCTGATGAACGTGCGGCCCGTCTTGGATGCGCATGGACTCACGGGGCGCGGACAGTATCTGACATGCGCGGACAGCGGATTGGACTCGGGCGATCCGCAGACGGTGATGGACGACTTCACGGGGCGGATCGTGGCGATCCGGCGGGCGACGGACGAGACGCTGCCGAACGACATCCACGGGCACGGGACCCATGTGGCGGGTTCGCTGGTCGGAACGGGAAAGCTGTCGGACGGAGAAATCCGGGGCGTGGCCCATGACGCGCGGCTTTGGATGTGGGGGTGCATGACCGCGACGTACGGCCTGGCGTTTCCCGATTGGCCCGTCCTGTTCCGGCCCGAGACGAACCTCTGCCCCGCCTACGTCCATTCCGAAAGCTGGGGGAGCGGGGACGCCTCGGCCTATACGCTGCTGTGCCAGTCGGCGGACGAATGGCTGTGGCGCCATCCGGAGCATCTGGCCGTCTTCGCGGTGGGCAACGAGGGTAAGGACCGGTCGATTGCCGCGCCGGCCGGCGCCAAGAACGTGCTGGCGGTCGGCGCCACGGAGAGCCTTCGGCCGGATACCGTCTACGGCAAAGCCGCCGACAATGCCGCGCAGATGGCCTCTTTCTCCTCGCGCGGGCCGATGGCGGACGGCCGGATCAAGCCCGATCTCTGCGCGCCCGGCACGATGATCCTCTCGACCCGGACGCGGGAGATTCCGCCTTCGGAGACGGTCGGCTGGTTGTCGCATGCCAACACGAACTACACCTACAATTCCGGCACGTCGATGGCCACGCCGCTGGTGGCGGGGGCGGCGGCGCTGACGCGGGAGTGGCTGGTCGAACGGCGGGGGTTCACGAACGGCCTTCCCACGGCGGCCCTGATGAAGGCCGTTCTGACGGGCGGCGCGCGCGACCTGTCGGGCGACGCGGCGGCGGACTGCGGCGGCGCGGCGCCGAACAGCTGCCAGGGCTGGGGGCGGGTCGATCTGGGCGAGTCGCTCTATCCCTCGAATCGCGCCGTCAGGCTGTGGGACCGGATCGCGTTCGCGGCGGGTTCCGAGAGCGTCTTCCGGGTGGCCGTGACCAATTCGGCGCCGTTGGACGTCCAGCTCGTCTGGCTCGACTATCCGGCGGAACCGTCGGCCGCCCAGGCCCTCGTCAACGACCTGGACCTGGTGGTGTCGAACGAGACGACGGGCGCGGTCTGGCCGGGCAACGGCGTTCCGGGCGGCGACCGGACGAACACCGTTGAAAGCGTCCGGCTGGCGCAGGCGGACGCGGGGACGTACGCGATCCGGGTGCGGGGGCATCGCGTGCCCTACGACTCGACGGAGGGCGGGGCGGCGGCCGTCTACGTGCGGGGGGCGTTCGCGGGCGACGCCGAAACCGCGGCGGCGGGGGAGTCCGAGACGGGGACGCTGCCGGTCCGCTACCGCTCGCAATTCCCGCAGCTGGACAGCTGGGGCGCCACCGTCACGGCGATGGTCGCCTCGGGCCAGGTCGTCCGGGTGTCCATTCCCGCCGATCTGCCGGACGGGGACGAGCGGCTGACGGGGTTCGTGTGGACGGACGAGACGACGGGCCTGACGACGCCGCTGGAGGAACAGCGGCTGGCCGAGGTCGCGGTGGACGGCGAGGTGCTGTATGACGAAAAGGGGCGGATGCCGCGTTCGTTCGACGTGAAAGTCGACGCCGCGAGGGACGTCCAGTTCCGCTACTACGGCGTGACGGCGACGAACGGGGCGGCGGGGCTGCCGGAGTGGTGGTACCGGCGCTATCTGCTGGGGGCGACGGCCGGAACCGGTCTGGGGCGGGCGGATGCGGACGCCGACGGGGACGGGCTGTCCAATGCGGACGAATATGCGGCGGACACGGATCCCGTCGACCCGGATTCCGATTTCAGGATTCTGGCCGTGACGGCCGAACGTCTCGTCTGGCGGGGCGGCTGCGAACGGACGCAGGTGGTCGAGCGGACGGCTGTGCTGGCGCCGGGGGCCGTCTGGCACGGCGTCTTCACGAATCTGCCGCCCACGCCCGTGGAGGGGCGGTACGAGTTTCCGAAAGGACTGACGAATTCCTTCTACCGCATTCGCGCATTTTAATGTACAATATGGAACGGCTTAAAAGAGAGGAATGTGACATGGAAAAGAACGGTCGTGAGACGGGCCTGTCGCTGGGGATGCGGATCGGCATTTGCGCGCTCGGTTCCGCGCTGGTGGCGCTGGTCGTCTATTCGTGGACGTTGGCGGGATACATCTTCCCCGGCGAATCGGCTCGCCTTTTTACGCAATGGATGGGCATGGACGCCCTGCAATCGCCGGCGCATCCCGTTTGGGGATGGTTCGTCAAGGCGTTTTGCGGCGCGACAATTTCGCCGACGCGGCTGAATCTGCTCTCGCTCGTCTGCGGCGTGCTGTCGGCGGGACTGGTCAGCTGGCTGACCGCCGTCTTCGTGGCGATGGCGATTCATCAGGAGGACACGATCAAGCTCGTCCGCGGCGCGGCGGTCTGCGCGGGCGTCGTCGCGGGGTTCGCCTTTGTCTTTTCGACGGCGATCTGGCAGACGTCGACGCATCTTGAGTACCGCCTGTTCGACGTCACGCTGGCGCTGCTGCTCTTTTCGCTGCCGGTGCTGATGGCGAAGTGGGCGAAGCCGGGGACGTTTCTCGCCCTGGTTCTCGGCGTCGGCGTCGGCGTCGGCCTGCTCGAAAGCGTCATTTTCGCGGCGCTGCTGCCGCTCTATCTGCTGGCCCTCGTCGTGGTGACGGTCAAGCGGGGGAAGAAGTTCTACCTTCCGACGGCGCTGTTCCTGATTGGCGTTTTCGCGACCTACGGCCTCCTGTTCCAGACCGTGGCGAATTTCTATCTCGGCCTGCCCGAAGCCGCGTCGTCGGGGCTGACGGACGTCGGGAAGATCTGGCAGAAGATGACGGCGGCCAACGTGCACGAGATGCGGTTGTGGTTCTCGCGTCCGGGCTGGCTCTACATCGTCACGCTGACGGTCATCCCGTTCATGGCCTGCCTGTTCGCCTCCGGGCGCGGCCTCAACAACGAGCGGATCTGGAGCCAGTATCTGTTCCATGCGGCGATGACGGTCTGCGCGATTCTGGCGACGGTGACGCCGCTCGCGCCGGAAAGCGTCTTGCGGCCGTTTGGCGTCGTGCCCGTCGCCACGACGACGCTGGCCGCCTGCCTCTGCGGCTATCTGGCGGCCTATTGGTATCTGCTGGCGCGCACGCCGCTGCCCGCCGTCGAATACGACAAGCTGCCTTTTGTGACGGTGTTCGGCCGCAAGCTGGCGCCGGTCGCGGGATTCGTGCTGGCCGTGCTGCTGGCGCTGGCCGCCGTCGTCAACGCGTTCGACTGCGTGAAGGACCGCGGCAGTTTCGCCGATGCCTGCGCGCGGGAGATCATCGACCGCCTGGGGGAGCGTTCCTGGCTGGTGACGGACGGCACGCTCGACGACCATTTGCGCGTCGTGGCGGCCGCGCGGGGGAAGGAGCTGAACCTGATCTGTCTCCACCGCGACATGGACGAAGCCTATCTGAAGGAGTTCTCGCACCTTGTGCAGAACAAGAAGCTGAAGGCGGGCCACGCGAATCTGTCGTTGTCCATCCAGCTGGGCGTGCTGCCGTTCCTGCAGGACTGGTTCGCGGGCGACACGAACGTCACCCGCGAGGCGGCGATCTTCGGCGTTCCCGATTTCTGGTACATGGCCGAGCGCCAGCCCGTGCCGGAATGCCTCTTCTTCGGCGGCGTCGACAACATGAAGGCGGTTGACGGCAAAAAGGCGAAGGCCGACTTCCTGGCATTCTGGGAAAAGATCGACGCCATTCTGCCGGGCGTCGGCAAGAAGGGGTCGCGGGCGATTGCCGAACAGGACGATCCGGTCGTCCAGCTGCGCCTGCAGCTGCGCCGCCACGTCGGCTTCCTCGCCAACAACCTGGGCGTCCTCCTGCAGGACCTGGGCATGGAGTCGGATGCTTTCGAGATGTACGAGCTGGTGCTGAAGAAGATCGACTGCGACAACATCTGCGCGCTCTTCAACGAATTCGAGCAGGCCCGCGCCGGCGTGAAGGAGGCCGTTGCGCACAAGGTCGAGATCAGCGGCAAGCTGAAGGCGATCGTCGACGATCCCAAGCGCCGCTATCTGCTCTGGTCGCTTTCCCGCTACTACGGCTACATCCGCTCGCCGGAGATCTTCGCCCGCATGGGCTATGCGTGGGCGCGTTCGGCGCAGACGGGCAATGCCATCGCCCAGGTCCAGCGCGCGGCCAGCCTCGTGCCGGCCGACCGCCAGATGGGGCTGCTCAACATGCTCGCCTCCATCTACGCGAGCGGCAAGCAGACCAAGAAGTCCCGCGAAGTCTACCAGAAGGTCCTGGACGCGGATGCGACGAACCACGACGCGTGGATGGGCCTGGCGCGGCTGTCGATGCAGAACGGCGCGTTGAACGATGCGAAGGGCTTCCTCGAAAAGGCCGTGAAGTCGGCGACGAACAGGGAGAGCGCCGGGTTCGACTGGGCGATTCTCCACATGCTCAACAACGATCTCGCGGCCGCCCGCATGTCCCTTCAGAAGGTCACCGACCTGCAGCCCAAGTCGCTCCAGGCCTGGGCGCTGCTCGCCGGCGTGCTTCTGCAGCAGTTCGACCAGGCGAAGAACGAGGCCGAAAAGCGGAAGGTGCTGGAAGAGCTTGACGGCGTCATCCTGCCGAAGATGGAGACGATTGCCGAATCGCCGCGCGACTACCACGTCCAGATGACGCGGGCGCTGGTGCTGATGCGCAAGGGCAAGGCCTTCCAGAAGCAGGCGCGCGATTGCCTGGTGGCGGCCTCCGCCGTGCGTCCCGACGTGAGCGTGGTGGGCGACATGATCCTCAATCTCGACATCGCGATGGACGATGGCGAGAGCGCCGAGAAGCACGCCCGCCAGATTCTGCGCCTGGATCGCGGCAGCAAGCTGGCCAACTACGTGATGGGTTCGCTGCGCCTGAAGGAGGGCGACTACCTGATGGCCGAGACGTTCCTGCGCCTGTCCGTCGAGGCGGACAAGCCGATCGCGGCCGCGCAGAACGACCTCGCGGAGGTTCTGCGCCGTCTGCAGCGCTATCCCGAAGCCGAGAAATACGCCCGCGACGCGACGGTGACGGCGCCGGATCTCTACGTCGCGTGGGAAACGCTGGGGTCGACGCTGCTCGACCAGAACAAGAATCTGGACGAGGCCGAGACGTGCGTGAAGAAGGCGATTTCGCTCTCGAAGGAAAACAGCCAGATCGCGGACATCCGCATGCAGATCACGCTGGCCCGCGTCCAGATCGCCCGCAAGGACCTGGGCCGCGCCCGCGCGACGCTGCGGACGCTGCGCAATCACCAGAACGAGCTCTCGAAGTACGACCTTGGCGTGCTGGACAAGCTCCAGAAGGCGGCGCAGGGCAAGTAGTGGCGCAGGCCGTCAGGCCGCGAAAAAGCCATGTCCGCGGGTAGAAACGTCCGGCGCGTCGGTCTTGGGCTGCTCGTGTTTGCAGCCTGGGCGGCGGGCGCGTCCGGCGGGGAGGCGCCCGCCGGATGCACGGGGGACGTCGGCCGGGCGCATTGGCATCTGGGGCCGTTCTTCGAATACCGCCGGAGCGATCCCGGACCGGTCACGTTCTGGGCGGTGCGGCCGTTCTACTCGCACTGCGCGGATCCCGGGACGGATGCGGTCGTGCGGGACGTCCTGTGGCCGCTGGGCACGTATCACGGCCGCGCCGGGACCGTCTGGTGGCGGGCGCTGGTCGCCTTTGGCGATGCGCGGGAAAACGACCCCAGCTGGAGTTGTGACGTTTTCCCGCTTTGGTTCAGCGGCGCCGCCCGCACGGGCGACGGTTACTGGGGGTTCTTCCCGTTCTACGGGCGCCACCCGCACGTGCTGCTGATGGACGACTGGCAATACGTCCTGTGGCCGCTCTGGCAGACCTACACGGTGAAGGGCGTGCGCAGCCGTGCCGTCTGCTGGCCGTTCGTCACCTGGCGCGAGGCGCCGCGCGAAGGCGTGGGGGTCTGGCCGCTCTACGGGTACGGAACGCAGCGCGAAAGCGAACATTCCTACCTCCTCTGGCCGCTTGTGACGTGGGCGTCCTACCGGGCGGACCGCGACACGTCGGGCGCCGGTTCGTCCTGGATGCTCTGGCCGCTCTACGCCCAGGTCCGTCGCGAACGCGAATCCCAGACGATGGTGCTGCCGCCGTTCTTCGCGCAGGCGCAAACCGATTCGGCCACGCGCACGCGGATCCTCTGGCCCCTGGTGGAGATCCTCCGCTCCCGCGTCCGCGACCGGCTTTCCGTCTGGCCGCTTTTCGAAACGGTGGACGGCTACTCGTATGCCGACGGGAAGAAGGCGCAGGCCGAAGAGAAGACCTGGCGCCTGGGCTGGCAGCTCGTCGAGCACACGACGCTCGAAACGCGCACGACGCGGGAGACGCGGTTCAACTTCTTCCCCTTCTTCACCTGGGAACGCCGCTGGCGGAAATCGTCCGGGACGGACGAGTTGACGTCCTCGTATCTGCGCGTGTGGCCGTTCTGGAGCCAGGCGGAGGAGCAGGGCCTCAAGCGGATGCGGACGCTCGACCTGAACCCGATCCGCCACGCCGGGGGGATCGACCGCAACTGGGCGCCGTTCTGGACGCTGTGGGCGCGCGAGGACGATCGCCCGGGCCGCACGCGCCAGTTCTTCCTCTTCAATTTTCTCCGCTGGCAGAGTTGCCGGGACGGAAAAGACGACAACCCCGAAACAGGACCCACCCCATGAGACATCCGCTTGCATCCGCCCCGATTCTGGCCGCCGCCTTTTGCGCCTGCGGCGTCCTCGCGGCATCCGCCGCCCCCGCCACGCCCGCGGAGCAGGCGCTGGCCCGGAAGCTGCCGGCCGTCTACGCGCGGTGCGCCGAGCAGTATCGCGGCCTCCTGAAGCAGATGGCGTCGCAGCAGCCCGACATGCAGCCCAAGCGCTGGCAGAACGGCAAACTCGTCGTCATTCCGCCGAAGGACTGGTGCAGCGGCTTCTTCCCGGGATCGCTGTGGTATCTCTACGAGAAGACGGGCGAGGCGTTCTGGAAAGAGGCGGCCACGCGGTATACGGACCGTCTGCTGGAACCGCTTCGCCATGACGCCAGCAACCATGACGTCGGTTTCCGCACCTACTGCTCCGCCGGCAACGCGCTCCGGCTCACGCGGGACCCGAAGTACGCCGCGTTCCTCCATGACACGGCGGCCGCGCTGCGCACGCGCTACGACGACGACCTGGGCCTCATCTGCAGCTGGGGCAATCCGAAGGGCCGCAGGGGAACCGACTTCTTCACGCCGCAGTACATCGTGATCATCGACAACATGATGAATCTCGAACTGCTTGAATGGGACGCGAAGAACGGCGGCGATCCGAAGAGCGATCTCATCAGCCGCAGCCAGGCCGACCTGACGGACCGGCATCACTTCCGCGCCGACGGCAGCGCCTACCATGTGCTCGACTACAACCGCGTGACGAAGAAGGTGCACGGCGTCTTCGCCGGCCAGGGCGCCTGCGTGGAGGGGACGTGGAGCCGCGGCCACGGCTGGGCCGTCTACGGCTTCACGATGATGTATCGCGAAACGCGGAAGCCCGCGTATCTCGCCCGCGCGATGAAATGCGCCGACTACTGGATGAACGAGCCGAACCTGCCGGCGGACGGCGTGGCCTACTGGGATTTCAAGGCGCCGCAGATCCCGAACGAGGAGCGCGACGCCTCGGCGGCCGCCATCGTCGCGAGCGCGCTGCTCGAACTCTGCCGGTTCGCGCCCGCCGAGAAGGCCGCCGCCTACCGCGCCTTTGGCGTGAAGATCCTCTCGTCGCTGGCGTCGGACGCCTATCTGGCGAAGGCGGGCGAGAACGGGAACTTCCTGCTGATGCACTGCGTGGGCAACAAGCCGGGCTGGTACGGCAATCCGGAGAGCGGCGAAGTGGACGTTCCGCTCAACTACGCCGACTACTATTTCCTTGAGGCGCTGCTGCGCTTTGAAGGGCTGGTGAAATGAGGCGCCGGCTTCTGCTCGTCTCGGTCGCGCTGGCGGCGCTGGCGCTTCCCGCCGGCCCGCTGGCCGCGCGGATCGCCGAAATCGAAGCGTGGCTGCCCGAGAAGCCCGGGGCCGACGGCGCGCGGATCGCCGATCGCGCCGCCTGGGGCCGGCTGGCCGCGACGCCGAACGGCACGAACGAAATCAAGGCGGCGGAGGCGCTGCTGGACCAGCCCGTGCCGGACGTGCCGGATGCCGAGTATCTTGAGTTCACGCGGAACGGAAACCGCACGCGCTACCAGCGGAGCCTGGGACGGCGACTGGCGGCGTTCAACCGTCTCTTCGTTGCCGAATGCCTGGAGGACAGGGGGCGTTTCATCCCGAAGATCGTCGCCTACGCGGACGCGTTCTGCGCCATGAAGAGCTGGACGCTGCCCGCGCACGACAGCGCCCTGACGTGTTTCAACGGCAAGCCGCACGTCGACCTGATGGCAGGGTGCATCTCGCTGGCGCTGGCTTTCTGCCATGACTGGCTGGGGGAGCGCCTCCCCGCCGCCACGCGGGCGAAGATGTACGCGGAACTCGACCGCCGCACGTTCCAGCCCTACTTGCGCCATGCCCGCGGGCAGGAGAAGATTCCCGGACACTGGTGGTTCCATTGCGGCAACAACTGGAACAGCGTCTGCAACGCCTGCGTCGTCCGCACGGCGCTCGCCGTGGTCGAGGACCGCCGTCTGCGCGCCGAATTCGTGGCGTTTGCCGAAGGGAGCGTGCCGTTTGCGCTGGCGGGCTACACCGACGACGGCTATTGTTCCGAGGGCATGGGCTATTGGAACTACGGCTACGGCCACCATCTGGAGATGGGCCTCGCCGTGCGCGCGGCCACGGGCGGGAAGGTCGACTTCTTCGCCGATCCGAAGTGCAGGGCCGTGATGGAATACGCCTACGGATTCCAGCTCCAGAGCGGGCTGTCGCCGCATTTCGCCGATGGCGGCGGCAACGCCTCGCCGGCGTATCTGGCGCTGGGACGGCAGATCTGGTCCGACCTCGCCAACACGGCCGCTCTCCGGGCGGAGCCGTTTCACGGCGGTCCGGCGCTCTTCTCGCTGCGCGCGTTCGGCCAGGAGCCGGCGCCTGTCGCGCCGGCCTTGGACGAACTTCCCGCGCGGTCCTGGTTCTCCGACGCCCAGGTGCTGATTTCGCGCGTCCACCATGCCGACCGCACGATGCGCATGGCCCTGGCGGTGAAGGGCGGACACAACGCCGAACTCCACAACCACAACGATGTGGGAACCTACTGCATCATGCTGGACGGCACGGAGATGGCCGGCGATCCGGGCGGCGAAATCTACACGCGCCGGACGTTCTCGAAGGACCGCTACGTCTCGAAGGTCCTCAATTCGTACGGGCATCCCGTACCCGTGGTCGGCGGCAGCCTGCAGCAGACCGGCCGCGCGGCGGCGGCGAAAGTCGTCAGCCGCGTCTTCACGGACGGGACGGACACGCTCGTGCTCGACTGCACGGCGGCCTATGACGTCAAAGCCCTGAAATCGCTCGTCCGCACGGTCGTGTTCGACCGCGCGGGGGACCGGATCGAGATTTCCGACCGGGCGGTGTTCACCGAGCCGACGGCGTTCGAGGTGCCGGTGGTCACCTACCGCGAGTTTACCCGGAACGCGGAGGCCACCGAGTTTCTCATCAGCAAGAGCCCGACGACCAGCCGGAAGCTGAAGCTGGCGATCGCGGCCACGGCGCCGGTTTCCTTCCGGGAGGAATCCATCGAGAATCCCGGGCTCCCGTCGGTCAGGCGCCTGGCGTTCTCGTTCGCGAAACCCGTCCTCGAAGGGACTTTCACGACGACCTATTCGAGCCGCTGAGGCCGCTGGCTCCGCGGACGGCGGGAACGGCCCGCCTCCGCCGTCCGCACGCTGCGCGGGGCGACGCAAATTACCATTTTCTAACAAGAGGGTTCTGTGGTATAATGAACGCGGTTTTTCACCCCGAAAAGAGAAAGAGAAGGAGAACAAGAAATGGCGATGAAGATTGATGAAGCGAAGTGCGTTGCGTGCGGCAGCTGCGCGTCGGTCTGCCCGGCGGAGGCGATTTCGGCCGGCGAGCCGGCCTACAAGATCGATGCCGACAAGTGCGTGGACTGCGGCGCGTGTGCGGCGCAGTGCCCGGCCGAAGCGATTGCCCAGGCGTGATCGACTTTCTGTTGGAGAACCTGCTGCTTCTGCCGTTCCTTTTTCCGGCCTATCTGGTGCTGGAATGGGTGGAAGCGCACGCGGGCGATGCGCTCGAGCGAAAGCTCGGGCGCGTCAGTCGTTGGGGGCCGTTCTTCGGCGCCGCCGCCGGCGTGGTGCCCCAGTGCGGCTTTTCCGCCGCCGCCGCGTCCCTCTACGCGGGCGGCGTGGTCACGGCGGGCACGCTGCTGGCCGTTTTCCTGTCGACCTCGGACGAACTGGTCCCCGTTCTCCTCTCCAGGCAGGTCCCGGTGCGCTTCCTGCTCAAGCTGATCGGGCTGAAGGTCGTCTTCGCCGTTCTGGCGGGGTATCTTCTGAATCTTTTCCTCTACTGCATGGGCCGGCGCGGCCCGTCGCCGCACGTCGGCGAACTGTGCGCGCATAGCCGGTGCAGCTGCGAGGCGCGCCAGGGGATTGTCGTTCCGGCGCTGATCCACACGGCCGAGATCTTCGTCTTCCTTCTGGTCGTTTCGGGGCTTGTCGAATTGGCGCTCCATTTCTGCGAGGGCGAAGAGGCCCTGAAGCGCTTTGTCCTGAATCGGCCCCTGGTGGGCGAACTGCTGGGCGGACTGTTGGGGCTCATTCCGAATTGCGCCGTCTCGGCGGCCTGCGCGGAAGTCTATTCGGCGGGCGGCATGTCGGCGGGCGCTTTGCTTTCGTCCTCGCTGACGGGCGCCGGCGTCGGCCTGGTCGTTCTCTTCCGCACGCATCGCCACCATCTCCAGAATCTGGGGATTCTCGCCGCCGTCTACGTCTTTGGCGTTCTTTTCGGCTATGTCGGAGGATTCGTTCTCTGATGGCCGTTTCGGATGACGCGAAATCCGAACTTGGTTTTCGCCGGGGCTTCGTGGACGCCTTGCCGATTTTCTTCGGCTACATGTCCGTGGCGTTTGCGTTTGGCATCGCGTGCCGCCAGAACGGCCACCCGTTCTGGTCGCCGCTGCTCATGAGCATGACGCATGTTTCGGGTACGGGACAGTTCGCCGTGGTGAATCTGCTGGAGAAGCGCAGCGCCTGCTTTGCCGTGGTTCTCGCCGTTTTCGTGTTCAATCTGCGCTACGTGCTGATGGCATTGGCCGTGGCGCAGCGGCTGTCGGCGTCGGTGGGCGTTGGCGCGCGCCTGCTGGTGGCGATGGGCGATACGGACGAAATCGTCGGCCTGGCGGTCAAGCAGACGCGGCCGCTGACGTTCTCCTACTACATGGGGCTGACGGCCTGTTCGTGGCTTGGCTGGGTCGGCGGAACGGTTCTCGGCGCGTGGGACGGGACGAACGGGCTGATGCCGCCGGTCCTCCAGCGTTCGCTGGGGCTGGCGCTCTACGCGATGTTCCTCGCCATCATCGTCCCGGCGGCGCGGCGGGACCCGGCGGCGCTCGTGTGCGTCGTCCTCGCGGCGCTGGCCAGCATCGGCCTCCGGCTGTTGCCGGCGGGGCTTGACGGCGGCTGGATCACGTTGGCGGCCGGCGTCTTGAGCGCCGTTGTTGCGGCCGTCCTCTTCCCGAAGAAAGGCGTGGCGGCGAATGCCTGACTGGTGCGACCGGAAGACGCTGCTTGGGCTGATCGCCGTGACGGCGGCCGTGACCTACCTTCTGCGCGTCGTCCCGCTGGTCCTGCTGCGGCGGCCGTTGCGCAATCCCCATCTGGTGGCCCTGTTGGAATACGTGCCCTATGCGCTGCTGTCGGCCATGATTTTCCCCGACGTTTTCTACGCAACCGATCCGGCGGCGGCATTCCCGGGCCGCGTTCCCCTGCCGGCGCTGGCCGGCGCCGTGACGGCGATCGTGCTGGCGTTCTTCAGGTTCAGTCTGCCGCTCGTCGCGTGCGTCGCCACCTGCGCGGCCTGCGCCGCCTTCCTCGTCTTCGGCTGACCGCCGGGCCGAACCATGGCCCCGCGCCCGCGGCCGGCCCGGCCGCACCGCAATCCCGTTTCTCCGTGCCGGCGGCCCCGGCGTGTCCGTTGCGGGGGCATGCGCTTCCGAAAGGCGCCGGGTCTGCCGGCGCATGGCGCGGGGGACTAGGCAGAGCGCCGAAGGAATGGTAGAATAGCGCCATGTTTCCGCGGAAGATACATGTGTGCGAATTGTTCGGAATTCCGATCTACCTGGATTCCTCGCTGATCGTTCTCCTGATCTTGTTTGCCACGAGCGGCGGAAGCCTCATGAGCGGGCTTCTGGGGGCCGTGTTGCTGCTGTTTTCCATTACGGCCCATGAATTGGGGCATTCGCTTGCGGCGCGGGGATTCGGCTACGAAACGAACGACATCACGCTTTCGCTGCTGGGCGGGTGCGCGTCGCTGATCGCCATGCCGCGCAAGGCCCTGCAGGAGTTCCTGACGGCGATTGCCGGGCCGGCCGTGAGCTTTGCCCTCGGCATCCTGGCGCTGGGGGTCGCGTCCCTGCTGGTCGTCGGCAATGTCTGGTCCGCCGCCCTCTTTTTCGTGACGAACGGGGGGCTGGGACATGCGGATCTTTCATGTTCCCGCGGGCTGTTCTGGATCGTCGATTTGCTGATCGACATGGGATTGATGAACTTCATGCTGGGGGGCTTCAACCTGCTGCCCGGCTTTCCGATGGACGGCGGCCGTATCTTCCGCAGCGCGATGCGCGCGTTCATGAGCCGGTCGCGGGCGACGTTTGTGGCGATGGTCGTCGGTCGCGTCTTTGCCGTTTTGCTGGCCTTGAACGGGCTGCATCGCGTGATGAACCATGGCAACTGGGGCTTCGTGACGATTCTCATTGCCTGGATGATCTGGCGCGAGGGGTATCGCGAATATCGGCAGGCGGTCGCGGAGGAAAGCTGGCAGGACCAGTGGGACTATTCGGCGCGCGTGTCTCCGCCGCCGTATGGCGGAGACGGCGATGAAACGGAGATCCGCCGGGGCCGCTAGGTTTGGACTGGTCGGGAAAAATGGAGATGGGGAAATGGAATCGTTGTCGGTGAAGGCGGCGGGAAGCTGCCTGTGGGACGCGGCGTCCCTCGGTGAAATCATGTTGCGTCTCGATCCGGGCGACGGTCGCATCCACACGGCGCGCGATTTCAAGGTCTGGGAAGGCGGCGGCGAATACAATGTCGTGCGCGGCCTGCGCCGGTGCTTTGGCCTCAGGACGACGGCCGTGACGGCTTTCGCCGACAATCCGGTCGGGCGGCTCGTCGAGGACTTCATGCTGCAGGGCGGCGTGGACGTTTCCCACGTCAAGTGGGTGGCATTCGACGGCATCGGGCGCACGGTCCGCAACGGCCTCAATTTCGTCGAGCGCGGTTTCGGGTGCCGCGGGGCGCGCAGCTGCGCGGATCGCGGCCTGACGGCGGTGTCGCAGCTCAAGCCGGGCGACATCGACTGGGACGAACTCTTCGGGCGGCAGGGCGTGCGCTGGTTCCACACGGGCGGCATCTTCGCGGCCTTGTCCGAAACGACGGCCGAGGTCGCCATCGAGGCGCTCAGGGCGGCGAAGCGGCATGGCACGGTGACGAGCTACGATTTGAACTACCGCGCTTCGCTCTGGAAGTCGATCGGCGGCCAGGCGAAGGCCCAGGAGGTCAACCGCGAAATCGCGAAATTCGTTGACGTGATGATCGGCAACGAGGAGGATTTCACGGCGGCGCTGGGCATCGCGGTCGAAGGTGTCGACCGGAATCTCACGACGCTTCCGGTCGAAGGCTTCCGCAAGATGATTGAAAAGGCGGTTGCGGCCTATCCGAATTTCAAGGTCGTGGCGACCACGCTGCGCAGCGTGAAGAGCGCGACGGTGAACGACTGGAGCGCCATCTGCTGGTACAAGGGCGAACTCCACCGGTCCGTCCAGCGCCCAGGCCTTGAGATCTACGACCGCGTGGGCGGCGGCGATTCGTTCGCGTCGGGCCTCATCTACGGCCTGATGGCCTTCGACGACGCCGAAAAGGCCGTGAACTACGGCGCGGCGCACGGCGCGCTGGCGATGACAACGCCCGGCGACACCTCGATGGCCACGAAGGCCGATGTCGAAAAACTGGTTGGCGGCGGCGGCGCACGCGTCGACCGCTAGCCGGCCGGATACCCATTCCGGCGATTCCCGATTCCAAACGAAACGGAAAGGTAGAAGTCATGCAGTTTTCCCGACGTCATTTCATGGCAACGGCCGGCGCGCTGGCCGCCTCGCCGGCGGTTCTCGGCGCGGCAAGGAAAATCTTCAAGGTCGGACTTGTCGGCTGCGGCGGGCGGGGCTGCCAGTGGTATGGCGGCAAATGCGAGGGCGGCGCCATCCGCAACATCATGGACGCGGCGACGCGTCTCGGCTGCGAGGCGAAGCTGGTGGCGGCGGCGGACTTCGATCGCGCGAAGGCGCTGGACGTCTGCCGGAAGTACGGGGTTGACGAGAAGATGGCGTTTGGCGGCGCGGACGGCTACAAGAACGTGATTGCCGCGGATTGCGACATCGTGCTGCTCTGCACGCCGCCGCTGTTCCGCGCCCGCCATGCCGCCGCCTGCGTGGCCGCGGGCAAGCACGTTTTCGCCGAGAAGCCGATTGCCACGGATCCGCGCGGCATTCGCGAATTTCTCCAGGTGGTGGCGGACGCGAAGGCGAAGAACCTGTCGATCCTCTCCGGCACGCTTCACCGCCATTCCAACCGGTTCCTGAAGCAGATCGGTCCCGTTCGCGCGGGCGCGATCGGCAAGATCGTGGCCGGACGCGTCTATCGCTGCCATGGGGCGATGTGGGTGCGTCCGCGCCGGCCGGAGGACACGAACGCATCCTACCTGGCGAACAACTGGTACCACTTCTGGGAAATGGGCGGCGACCAGATCACGGAACAGGCCATTCACGAAGTCGACCTCGCGAACTGGTTCATCGGCCGCGCGCCCGTGAGCGCGTTCGGCATGGGCGGCCGCTGGCGCCGGCCGGCCGGCATCGGCGACATCTACGACGAGATCGCGATCGACTACGACTATGGCGGCGAATTGCACGTGGCGACCTACGGACGCCACATGAACGGGTGCGCGAATCCGTTTGGGACGCGCCTCGTCGGCACGGAAGGCGAAATTTCCGTGGGCGGCCGGATCCGGCGGTTTGACGGCAGTCCCGTCGAGGAGGACCTGAACGCCATCGCGGGGCGCCATGACAACGGACTGGTCATGGAGCACGCGGATTTCCTCTCGGGCCTGCTGAGCGGCAATCTCGTCAACGAGGGCGAGCAGGTCGCCCTGTCGACCGCGACCTGCATCATGGGCACGCTGGCGGCCTACTCCGGCCGCCAGGTGAGGATGAAGGACATTCTTGAGAACGAGAAGTCCGAATTCTTCAATGGCTGGAATGCCGCGTTTACGGCCAAGACTTTCGAGGAAACGAACGACGTCCCGCTGCCGCCGGAAGGCGTCGGCATCTGCCCCGGCACGGCCTGACGGGTGCCGGCCGCATGGCCGCGAACGGCGGCTGCGGCAGTTGCCGCCGTTCCGCCGCTTCGTTTTTTCCGCCCTGAATTCCGTCCGCGCGTAAGATTCCGCCGCCGACCCGCGTTTCTCCGACAAGGAAAGGAATCTGAATATGCTGGAAGAGACGATCAAGGCGATGGCGCTCAAGGAATTCGGGACGCTGGAGGGGGTGCGGATCTCCTATTCGGTGGATCGGGTCACGGGCCGGCTCCATTACTGCTTCTCCCGTTCCCTGAAACCCCGCCCGCCCTGCTGATTTCGCGGCCGTTCCATCGTGCGCCCGCCAACTGTGCTATAATGGGAGCATGCGGTTCTCGCTTTCAACGAATTGGAACAACGTCCGTCTGACGGATGGTGCGGCCATCGCCGACGAGGCGATGGCGCTGGGTTTCGATGCGTTGGAACTGGGTTTCCGGACGATGCCGGAGCAGATTCCGGGTTTCAGGCGCCGGCTGGACCAGATGCCCGTCGAGTCAGTCCATGCCTACTGTCCCGTTCCGGTGGGGGCGCCCAGCGGCCATCCGGAACTCCACCGGCTGGCGGCCGAGGACGAGGACGAACGCGTCCTGGCCCGTCTGCTGACGGAGAAGACGCTGGCCTGCGCCTGCGAGCTGGGGGCGAAAGTCGTCGTGACGCATGCCGGCTATGTCGATTTGGACGGGCTGTTCGTCAATCGCGGATCCGAGGCCCTGCGCGTGCTGCTGAAGGGCAAGGATGGCAAAAGGGACGTTTCGCGGCCCCTTTACCGGCGGTGTCTGGCGAGGGCCCGGGGCCGTCGCGACAGGCGCGGGCTGAAGGCGCTGGAAGTCTTCAAGCGCGAACTCGACAGGCTGCTCCCGCTTTTCGAGACGGCTGGCGTCACGTTGGGACTGGAGAATCTGCCGCGGCTGGAGGGCTTCCCGAATGCCAACGAGGCGGAACACCTGATGAAGGCGTATGCGGGCGCGCCGCTCAAGCTGTGGTTCGATACGGGACACGCCCGCGTGCGGGAATGCTACGGGTGGTCGGAGGGCGCGACGGAGATCGTCGCGCGCCTGGGGGCGCATTTTTGCGGCATGCATTTGAACGACGTGGCGGATTTCCACGACGACCACCGTCAGCCGGGCTGGGGGCGCGTGGACTTTGCCGCGCTCAAGCCGCTGGCCGGGCGCGACATCGTCCGCGTCTTCGAGCCGCACGACCCCGTCTCGTTCGACGAACTCAAGGCGTCCCTCTCCTTCATCCGCACGCTTTGGGCCTCCGATTGACACACACGGTGGGGCGGCCCTTTCCCTCTTCTCGCCATGTCTCGATTTTCGTCTGCAGCCTTGAATACCAGCATCGCCATTCTCATTCCCTCCTACGAGCCGGACGACCAGTTGCGGAAATTGGTTCCGCGGCTGCGGGAGGCGTTTGCCCATGTCGTCGTCGTCGATGACGGCTCGACGGTCGGACAGGACGTTTTCGCGGAACTGCGGCCGCTGGTGGATCGGGTTCTCGTCCACGGGCGGAACCGCGGAAAGGGCGTGGCCCTGCGCACGGGCATCGCCTGGATCAGGGACCACCTGCCCGATGTCGAGGGGCTGGTGACGGTCGATGCGGACGGCCAGCATCTTCCCGAAGATGTCGTCCGCGTTGCCGAGGCGCTGGCGCGCGGTTCGGGGATCCTGGTTCTGGGCGTGCGGACGCTTCCGTCCTCGGCCCCCCTGCGCAGCCGGTTCGGGAACTGGTGGGCGCGCGGCGTTTTTCGCCTGATGTTCGGGTTGTCCGTCCAGGATACGCAGACGGGACTGCGCGGGATTCCGCGCAGCCTGTTCGAACGGATGCTGTCGATTCCGGGCGACCGGTACGAGTACGAGACGGAGATGCTGGCCGAGGCGAGGCATTTCCCTGCGCCGCTGGTTCAGATTCCAATTCAGACGGTCTACATCAATTCCAATCGCTCCTCGCACTATCGGCCTCTTCGCGATACGATTCGCACCCAGATCGTCATGCTGCGGTGCTTCTTCCGCCGGGCGAGGGGTGCGCTTGCTTCGCCCAAATGCCGAAATTTATGGTAGTATGTTCCGCGTGTTTTCTTTGGAGAAGGCGAAGATGAAGAAAATTCCTGGTTGGCTTGCGCTGGTGGTTCTCGTTGCGGGATGGGGATTCGGGAAGACGGCTTCGGAGTCGCCCGCGCCGGCGTCGAAATACGTGTCGCCGGAGTATCTGGCGGCCGCGCCCGACGGTTCGGGCGTCTACGCGACGTGCGCCACGGCGCAGCGCGTGGTCCAGCTCGCGGTCGACGGGACGCTCGTTCGCCAGTGGAATATCGCGTCTCGGCAGGGGAAGATCCCGCTCAATCCAACGGGCATCGCCGCGTCGAAAGACGCCGTCTACGTGACGGCCGGCCTTCAGTTCGGCGAACTGCAGAAGTTCGCGCCGGACGGGACGCCCGTCGGTTCGCTGGCGATCGGCCATTCGCCGTGCGCGCCTGTCGTGTCCGCCGATGGCCGGACGGTCTACGTGATGAACCGCTTCCAGAACAAGGTGAGCGTCGTCGACGCGGCTTCGCTCAAGGTGACGGGCGAGGTGAAGGTGCTGCGCGAACCGTTTGCGGCGGCCCTGGGCGCCGACGGCAAGCTTCTCTTCGTGGCGAATCTCCTGCCGTATTGTGCGGCGACGAACGACGTGGTCGCGGCGGCCGTGAGCGTGATCGACACGAAGACGCAGGCGGTGAAGAACGTTCTCCTTCCGAACGGTTCGACGGGCGTGCGCGGGCTGGGGGCTTCGCCCGACGGGAAATCGATCTACGTGACGCATTCCATGGGGCGCTACCAGCTGCCGACCACCCAGCTTGAACGCGGTTGGATGAATACGGCCGCCCTCTCGGTCTTCGATGGCGCGACCGGCGATTATGTGAACACGGTGCTCCTCGACGACGTCGACCGTGGCGCCGCCAATCCGTGGGGCGTCGCGGTGACGGCTGACGGCAGGACGCTCGTCGTGGCGCATGCCGGAACGGGCGAACTGTCCGTCATCGACCGGGCGGCGCTGCATGACCGTCTGGCGAAGGCGACCCGCGGCGAGAGCGTCAGCGGCATCGTGAAAAGCGCCGAAGACGTGCCGAACGATCTGGCGTTTCTCGTGTCGATCCGCCGCCGCGTGCTCGTGGGCGGGGATGGCCCGCGGTCGGTCGTGACGATCGGCCGGACGGCGATGACGGCCCTCTATTTCGCCGATGCGGTGTCCGCGTTCCCGTTGGACGAGCCGTCGGGCGTCGCCAAAGTCCATCCGCTCGGGCCGAAACCGGATCTTGCGAAAGACCGCGTCCGGCGCGGCGAGATGCTGTTCAACGACGGTTCAATGTGCTTCCAGCAGTGGCAGAGCTGCGCCAGCTGCCACCCGGATGGCCGGGTGGACGGCTTGAACTGGGACTTGCTGAACGACGGCATGGGCAATCCGAAGCAGACGAAGAGCGAACTTTATGCGCAGTGGACGCCCCCGACGATGATTACGGGCATCCGCAAGGACATGCACACCTGCAATCTGGCCGGTCTCGTGCACATCCAGTTCGTGACGCGCCCGGAGGAGGACGTCTTCTGCTTCGACGCATACGTGACGGAGATGAAGCCGGTGCCGAGTCCGTATCTCGTGAACGGCGAACTCTCCGAGCGCGCGAAGCGCGGCAAGAAGCTCTTCAAGCAGGCGAAATGCGCCGATTGCCATACGGCCGACTCGAAAGGTCCGAATGGCGAGCATCTCTGGACGGATCTCGCCAAGTACGACGTGGGCGTCGGTTCCGGTACGGAGGAAGGCAAGATGTTCGACACGCCCACGCTCAGCGAAGTCTGGCGTTCGGCCCCCTATCTCTACGACGGGCGCGCGCTGACGATGGAGGAGGTGTTGACGACGGCGAATCCGAACGACGCGCACGGCGAGACTTCGAAACTGACGCCCGAACAGATCGGGGATCTGGCCGAGTATGTCCTGTCTCTCTGATTTTTCAAAATTCGTCCTTGCGCAACGGAAGAGAATTCGGTATACTGTCAACCGTTTTCGCCTCTGTGGGGATATAGCTCAGTTGGTAGAGCGTCTCAATGGCATTGAGAAGGTCAGGGGTTCGACTCCCCTTATCTCCACCATTCCGGACTTCGCAAAACGGTGAAGCGGGGTGTTTCCCTTTGAACTTCTCGCCGAGTTCCTCGTATGTTTGCCTGTGATTTCCGGGGCCAAATAAATCTCGCGGTTGATTTTGGAGTCATGAAAGTGCTCTGATTTCGACCGGTTCCAGGAATCCCTCGGAGGCGCGACCGGATTTTGTGTCCGGTATCACAAACCCGTCGGCAAATCTGGAATCATTTTTTTTGCCTTTTTTCGGTCTGTCGACTGCACTCGCCACTTTGGGATCACGTTTCGGGGCAATGCCGGACAAAAGGACGGATTTGGTATAATGTCCGGCGATGGAATTACCGTCCGCAGATTTTCTGAAGGTGCGCCAAAGGGCGCACGAGAAAGAATCGGCCAAGGTGGAAGCGCCATGCCCGCCGCGCATCGCGAGGGCGCGGCGATGTCCGACTGGACGGTCTGCCGTCTTGCGGGCGGGACGTTGGCGTGCTTTGCGAAATTGCTCCCGGTCGCCGGGATTCGCATTCAGCCACTCCCGACCGGCCAGCCGTAAGGAGATGCAATGATGAGGAAACGGATGTTTGTCGCCGGGGTGGTTCTTGCGGCCGGATCGCTCCTTGCGGCGACCGGCAAGCAGACGTATCGGGATGCACAGGGTCGGAATATGGGCTCGGCGTCGACCGATTCGGCAGGGAGAACGGTCTATCGCGATTCGCTGGGCCGCAATCGGGGATCGTCCACGGTGTCCGGCAACAGAACCACATACCGCGATTCGCTGGGCCGCAATCAGGGCACTGCAACCACGGATTCGTCTGGGAACACGATTTATCGCGATGCGCAAGGCCGTCTGGTGGGAACGGCCCGCACCGATTCGACCGGCAAGGTCGTCTATCGGGACGGCATGGGGCGGTTGCAGGGCACGGCCACGACCGATTCCGCCGGGCGCACGACCTACCGAGACGCGCAAGGGCGCTTGAAAGGGACAAAGAAATGACCGACAAGTTCTACGAGAAGACGCTCGCGACCGAGCGCAAGTACACGGGCAAGATCATCAGCGTCGATCTTCTGGACATCGAGCTGCCGGACGGACGCAAGGCCAGGCGCGAGGTTGTCCGGCACGGGAACGCTGTCGCCATCCTTGCCCGCCGTCCGGACGGGACGTTCGTGTTCGTCAAGCAGTACCGCAAGGCGGCTGAAGAAGCGCTCATCGAGGTCATCGCCGGTGGACTCGAACCGGGCGAGGATCCGATCGCGGGCGCGAAGCGCGAGACGGCAGAGGAGACCGGTTACGAGGTGAAGTCAATTCAGTTTCTGACGACCATCATCTGCACGCCCGGTTACTGCGAGGAGCGCATTCATCTCTATCTCGCCGAACTGGCGGACGGTCCGCACGCGCAGGAGCAGGATCCGGACGAGAACGTCCATCCCGTGGTTCTCACCGCCGAGGCGGTCGAGGAGGGCATCCGCAACGGGACGATCTTCGATTCCAAGACGCTTTCGGCATGGGTTGCCTACAAACTCAAGGCGTGACGATTGCCGAACAGCTCGAACGCCGGGTCGGAAAGGTGGTTCGGCGCGTGATTTCCGAACTGCCGCAGGATCTGCGGGGGCTGGCCGAGCGCGTCCCCGTCTTCTGCGAATGGGAGATGGCGGATCATTGGCTTGAGGAAGGCGTCGCCGAAGATTCGCTGGGGCTCTTCAGCGGTCCCGCCTTGGACGAACCGTCTGACCCCGGGTGTTTGGAGTCCCCGCGCATCACGTTCTTCCTCGCAGAACTTTGGGACTATTGCGAAGAGGACCTTGCGGCGTTTGACGAAGAGGTGCGCATCACGTACCTTCACGAGTTCGGCCATTATCTCGGATTGGACGAGGCCGAACTTGACGCGCGGGGACTGCTGTGACACGCGAAGTTGCCTGCGGGAAGCTGGCGCGGCTGACGTTCCGCAACCGGTTCGGACGCGCGCATGCGGAGCGCCAGTATGTCGCCGAAAAGCGAGAGGCACGATTCTTCGCCGGCGACCGGCAAGCCGGCCGGGTCGATTTCCCGAAGACGTTTCCGAGTGGTCTGGGCAGCCGTCCGGACATCCCGTTTCCGGTTCTCCATCGGTGCGCATCGGCCCGGCCTGACGTCGCGGGGCTGCTTTGAAGGCCCTGCGGCCGGCCGGGCGTCCCGATGCGTTTCGCCGTCAGAGCGCTTTCGCCTGGGCGGTGCCATGGGCCGCAGGCGGCCTTTCCGCCGACGGTCTTGCGGCGGATCGGGTCGACGACGTCTTCGGACCGGCGCCATGCCCTTCCGGAATGTGGCGATTCACCCGCTTGGGCCATAATTTGATATAATCCCGACTGACGCTGGGGAAGGACCGCATCTGAAGGTCCGGACAGGAAATGACATGGTGGAAGATGCCGTTTTAGCCGTTTGGCCGTTGGCGTGCCAGCCCGTGTTTGCTTGCGGGTCGCGGGCGAAGAAGGGGACCTTGAGGCAACAGGATCCGCTCTGGATTGGCGCGCCGCGGCGGCCACGCCCATGCAGATTGCCGGCGCGCGGCATTGCGGCAGGGAATTCAAGGAGCGAGGCGTATGGGCTTTAGGTTTCAACGGCGAATAACGATATTGCCGGGGATCTCAATCAACTTCGGCAAGCGGGGCGCGTCGGTTTCGGTGGGGCCGCGAGGATGCAAGACGACTCTTGGCGCAAGGGGCGTCAAGCATTCATTCGGGATTCCGGGTACGGGCATCAGGTACGAGACTCCTTACAGGAAATGGGGCAAAGGCAGGAACCCGGCCGATAGCGGATCTTGCAATCCGCGGCCGGGCGAACCGGCGCAGGGGTCGCTTTGGGCGCGGATTCGCAACCTGTTTGGCTTTTAGTCCCGCGCCGGGGCAGACGGCAGAAGGGTTCGCGCCGTCGCCGGCGGCGGTTCTCGCTCCGCGCGTCCCCAACCGTTCCGCCCCTTCCCGCCCGCGATCTTCCGCTGCGGCACGTTCTGGCCGAAGTGGACCGCGGCATGGGGCGAAAAATTGTTGGAATTGGCGGTTGACATACCTCCCTGAAGGTATGTATAATCTGCCGCGTCAAGTTCGGGAAAGGGCCGGGACGGAGGTCGGGAAGAGACTGAAGGGCCGCGGTGCCGATTCGGAGAAGGTTGGAGCGCAATGCCGAGACGGGCGAAAAAAGAGGCGGAGAGGACGCGCGCGAGGATTCTCGCGAGTGCCCTTGCCCTTTTTGTCAAACAAGGATACGACCGCACCACCTTTACGCAGATCGCCGCGCGGCTGAAGATGACGAAGGGGGCGGTCTACTGGCATTTCGAGACGAAGGGGGCGCTTCTTCTGGCGCTCGTCGACGAGATGCAGGCGCGGCTCCACCGCCGGCTGGACGCGCTCGAATCCGGGAAGGGGCTGACGTTCCCCGCGGTGGCGGAGGCGATGGTCGACAACGCCGCGCAGATCGTGCAGGATCCGAAAGCCTCCGCGTTCTTTCTTCTGATGCAGACGCAGGTGCGCTGGGGGGCCGATTCGATGGCGAAGGTCCGCGAGGGCCTCCTTCTCAACAACACGAGCGGACCCTACTGTTCCCTCATTCGGGCGCTGCAGAACGACATCGCCGAGGGGCGCGTGCGTGCGGACGTGAATCCCGTCGCCGTGGCGTCGGTCAGCATCTCGGTCTGGAGCGGGCTTGTGCATCTGAAGATCGAGAAGTGTCTGCAGTGCGATTTGGCGGTGACGATGCGCCGCGCCTACGAGGCGATGTGGCGGTCGATTGCCGTGGCAACGGAAACGGTTTGAAAAAGGCAGCTTGAAAGGGGCATGAAAATGGCGGAAAAGACAGAGAAGAAATCGGTGGCCGGTTCGATCATTGCGACGGTCGTGTTGGCTGCGGCGTGTGCCATGGGCGGCTGGATCGCGCGCGAGATGTGGCCGAAGCAGGCTGCGGACGCGGGCGGAATGCCGCAACAGCCGCCGCCGACGGTGGCCGTGCGCGCGGCGGAGGAGCGGGCGTACAACCTGCCGGAGAAGTTCGTGGCGCATGCGGAACCGGAGCAGGAGGTCGAGCTGCTGCCGCAGATCGACGGCTATGTGAAGGAACTGCGGTTCAAGGAGGGCGACGTCGTGAAAGCGGGCGACACGCTCTACGTGATCGACGACGAGCGCTACCGTGCCGTCGTGAACCAGCGCAAGGCCGACCTGGCGGCCGCCGAGGCGGAGGCGCGGCGCGCCGACCGCTATTACGAGCGCATGCGCAAGGCGGACGCGCGCGGCATCACGCAGCTCGAGCGCGACAACGCCGAGGCGGACGCCGAGTCCTCGCGCGCCAAGGTGCTGCAGGCGAAGGCGAATCTCGTGGTGGCCGAATACGACCTCAAGAAGACGCGGGTCGTTGCGCCGATTTCCGGGCAGATCGGCAAGTCCTCCGCCTACGTGGGCGACTACGTGGCGCCGTCGAAGGGCGCGCTCGCGCGCATCGTGCAGATCGACCCCATCCGCATCTCGTTTCCGCTGACGGACCGGGCCTACGTGGCGTGGCGCAACGCGCAGCTCGCGGGCAAGCCGCTCGAATTCCGCCAGCGCGTCGTGCTGCCGGACGGCACGCTCTACAACCGCGAGGGCGCGTGGGCCTACGACGACAACACGATGAGCAAGGAAACGGCGACGATCACGATGCGCCTCTCCTTCCCGAACCCGGACCGTCTCCTCGTTCCCAACACCTACGTCACGCTGCTTGTCGACCGCAAGACGCCGCAGAAGCTCCTCTGCGTGCCGCAGCAGGCGGTGGTGGATTCGTCGGAGGGCAACCTGGGCGTCTGGGTGCTGAAGGAGGACGGCACGGTGGAGCGGCGCCAGGTGAAGACGCTGGAGGCGGATGGCGGCTGGACGCCCGTGACGGAAGGGCTCGCGGCGGGCGAGCGGATCGTCGTGGCGGGCACGGCGAAACTGCGCCAGGGCATGAAGGTGACGGTCGCGGAGGCGACGGACAACGCCGACCTCAACGCGGACTACAAGGCGCCGATTACGGAGTGAGGGGACCATGAAACTCTCGATTCGGGAAAGCATCGACCAGATCAAGACGTTTTCGCGCACGTTCATCGAGCGGCCGCGTTTCGCGATGGTGATTGCCATTGTGCTGACGATCGCCGGCGTGATGGCGATTACGAGTCTGCCGGTTTCGCAGTATCCGCAGCTGACGCCGCCGGAAATCTCGGTGACGTACAACTATCCGGGCGCGAATGCGCGCGAAGTCCTGAACACGGTGGCGATGCCGATTGAGGATGAAGTCAACGGCGTCGACGACATGCTCTACATGGAGGGCAGCTGTTCGGACGACGGCACCTACCAGCTGAAAGTGTCGTTCGAGGTGGAATCCGACCGCGACATGGACATGGTCAAGGTCCAGAACCGCGTCACGCAGGCGGAGGCGAAGCTGCCGCAGGAGGTGAAGCAGCTGGGCGGCAAGATCCGCGCGCAGTCGACGGACATGCTCGGCTTCCTGTGCCTGCAGTCGCCGAAGGGGACGATGTCGCGCCTGCAGATCTCCGACTACATCTACGCGAACATCCAGCCGGCGCTTCTGCGCGTGCCGGGCGTGGGCGAGGCGACGGTGTACGGCCCGAAGCTCGCCATGCGCGTGTGGCTCGACGCGGACCGCCTGGCCGCGCAGGGCCTCAACACCGAGGAGGTGATCGACGCCGTCTCGAAGCAGAACGTGCAGGCGTCGATCGGGCAGGTGGGCGCCTCGCCGATCGCGGCGCACGGCGCGAAGGTCTACACGCTCAAGGCGCAGGGGCGGCTGATGACGCCGAAGG
>JBJEWF010000090.1:0-39427 GCA_051884915.1 Kiritimatiellia bacterium
CCCCGGCTCCGGCATTTGGGCGAAACCGGCCGCCCCGCGCCAATTCATGCTATAATCTCGGCCATGAAAAAGCCGGAAATTCTCGCCCCCGCGGGGAACATGACCTGCCTCCAGGCGGCCCTGGACGCGGGTGCCGACGCAATCTACCTGGGCCTCGACGCCTTCAACATGCGCGCACGCGCCTCCGCCAACTTCCCGCGCGCCGAACTTCCCGAAGCCTCCCGTCGCTGCCGCGCGAAGGGCGTGAAACTCTATCTCACGCTCAATTCCATTGTCTTCGAACGCGAACTCGCGGCCGTCGAGGAGATCGTCGTCTACGCCAAGCCGCACGTCGACGCGTTCATCGTCTCGGACTGGGGCGTCATCGCGCTCTGCCGGAAACATGGCGTCGCCGTCCACGCGTCGACGCAGATGAGCTGCTCCAACTCCGTTGCCGCCCGCTTCCTCCGGGAACAGGGCGCGGAACGGGTCGTGCTCGCCCGCGAATGCACGCTTGCCGAAGTCGCCGAAATCGCGAAGACCGCCGGCGTCGAGATCGAGGCCTTCGTCCATGGCGCCCAGTGCATCGCCGAGTCCGGCCGCTGCCTGCTCTCCCACGAGGCCTACGGCTGCAGCGCCAACCGCGGCGAATGCCACCAGCCCTGCCGCCGCCGGTTCGTCATCAAGGCCGTCGACCGCTTTTCCGACAAGGACGGAAATCCCATTCACGACGCCGATGCCGAATTCGCCGTCGAACCGCACACGGTCCTCTCGGCGAAGGACCTCTGCTCGCTCGGTTTCGTGGACAAGCTCATGGCGGCCGGCATCGCCTCGTTCAAAATCGAGGGCCGGGCCCGCAACCCGGAATACGTCCGCGCCACGGTGCGCGCCTACCGGGAGGCGGTCGACGCCGTGCTCGCCGGGACCTACACGCCGGAACGCGCCAGCCGCCTCACCGCCGAGGTGAAGAAAGTGTTCCACCGCGACTTTTCCGCCGGGCTCTTCTACGGCCGGCCCGGAACCGACCAGTACACCGATGCCGAAGATTCGATTGCCACCACCGTCAAACGGCACGTCGGAATCGTGCTCGACTACTACCTGAAGGCGAAAATCGCCCAGGTGAAGATCCAGGACCACGCGGTCCGCGCCGGAGACGTCCTCCAGGTCCACGGCCCCACCACGGGCGTCCAGGAGTTTACGGTCGAATCGCTCCGCCGCGACGAGGAAACGCCCGAAGTCGCCGAAAAGGGAACCTGGGTCACCTTCCCCGCCCCGCGCTGCCGCGTGGGCGACAAGGTCTTCTACATCGAACGGCGGGCGTGATCAGGGGACGGCCGGCGGCTGCGCCGCCGGTTTCGCGGACGCGTCCGCGTTCTTCGCTTTCGCCTTCAGCCAGCAGACGAGCGCGCCGGCGGCCACGAGCAGCCCGACGCCGAGAACCGGACGGTAGAACAGCCAGGCAATGGCAATCGTGACGATCGTGCAGACGAACGAGACGACGCCGGCCACGAGACCGTTGCCGAGCTCTAGGAGATTGCCGATGAACGGCAGCACGTCGCCCACGACGGACAGCGGCTTGAGCACCATCGAAAGCCCGGCGTACATCATCAGCAAACCGGCCAGCCGAATGAGCCAGGTCGTCATCGCATTCGCGCTCCGGGCCGAAGCGAACATCGCCACCGCATCCTCCACGCCATCCGTCAGCAGGGAGATCTTCTTGCCGTTCGTGGCCGTGTAGTCGATGAACGTGTCGCCATGCTGTTTCGCGACGAGCGAAATCTCGTGCGGCCGCACGACCTTGAACGTCACGCGCATGTCGCCGATGCGGGGCATCGCCGCGACATCGCGCCGATTCAGGCTGTTGTCGCGGGTCTCGCGGTTCGGCACGAGAATCGTGCCGCCCTGCATCGCCACGCGCGCGACCTTCGACGTGAACGCGGCGTCGAACACCAGCGGGACGGCGCCGCCGATGCGGGAAATCTGCTTTTCGCTCAGACGGAACGCGCCAAAGGTCACGTTCGATGCGCGTTTTTCGCTGGAGGGGAACTCGAAAACGCCCGGATTGTCGTGGCCCGCTTCCTTGAAGCCCGACGAATCGACGGGCGCGTTCGTCCACTTCTGCGTGTAGGTGTAGGTCGTCGTCTTCGTCACGCTGCCGCCGACGTTCTTCTTTTCCGTCGTGTGCGACTCCTCCACCCACTGGTACATCTCGACTTCGCGGATAAGGCCGATGGCCGTCACCTTCACGCCGAAATCGTCGTCCGCGAGTTCGTCTTTCGTGTCGGCCAGACCGGACATGTGGACCAGCTTGCCCTCCATGGCGGCATCGATCTTCGCGTTGGACGCCACGGGCATGCAGGCGCCCTCGCCTTCCGCGAGCGCCTTCGCCGTCTTCACGCTGTTGCCCTCGTTCCAGAAGAGAACGGGAAACGCCGCGATGAAAAGACCCAGCCCGACCAGCACGCCCTTGATCGAATTTCCGAGGCGACTGCCCCAGCTTTCCGTCGTCGTTTCGGTTACCGCCATTTGAATCACCTCTTTTTTCGTGTTCGCTCCGGCAACCGGACCCGATTCCGGCCGCCGCCGCCGATTATAGCAAAAACGCAGACGGCATGACATCTCCACGACGAAAAAATGGCGCGAATTAGTCGCATTTACTTTGGGAAGCCACCCAAAATGGCGCGAGGCCCGGGGTTACCGCCGTTCGGGATCGCCATCGCCGCCACGGCCCGAAACACGGTCTTCCGCTCCCGTCCGGCCACCCGCCAACGGCGCATTGCTTCAGCCGGTTTTTCGGAGATTCCGCCGGTGCGTCCGCTTTTGCGCCATGGGCGCGAACCCCCTTCCCGGACGACCGCCCCTGAACTCCCGCACGGGTCGCGCCCCTCCCGGATGGTGGTCGGACTGGCGGGGATCGGACCCGCGACCCCAACATTAAAAGTGTCGTGCTCTACCAACTGAGCTACAGTCCGAGGTCGGAAAAATGGTTGTGGGGAGTGGATTCGAACCACTGAAGGCGTAAGCCAGCAGATTTACAGTCTGCCCTCGTTGGCCACTTGAGTACCCCACAAATGGTGCTCGGGGCGGGACTCGAACCCGCAAGGATCTCTCCACATGCACCTCAAGCATGCGTGTCTGCCAATTTCACCACCCGAGCAGGCGTGAAAACGGCGCACATTTTATCATATACCCCGTCGGGGCGCAAGTGGGATTTTAGTGAAAATCGCAGTCCGGCGCCGCCCATGGAACGTCCCCCCAAGCGCGCGGGACGGCGCGGAAGCATTTAGCGTCCCTGCATCGGCCGTTTTATGGTATAATGTCCAACTCATGGAGAACCAGCGGACAGTCCATCCCCATTCAAAAACGGGCGCATCCAATCCCGTGTTTCCGTACTTCGTCCTGGCCTTGGCTCTGGTGGTGCTGGGGTTCTGGCGCATTGCGACGACCCTTCCCGAACGGGAAGCCGCCCCGGACGTTCACGGCGCGCCCGCCGTTTCGGCGGCGCCGTCCCAGCCGGCGTCGGGGCCGCGCGGCGCGGACAAGCCGACTGCGTCTGCCGTTTCGGCGGCGCCGTCCCAGTCAGCATCCGGGCCGCGCAGTGCGGACAAGCCGCCCGCGCCCGCCGTTTCGCGGAAAGAGCCCGCACCCGCCGGTCCGGCTTCCGTTCCGGCCGCGCCGGCGGCCAGCGCCCTGGACCGCTATCTGGCGAGCCACGTGGGCCGGGAGATTCCGTTCCTCTACAAGGGGCAGACGCGCGCGGTGACGCTTGTCGCCTTCACGGACGACACCGTCACCATCAAGACCAAAAGAACGCTGACGCTGAAGCGGAAAGATCTTTCCGCGGAGCAATTGAATCTTTGGAAGTAAGAAAGAAGAACGAAAATGGCTGAAATGCATCCTTACCGTACCCATACCTGCAACCAGCTCCGCAAGGAGGACGCGGGCAAAACCGTCCGGCTGTCCGGCTGGATGTTCCGTCTCCGCGATCACGGCGGCATTCTGTTCGTGGACCTTCGCGACCACTACGGCATCACGCAGATTGTCGTCCACCCGAGCCGCGCATTCTTCGGCCTCGTCGAAAAGGCGCACCTTGAAAGCGTCATCACGGTGACGGGCGAAGTGAAGCTCCGCGAAGAGGCGACCGTCAACCCCGATCTGCCGACGGGCGAAATCGAAATCGAGGCCAACGAGCTCGTGATGGAAAGCGCGTCCGCCGTGACGCCGCTCTACGTTCCGGACGAAAAGGCCGAGGAAAGCGAAGACGTGCGCCTCAAATACCGCTTCCTCGATCTCCGCCGCGAAAAGCTCCACGCCAACATCATGCTCCGCTCGAAAGTCATCAGGTTTCTCCGCGAGCAGATGTGGGCCAAGGGCTTCACCGAATTCCAGACGCCGATTCTCACGGCCTCCTCGCCCGAGGGCGCGCGCGACTATCTCGTGCCGAGCCGCGTCCACCGCGGCATGTTCTACGCCCTGCCGCAGGCGCCGCAGATGTTCAAGCAGCTCCTGATGGTCTCGGGCTTCGACCGCTACTTCCAGATCGCCCCGTGCTTCCGCGACGAAGCGGCGCGCGCCGACCGTTCGCCGGGCGAATTCTACCAGATGGACATCGAGATGTCCTACGCGACGCAGGACGAGATCTTCGCCGTCGTCGAGGACGTGGTGGGCAGGACGTTCAGGGAATTCTCCGCCTGGAGCTGCAACGAGGCACCGTGGCCGCGCATCAAGTACCGCGACGCGATGATGGTCTACGGTTCGGACAAGCCGGACCTGCGCAACCCGCTCAAGTGGTTTGACATGAGCGATTTCTTCGCGAAGGCCAACTTCAAGGCGTTCGCCGCGTGCGTGGCCGGCGGCGGTCTCGTCAAAGGTCTGCTCGTCAAGGGCATCGTCGGCGTCGAGGCGCGCACGTGGTACGACAAGCGCGAAGCGTTCGTCAAGGAGAACGGCGGCAAGGGCCTCGGCTACATTTCGTGGACGCGGGAAGGCGAGCTCAAAGGTCCGATCGCGAAGTTCCTTTCGCCCGAACAACTTGAGGAGATGAAGGCGCTTGCGAAGATGGAGCCGGGCGACTGCCTGTTCTTCATGGCCGCCGGCGTCGACGAGTGCAATCGCCTCTCCGGCCTCGTGCGCACGAACATCGCCGACAACCTGACGAACGACATCCGCGAGCACAACTGCTACAAGTTCTGCTGGATCGTCGACTTCCCGTTCTTCGAAAAGGACCCGGAGACGGGCAAGATCATCTTCTCGCACAACCCCTTCTCGATGCCGCAGGGCGGCCTTGAAGCGCTGAACTCCCAGAACCCGCTCGAAATCGAGGCCTACCAGTACGACGTCGTGTGCAACGGCATCGAGCTCTCCTCGGGCGCGATCCGCAACCACCGCATCGACATCATGGAGAAGGCGTTCGAGATCGCCGGCTATCCGAAGGAAGTCGTGCAGCAGAAGTTCGGCTGCCTCTACAACGCCTTCCAGTTCGGCGCGCCGCCGCACGGCGGCATCGCGCCGGGCGTCGACCGCATGGTCATGCTCCTCACCGACACGCCCAACATCCGCGAGGTCATCGCCTTCCCGATGAACCAGAAGGCGCAGGATCTCATGATGAACGCGCCAAACCAGGTCACCGAACAGCAGCTTCGCGAACTCCACATCAAGATTCGCGGGACGAACGAGGGCGACATCAAGGCCGTCAAGTGACCAGAGGGTCGGGCCATTGAATCCGCCTCGGAAAATCTGACCGTCTGCCCATGGAATCGAGACGCTCCCCATACGGACCGCTCCACGCCCTTCTGGCGGGAGCGGTTCTTGTTTCCGCCGTGTTCGCCAACGGGTTCACGGCTTTCTGGCACCAGTTCCTCTATGGTCAGGCCGTCACGATGACGGTCCGGACGGCGCTCATGGGCTTTCTCATGATGGCCTGCCTGTTCGGCGCGCTGCTCCTGATCCTCTGGATCTCGACGTTTTTCACCAAAGCCCCGGCCTGGAAGCAGGACGGAACGGAAGACGACGCTTCCGCCCCGCCCGTCCGTCCCAACCGCCGGGATGCCGTCAAATTGGCCGTGTTCGGCGCGCTCCCCGTTTTCCTGGTCGCATTCGGCCTCAACTGGGCCTGCGCCCACGCGCTGGAATGGCTCACGGGCCACGCGCTCGCGGATCAGGATCTCGTCAAATGCCTGATGGCGTCCAAGGAACCTCTGGGGCTGCGGGCCGCCCTCTGCCTGGTCGTTCTCCTCGCGGCGCCGCTCACGGAAGAACCCCTTTTCCGCGGCATCGTCTTTCGGGGACTGCTGCCCGTTCTCCCGCCCTGGGGCGCGATGGCGCTCTCCGGCTTCGTCTTTGCCTTCGTCCACGTCAATGCCGCCACCTTCATTCCCCTCTGGTATCTCGGCGCGGTTTTCGCGTGGATGTACTGGAAGACGGGCACCATCCTCGCGCCCATGACGCTCCACATGCTGTTCAATGGCGTCAATCTGTTCCTGCTGTTCGTCTTTCCCGATGCGGCGGCCTGAAGCCATGCCGAATCCGCCCACCATCGCCTTCGTCACCTTCGGATGCCGGCTCAACCGCGCGGAGGCGCTTGATTTCGAGGCGCGCGCGCGGGCCGAAGGATGCCGCGTCGTCGATCTGGATTCGGGGATCGTCCCCGACCGGATCGTCGTCCGCGGCTGTTCCGTCACCGCCAAGGCCCAGCGCGACTGCGAAAAGACGATTGGCCGCCTCCGGCAACGGTTCCCCCTGACCGACATCCGCATCACGGGATGCCTTCCCCAAGCCGTTGCCCTGGGGACTGTCCCCACGGCAACGGGCGCCGCAACGGGGCCTGTCCCCATGACGACACAGGGGACTGTCCCCACGGCAACGGACACCGCAACGGGGCCTGTCCCCATGACGACGAGCCGGGCCTATCTCAAAATACAGGACGGATGCAGCGGGAAATGCGCGTTCTGCATCGTTCCAGCCTTTCGCGGTCCGCCCCGATCGGTTCCCTTTGGCGACGTTCTGGCCCGCGCGCGGGCTTTTCTGGCGGCCGGCTACCGCGAACTTGTCGTTACCGGATGCAATCTGGCCCTCTACCAGTCGGAGGGACAGACCCTTCCCGCGCTGCTGGCGGCGCTCGCCAGACTGGAGAGCACCCCCGCGGCCACGGGGACAGTCCCTCGCCATCGCGTGCGGCTGGGCTCGCTGGAGCCGGGCATCCACGGGCGGGCCATCATCGATGCCATGGTGGCGCATCCCAACATCTGCCGGTTCCTCCATCTGTCACTGCAGTCGGGTTCCGACGCCGTCCTCGAACGGATGAACCGCCCCTATTCCATTTCGCGCGTGGCCGATTTCTGCGCAGAGGCCGCGGCACGCCTGGGTCCCCGTCTCTGCCTCGGCGCCGACGTCATCGCCGGCTTCCCCGGCGAAACGGAAACCGACCATCTCCTCACGCGGCGCTTCCTCTTCCAGTCCGCGCCGTTCGCCTTCGCGAAACTCCACGTCTTTCCCTATTCGGAACGCCCCGGCACGCCCGCGGCCACGATGACGGGCGCCCTTCCCCGCGCCGTCCGCATGGCCCGGGCGAAAGAGCTGGAACGCCTCGGCCAGGCCCGTCGGGCGGCATTTGCCCGTTCGTTCATCGGCCAGACCGTCGACGTGTGCGTCGAACGCGGCGGCGACCACGGCTGGACGGCCGAATACCTGCCGTGCCGCCTTGCCACGCCCGCGCCCCGCCGCTCCCTCGTCGCCGTCGCCGTCAGGGACGTCGATGCCGGAGGGAATCTCCTCGCCTAGTTCTTCGCGGGACACCGCCCGCGCGCGGCGCGCGGCCGGCCGCCGTGCGGCGAGTGGCAGTCGAGACACGACATGCCCTCCTGCGCGCCCCGCGGCGTCCGGTCGTCGCACGAGCCCGCATGGCCTTCGGCGTTCGCGGCATGGCACTGCATGCAGAGGACCTGGCGCGGATCGTCGCTGGTGCGCACGGTCCGCCCCTTCTCGTCGACAATCGTCGCGCGGTACAGCGCGGACAGCGGATACGCGCGTTTTTCCGGGCGCGAATAGAACGCGAGCGCGCTGGCGCCGTTCGTCGGCCCGTGCATCGAATGGCAGGCGAGACACGGCACGGCGGCGCGGCGGCCCTGGCCGGGATCGGCCATCCGCCACGTTGTCGACAGCCCCGTGCGCGCAAGAATCGTCGAGGCGTCGCCCTGCAGGAACATGCCGTGGCACCGCAGGCAGTTATCGGACGGTTTCCACGCCGCATTGTGCAGCGCATTCGTCAGGAACGTCTCGACCGGCCTGGCATGTCCCGAACGCATCCACTGCGCGGCCTCCGCCTGATGGCAGTTCGCGCATTTCGCCGACATCCGCTCCACCTGTCCCTCGTCCAGCGGATAGGTCGCGCCGAACTCCGCATGGCTCGTCTTCGTCAGATGCTTCCAGACGCGGCTGGCGTTTTCGAACAGGGCGACGGGGCTTTCGCAGGACCGGCCATGGCAGGCCTTGCAGCTGACGCCGGCGTGCGCGCCCCGCATCCACGAATCCCTCGACGGGCGGATCTCATGGCACAGCGCGCACGTCCGCGCCGGCGGCGTGCCCTCGAAGCGGAGGAACGCGCCCAGGCCGGCGGCAACGAGAAACAGCGAACAGGCGACCAGGATTCTCCTCATCGGTCAGGCCTCCCAGTGCTTGACGATGTGCGCCCCGGTACGGAACGCCAGAGCCATGATGGTGAGAACGGGATTCACGCCGCCATTGGTGACATGGACCGCCCCGTCGGCGATGTAGAGATTCGGAAAATCCCAGACGCGGCAGTTCCTGTCGACGACCGACGCCTTGGGCTCCGTCCCCATCCGGCAGGAGCCGCTTTGGTGCTGTCCGCCAAGGTGCCAGTATTTGCCCGGATTCGGATTGTTGCCGCCCTGGACGATGTCCTTCGCCCCGCAGGCCGCGAGAATGTCCCGGGCCCGGTCGCTCATGAAGCAGCGCGCCTTGGCGTCGTTCGGGTGCTCGGACCCCTGGGCATGGATGAGCGGGAGGCCCCAGTAGTCCTTCCGCTTCGGATCGAGCACGATGCGGTTGTCCCACCGCGGCACCTGCTGGGCGGGGCCGCAGATGCGGATGAAACGGCGATAGTGCGTCCGCACCCAGTCCTTGTAGGCCTTTCCCCAGCGCGGCATTCCCGGGAAACGGGAATTGGCGAACAGGTAGGGCGTGAAGCGGAAGTCCGTGTGCAGCACGCCGCCCATGATGAAGCCGGGATTGTCGTGGCTGAAATCCATGAACGCCGTCCCCGTTCCGGGACCATTGACGTCGTAGATGTCCTCGTCCATGAACCCCTTCGCGTCCACATAGGCGTGCGACGTGATGTTGCGTCCCACCACGTCGTGGTTGTTGCCCGCGCCGTGCGGGAAGAGCTTCGAGGTGGACGTCATCAGGAGGCGGGCGGTGGCATTCGACCCCGCGGCCAGCACGACGACCCGGGCCGTCACTTCGTGGACGGCGTCGTGTTCGTCCACGTAGACCACGCCGGACAGCCGGCCCGCGTCGTCCACCCGGAGTTTCGTCACCATCGCCCGCGTGCGCAAGTCGCAGTTCCCGCTCGCCAGGGCCACGGGAATGACGGTGTTCTGCGTTCCGTTCTTCGCGTCGATGGGGCATTGGAAGCCCACGCAGTGCCCCTGATGGACGCAGGCCGGACGGCCGTTGTAGGGGACGGAATTCCGCAGGAACGGCGCGTGGAACGGGTGCAGGCCCATCTTCTTGCCGACGTCCCACACCAGCTGCGATTCGCGATCGAGCGCGAAAGGCGGCATCGGGAACGGGTTCTTGCGCGGCGCGGCAAACGGGTTGCCCTCGTTCGAGCCCGCCACGCCCACTTCCCGTTCCGCCTGTTCGTAGAACGGTTCGAGGTCCTGATAGGAAATCGGCCAGTCCGCCAGCGACGAATCGGGCAGTTCGCCGTAGTGGGAGACGAGACGGAAATCCTGCTCCAGGAAACGCCAGGCCATGGCGCCGTAGCTCACCGTCCCCGAACCGACGCAGGCGGCGTTCCACGGAACGACAACGCCGAAATCCCCATTGTCGTGGTGGTGGCTCCTGCACGTGCGCGTGCCGCCCGGACCCGGTCCCCGGACAAGCAGCGGCGAGCGCTGGGACGCGAGATCGTCTTCGCCGTAGACGTCGACCTTCGCCCATTCGCCGCGTTCGAGAAGCAGCGTCTTGATTCCCGCCGCCGCCAGCACTTTCGCCACGCATCCGCCGCCGGCGCCCGCGCCGACGACAACCGCATCCGTCGTCTCGCGAATCATCGGGCATTCTCCCTTCCCGGGATGTTGCGCCCGCTGCAGGTCGGACCCGGCACGCCCACCAGGCGAAAGCTCACGTAGCCGTCGTTGCCGCCATGGCCGCCCGGCCGCCCCCAAAAGCCCTGGCGCACGTGCGCCAGCAGGAGAGTGAAGAATTCGCCGTCCTCCTTCTCGACCTGCGCCGCCGTGCGGCCCCGGTTCCGCGCCAGATGCGCGCGGTAGAAATCCCGGTCGCGTTCGTATGGCGCGCCAGGCGCGAGCTGCCAGTCGATGAACCGGACGACCTTCGCGTCGTGGGCGCCCCCGCCGAACTCGTCGGCGGGGATGAGTTCCTCCGCCAGGGCGTCGATCTGGGCGGCCTCTTCCGCCGTCAACGTCTTCCACGGCGTATCCGGCGCCGCCGACATGTATTCCAGCAGACCGACGCCGAAGAAGCCCGTGGCCCCGCCGGCGAAGACGAATCCCGCGCCCGCCAGAAAATCGCGCCGTTTCATTTCATTTGTCTTCTCCGCCCGGTCCGGGATTCGCCGCGGCCGGCGCCGAGAAATGCTTCGCCCACAGGATCGAGGACTTCTTCGCCGCGACTTCCCGGAAGAGCGCCCGGGCGTCCGCCTCCCGGCCTTCCGCCGCCGCCAGCAGACCGCGGAGATACTTGGCCTTCCACAGATTGTCGGCCTGGCGTTCCATCGGCGAGTTCTCGCCGCCGAACTTCGCATAGGCGTCGATGACCTTCGGATGCGGCTTTTCGAGTTCCGCGATGCCCTTGCGGAGTTCGGCCAGGTTGGCGTCGATCTCCTTCTGCGCGTCGGGCCGGCCGAGTTCGCGCAGGACCAGCACGCGGAAGTAGTTCATCTCGCCCGGCGAAACCCAGCCTTTGAGCGCATTCGCGAGTTCGGCCCGGCAGCCCGCCTCGTCGCCCTTCGCCTTCAGGCACTGCGCCAGATAGTAGCGGACCTTCGGTTCCGTGCCGGCGTCGCCCGGACGGCCCGCCTGCAGGTTCTCCGGATAGGTCAGCGCCGTCTCGAAATCCTTCTGCGCCGCGGCGAGGTCCCGCGCCGCCAGTTTGCCGATTCCGCGCAGCAGGAGCGCGTCCACGAACGGCGCCAGCAGCCCTTCGCCTCCTTCCCACACGTGGAACCGGCGCGTCGTGAGGATCTGGAGCGAATCGTCATACGCGCCCGCCTCGTTGAAGAGATAGGCCATGCGCAACATGCAGGCGTCGTACTTCTCGGCCGTGGCGCGATAGGTTTTCATCGCCGCAAGCCGTTCGGCCGTGCTCTTGCCGAGCTTTTCGGCCAGTTTGTCCATTTCCTCCAGCGCGCGGAAATTCGTCGGATCGGCGGCCAGCGCCTTCCGGTAGCAGTCGTAGGCCTCCTGCGACGGAACGCCGGCCGGGACGCCCGTGTTGGTGAAATAGGTTCCCGGATGCGCAAGGCCGAAACCGATGTTGCGAAGCGCCAGCGCGTGCTTCGGATTCAGCGCCGCCGCCTTCTTCCAGCTGGCCAGCGCCGTCTCCTTCTGGTCGTAGTTCCACTCGACATTGCCGAGATAGTACCAGGTGTTCGCCAGTTCGGGGCAGAGCCGCGCCGCCTGCCGGAGCACGGCGTACTCCTCATGGCGGTTCGGGAAGCAGTAGTCGGTCGGCTGGGCCGCGGCCGCCGCGTAGAGCGCCTTCGCGCCGGCGACGTCGCCCGTCCTCATCCGCGCGTCGCCGGCGAAATAGGCGAAAAGCGGGCACTTGAACGAATCGCAGGCGGCAATCGTGTCCTTGAGCGGCAAGGGGCCTTCCGTCGCATAGGGCGCCTCCCCGGCGGCCAGGGCGTCGGCCTGCTGCGCCAGGGCGAAGACTTCCGGCCAGGCGCCGATGCTCCAGTAGTCGCAAATCGACTCCAGCAGCTGCTGCGCCTTGAGACCGCGGTTGTACCGCGGCCCGCGGGCGAACGTCCGGACGGCGCCTTCGCCCTCGTCCTCAAGAAACGCGCGCTCCAGCACGCTCCAGGCGTCGAGCGGATCGCAGGCGGCCGCCGCCCGGAGTTCCCGCGAACACGCCGTGTCCTGCTTCAGCTGGCGCAGGATGTAGGCTTTCAGCACGTGGAGTTTCGCCTCCCGCGCGCCCCGTTCCAACGCGTCGTCGACCCGCGCCAGCGCCTCGTTCCAGTCGCCTTTCCGGCACGCGAGCCGCGCCAGGGCCGCGTAGGCCGGCCGGGCCAGCGTCGAACGCCAGGTCACGCGCCAGTAGAGGTCTTCCGCCTCTTTCAGCTTGGCCGCCCCGATGGCGGGATCGTCCGCCAGCAGGCCCTGTTCCTCAAGCACGACGGCCAGCATGTATTCCGGCTCCGCGTCTTTCGCGCGGGTGAAATTGCGCGTCACGCGCGCCACGGCCGTGCGCAGGCCCTTTTCGGCCAGCTCGTACTCGCCGTTCTTCGCGCGGCGGATGGCCAGCGCCACATGGGCGGCCGAATAGCCCGGGTCGAGCTCCAGCGCCCGTTCGTAGTAGGGCACGGGATCGATCAGGCCGTTGTGGAACTGGTCGAGGCGAAGCCCCGTCAGGTACGCCTCTTCGGCGCTGGTGTAGCGCGGCGGCTCCAGCGGATTCGCCACGCGCGGCGGCAGCGGATCGTGCGGATCGTCGGGCACGGGCGTGTAGGCGAGGAAGACCGCGCCGGACGCGTCCGCAATCGTCGCGGTGAATTCCTGGTCCTTCGCCTCGGCCGCGACCTTCACGGTCTTGCACCAGGGCCGGTTCGGGTCGATGGCCACGCCCCGCTCCTCGAAGACCGGCTTCTCCGCGCCCGCGCGGACCACGCGGACCACGCAGTCCTTCAGGACCCGCGTCGAATGGAAGCCGACGAGCAGCTCGTCCTTCTTCCCGAGCCGGTCGACGTTCACCGCGCCGTCGATGGTCACGTTCTTCACGCCGCCGATGCCCTTGACCGGGAACCAGTACTGCTTGACCACGCGCGTTTCATGCGGATCGATCCAGGAGTAGTCGGGCTGGTTGTCGCTCCAGCACCCCACCATCAATTCGAGGTAGGGGCCGTCCGTGTCGGTCAGCACGGTGTCCCACACGTGCGCTTCGGGGAAATTGCCCCAGAGGAAGAACTTCTTGCCGACCGTGATGTGCCGGTTGGACACGTGCGCCGTGCCCATGTTCTTCTTGTGGTCGAAACCGGCGATCCACGCGTTCTCCGGATCCATCGCGAAGATGGAGCGCGATTCAACCGTGAAATTCTTCCACCAGGACAGGTCGATCATGCCGTCCACGTCGTTGGCGTATTTCGACCGCTGGGACGGGATCCAGCTGTGGTCCACGCGCTTGGGGCCAATCGGGAACGACGTCCAGAAATTCTTGTGGTGGTCGAACCCGAGATGGCAGCTCGGCGGGAAGATCACCTGATAGTCGTCGCCGCAGTGGACGGAGACGTTCGCCCAGTAGATCATGCTCTCGATGTACGCCCCGCGGTTCATGAAGCGGTTCTCCGCCTGCAGCACGGCGCGATCGGGCAGCAGCGAGAGGCCAATCGTCCATTTCAGCCGGCGGCGGAGTTCCGTTTCCCCGATCCAGATCGTCTTGGAGCCGTCGCGGTTCGCCTCCATCCGCCAGTCGATCGGCATCGCCGTCGTCGCCCGGTGGTGGTGCGGGAAGTTCCATTCCACGCCGCCCGAAATCCAGGCGCCGAGCATGCCGATCAGCGCCGGCTTGACGACATGCTGGCGGTAGAACGTCTCGAAACCCGTCTGCTTGTCGGTGAAATTGAGGAGATGCCCGCCGTGTTCCGGCAGCAGCCCCATCTGGAACCAGTCGTTCTCCAGCGTCAGGTACGTGTAGACCTCGTCCCGCTTCCCGTCATGCAGGACGTCCTGCATCGGATAGGGGTAGACGCGCCCCTGGGCGCCCTGATAGACACGGCCCGTGTAGAACACCGGCGTCTTGTCGTAGCCGCCCGGCGAATAGGTCGGCAGCGTGATCGTGTCTTCCTTCATCTTCACGCCATTCGCCAGCACGACGCAGGTGGACAACGCCACCAGCACACCGCTCGTCTTCCTCATCTCCGGAATCTCCTTGCCCTTTTGTGGATTGATCTGTCGGCGGACTGCCGCCCGGCGGCGGACGGAACGCCCATCTCCGGCCGGACAGCCGATGCCGCCATTATATCATTTTTTCCTAACGCTCGCCTCACACAAGTTTGCTAGAATATGCGGCGTTCCTAAGGGGACATCCTGCAAGCGGGCCTACACCCGCCTCATTGAGGGTTCTGCCGTGCCCAAGAACAGGAAAGACGGTACGCCTCCGGGGTTGACACATACACACCCTCCCAAACCCGCCCCGGAGGCAACTTTTTTTCTTTTCTGCAAGCGAAGGGCAGCCCGCCGCCGGTTGCCGTTTTGCTATAATGGAAACCCGCACAGCCATGGAATCGAACCAGCAGACACCGCCGGCGCCGCCGGCGGACTTCCACTACCCGCCCGACTTGCCGATCAGCGCCTTCCGCGAGCAGATTCTCGCGGCGTTGCGCGCGTCGCAGGTCGTGGTCGTCTGCGGCGACACGGGTTCCGGAAAGACGACCCAGCTGCCCAAGATGGCGATGGAGCTGGGCCTCGGCGCCCGGGGGCGGAAGATCGGCTGCACGCAGCCCCGGCGCCTGGCGGCCGTCACGGTGGCCGAGCGCGTGGCCGGCGAACTTCAGACCGAAGTCGGCGGCCTCGTCGGCTACCAGCACCGGTTTGGCCACAGGGTTTCGGCCCAGACGCGCGTCAAGTTCATGACCGACGGCGTCCTGCTCGCCGAAACGCGGAACGATCCGCTCCTGCGGGCTTACGACGCGCTGATCATCGACGAGGTGCACGAGCGGTCGCTCAACATCGACTTTCTGCTCGGCATCCTGAAACGCATCCTCTCCCGCCGCCGCGATCTCAAGGTCGTCGTCTCGTCGGCCACGCTGGACGTCGACCTGTTCCGCCGGTTCTTCGGCGGCGCGCCCGCCGTCGTCGTTCCCGGCCGGCTGTTCCCCATCGCAATCGAGTACCGCCCGCCGGCCGACGACGAGATCGATCTGCCGCGCGACGTCGTGCGGGCCGTCGGCGAACTGCCGGCCGACGGCGACATCCTCGTCTTCCTCCCCGGCGAACGCGACATCCGCGAGACCGCCGAGGCGCTGGACCGCCGGCCCGGGGGGACGGCGGACGACGTCATTCCCCTGCTGGCCTCGCTGCCGGCGGGCGAACAGCGGCGGGCCTTCCACGCGTCCGAACGCCGGCGCATCATCCTGGCGACGAACGTGGCGGAAACGTCCGTCACGATTCCCGGCATCCGCTTCGTCATCGACTCCGGCCTGGCCCGCATCTCCCGCTATGTCCACCGCACGCAAATCCAGCGCCTGCAGATCGAGCCGGTGTCGCAGGCCTCGGCCCGCCAGCGCGCCGGCCGCTGCGGCCGCCTGGGACCGGGCATCTGCATCCGCCTCTATTCCGAAGCGGATTTCAACGCGCGCGACGCGTTCACGCCGCCGGAAGTCCTGCGCTCCTCGCTGGCCGGCGTCATCCTCGCCATGCTCGACCTGAACCTGGGCGACGTCGCGCAGTTCCCGTTCCTGGAGCCGCCGCGGCCCGCGATGGTCCACGAAGGCCTGCGGGAGCTGCTGGAACTCGGCGCAATCGCCCGCGACCGTAACGGCGCGCCCGCGCTGTCCGCCATCGGCCGCAAACTGGCCCGCATTCCGGTTGAACCGCGCCTGGCCCGCATGCTGCTGGCGGCGGCGGACAACGCCGTCCTCCCGCGCGCGATTCCGCTCGTCGCCGCCATGTCCTGCGACGACCCCCGGCGGCGGCCCGTGGACGAACGGGAAAAGGCCGCGCAGGCGCACGCCCCCTTCCGCGTGCCGGGTTCCGACTTCCTCGGCACGCTCCGGCTCTGGGACTGGTGGGAGCGGGAATCGCGCGATCTCTCCCAGACCAAGGCCCGCAAACTCTGCCAGGCGACCTACCTCTCCTACCCGAAAATGCGGGAATGGCGCGACCTCGCGCGCCAGCTGACCGCGCTTGCGGAGCGCCTGGGCCTCTCCTTTGCCGCGGCCCGGCGGCCACCGGAGGAGGACGACGCGCTTCTCCACCGGTCGCTGCTGAGCGGACTGCTCGGCCGCATCGGCCGCTTCGACCCCGAAACGCACGACTACCGCGGCGCCCGCGGCCTCCGGTTCGCCCTGCATCCCGGTTCGGTCCTGGCCCGGAAGAACAGGCCGCGCGACGCGGAACTTCCGGAGCGCGTCGTCAACGCCCACCGCAAGGCCGTCCGCCCCGTCCAGACGCAATTCCCGCCGTGGATCATGGCCGGCGAGCTCGTCGACACGGCCCGTCTCTTCGCCCGCAACGCCGCCGTGCTCGACCCCGCCTGGATCGAACCCGTCGCCGGCGACCTCTGCCGCCACCACTACCACTCGCCCGTCTGGGATCCGGCGAGCGGTTTCGTGCGCGCGACCGAACAGGTCACGCTCCACGGGCTGGTCGTCGTCCCGGCCCGCCGCTGCGACTTCAGCCGGATCGATCCGCCGCTCGCCCGGTCGATTTTCATCCGCCACGCGCTCGTCGACGGCGAGTTCCCGCATCCGCCCGCGCCCGTGCGCGAGAACAGCGCCCTGCTCGACCGGCTGCGCCGGCTCGCCGACCGGCTGCGCCGGCCCGAACTGTTCGACGCCGGACGCCTGACGGCCGCATTCGGCGACGTCCTGCCGCCGGACGTCTGTTCCGCCGCGGCCCTCCGCCAATGGCTGGCCCGGGCAACGCCGCAGGAACTCGCCCGCTTCCAGCTCCGGAAGAAGGACTGGTGGCCGGACGTGAACCCGACCGCGCGCGAATTTCCCGACACGATCCGCATTGGCGAGGCCGTGCTGTCCCTTTCCTACCGCCACGCGCCCGAGGAGCCGGACGCCGACGGCATCACCTGCACGGTCAACCGGTCCGATGCGGCCGTCCTGCGCCTCTGGCGATCCGACTGGCTCGTGCCGGGCGCCTTGCCGGAAAAGATCATGTGGCTGCTTTCGACGCTGCCGAATTCGCTCCGCCGCCTCCTGCTTCCCCTCGAAGACAGCGTCAGCGGCCTCCTGGCGATGCTCAAGCCGGGAACCGAACCGCTGGCCGACGCCGTCCGGCACGCCGTCTACGGGCGGTGGGGATTCCGGATCCCGCCCACGGCCTGGGACAACGTCCGCCTGCCCGTCCATTTCCGGGTCCGCTACCGGATCCGCGACGACCGCAACGGACGCATCCTCGCCGTCTCGCGCGACCTCAACGAGGTCCTGCGCCTCGCCGGCGTGCCCGACGCGCCTTCCGTCCGCGCCGGCGCGGACGCCTCGGCCCGGCACGTCGCCTGGGATTTCGGCACGATTCCCGAACGGACGATGGACGCGCGGGCCGGCTGGAAACTGGAGCATTTCCCCGCCCTGCACGACGAGGGGGACGGCGTCTCGCTCCATCTCCACGCGGACGAGAAGACGGCCGCCGCCGCCCATGCCACGGCCGTCACGCGCCTCTACCTGCTGGCTCTCGGCCGGGCGGCGCGCAGACCCTTCCGGACGAAGGACCTGTCCCTGGGCGCCCGGCTCTATCTGAAGACCGTCAACTACGCGGAGGAGAAGATCGCCGACGACATCCTCTCCGGCGCCGCCCGGGCGGCGTTCGTCGCCGGGCGGCCGCCCGTGCGCGATGCGGCCGAATTCGAAAAACGGCTGCTGACGTGCCGCGCCGATTTCTACGCCATCCAGGCGGAGCTGGAGAACATCGTCGCGCAGTCCGCCACCGCGGCCGCCGCCCTCTCCGACCAGATCGACCGGAGCGAACGCCTCGCCCCCGAAACCGTCGACTCCATCCGGACGCAACTCGCCTGGCTGCTCTTTCCGGGATTCGCCCGCCTGGTGCCGCTCGTCCAGCTGCGCCACTACGCCCGCTACCTCAAGGGCGTCGCCGTCCGGCTGGAACGCGCCCGCGTCAGCCCCTCCGGCGACACGGCCAAGGAACTCCGCTACAAGCCCTTCTGGGAGCGATACGCCGAAGCCGTCACGGCCGACCCGAAACCCCGGCTGGACGCCTCGGCGCTGGTGGCCTACCGCTGGATGCTCGAAGAGTACCGCATCTCGATCTTCGCCCAGGAACTCCGGACGGCCTATCCCGTCAGTCCCCAGCGCCTCAACGCCAAGTGGGACGAGGTCGTCGCCGACTGACGGGCCGCAGCCGGCGCGGCTACTTCGCCAGTTCGCTCTGGAGCAGCCGGCGGACCGAACCGGCGCCGCCGAGGAGTTTCACGAAATAGGCCTCGATGCGGCCGGCGAGAGGCGTCTGCGTCAGGTCGCTCCCGAAAATCGCGGCATTGGCCAGGATGGGCTTCAGTTCGCCCTTGTAGGACGACGGGTCGTTCCACACGATGCCGGCCAGGCTGGCCTGGAGTTCGTCCTTCAGCGGATCGGCCGAAACGTCCATCGCCTCGCCCCGGTCGTCGACCGCGAGCAAATAGCGCATCCAGCCCGCAATGGCCAGCGGAATCGCCACCAGCGCGTTCAGGTCGCGGCCGCTCGCCACATAGCTCTTGATCGTCTCGCCAAAGCGGATGCCGACCTTCTGCGAGGTGTCCGTGGCGATGCGGCGCGGATCGTCCGGCATGAACGGATTGGGCAGGCGCTCGTTGACGACTTCGTCGATGAAGGCCCGGGGCGACAGGATCTTCGGGTCCACCACGACCGGCAGCCCTTCGACATAGCCGAGGCGCTTCACGAGGTTGACGAGGTCGGCGTCTTCCATTTCCTTGCAGATGAGCGTGTAGCCGAGCAGACAGCCGTACACGGACATCGCGGTGTGCAGCGGATTGAGACAGGTCGTCACCTTCATCTTCTCCGTCATGTTCACCGTCTCGCGGTCGCAGAAATAGACGCCCGCCTTCTCCAGCGCCGGGCGGCCGTTCGGGAACTTGTCCTCGATCACCAGGTACTGCGGCTTCTCCGCGTTCACGAACGGGGCGATGAACGTCTTCTTCGAGGTCACCACCGGCTCCATGCCCTCGATGCCGTCGGCGGCGAGAGACGCCTGGACCATCGGATGCGGACGTGGCGTGATCTTGTCGATCATCGACCAGGGGAACGCGATCGTCGACTCGTCGGTGAGATAGGCGATGAAATCGTCCGCCGCAAAACCGTTCCGCCGCCAGGCTTCCGCAACGTCCAGCACCGCGCCCATCAGCTTCTCGCCGTTGTGCGAGCAGTTGTCCATGGAAACGACCGCCAGGGGCAGACGGCCGGCGTTGAAGCGCTCCAGCAGCAGCGCGCAGACAATCGACATGGCGTGGCGGGCCGCCGCGGGACCCTCCTTCATGTCGGCCTCCACGACCGGCAGATAGGAGCCGTCCGGCTTCTTCAGCGCATAGCCCTTCTCCGTGATCGTGAAGGACAGCATCTGGAGCGACGGCGCGCGGAAGATCGCCTTCAGGCGCGCCACGGAATCCGCGTCGGCGAAATCCGCCTTCACGCCTTCGGCCACGCCCGCCAGGACTTCGCGCGTCGTCGAACCGTCCGGATTCAGCAGCACGTTCAGCGTCAGGCTGTCGTGCGCCGTGTAGATCCGGTCGATGATGTCGTAGTCGAACGTGTCGCAGGCGATGATGCCCGTCCGGGCCGCGCCGTCGTTCAGCAGACGCTGGTTGAGCGATCCGATGAACCCGCGGAAGATGTTGCCCGCGCCAAAATGGACCCATTCGGGCGTCGCCTTCGTCTGCGCGCGGACGGCGTCGACGTCGAATTTCGGCAACGCCACACGGGCGGCCGCCCAGGCTGCGGCCTCGTTTTTGATCGAATCGAGAGTCAGTTTCATGTTCGTCTCCTCAAAGGCTTCAGATGGAGACCCCATCTTACCACAATTCGGCGCGTCCCGCCATTGCCGCCCGCCGCCGGGACCGGCCCGACGCGGGACCGTCAGCGGAAGAGGACGACCGAACCGACCGACTTGACCGACAAGACGCCGGCGCCGGTGATGAGCGGGGTCCGGCGGTCCGCCGACACGTCCGCATTGTCGCGCGCGCCCCAGATGCCGGACTTCTGCTTCACCCATTCGCCGTCGTCGCCCCTGAACCAGAGCGCGTTCGCGCGCTGCACGACGCCCGCGGCCAGAGCGAGTTCGCCGCCGCCCAGACGGAAGTCGGCGTCCTTCGGGAAGACCGCGCCGTGGTCGAGCGCCAGCGTGCCGCCCGTCACCGTGGCGCGCGGCCCCGCCCACGTGCCGCCCGTCGACCCGTACGTCTGCTCCACGTCCTTGTACGTCCACGTGGCGCCCGGCGCCGCGAAGCGCAGCATGCCGCCCGTCACGAAGACCTCGCCCGTCGCGGCGTTCGCCTCGTAGATCACGTTCGTGCCCGTGCCGCCGCGCTCGAAGGAGACGGCGCCGCCGAAGACGGGCGTGCGGGGATAGGTCGTCGCGCCCGCGAACGCGATGTAGGCGCCCGGACGGTCGCTCTTGATCGTGCCCGCGCACGATCCGGCGCGTCCGCCGCCGCTGGACGCGGACAGTTCGCTCGCCAGCTTGGTGACGGCGCCTGAAGTCTCGTCCACGGACACCACTTCGAGGTAGGCGTTGTCCACGCGCTGCGTGGTGCCCCAGAGGTCCACGCGCCCCCGGTCCTTGGCGAACTGGAAGCGCATGGTGTCCACCACCGCATTGTCCACCTCCGTCCGCAGGGTCGACGTGATCAGCATGTTCGGCCAGAACTTGTTGCCCGCCACCGCCAGCGCGCAGATGCACCACTTGTTGTGGTCTTGGTAGAACGTGTTGGAGACGGACATCGGCGTCGTGCCGATGCGCGTCACGGACCAGTCGGAACCCTGCGGAATCAGCAGAGCGCCCGGCATCACGCCGCCCGCCAGCGTCAGTTCCGCATTCGCTCCCGCAGAGAACCGGAAATGCCCGTTCTTGTTCGTGAACGCGCCCCAAACGACGTTCGTCGTGTTGTCGGCGCCGGCGAGGCACGTCTGTCCATTGCCGACAGTGCCGTATGCGTGGTTGACGACCGCGCCCGTGATCTGCGCGTTCGTGAGGACGATCCGGGTGTTGGGGTCGGCGTCCTTCTGGTAGTTGTAGACGGTGCAGCGCGGCCCGAACGGATCCTGACCCATGACGCGCAGCAGGCCGTTCGAATTGACGAACGAGCCCAGAATCCGGCCCGCATCGCCCTGGACGAACACCTCGCCCATGTCGCGCTTCACGAAATGCCCCGTGCCGACCGTCGAGAGGGCGCCCCGGAATTCGAGCGTCGTCGCCGTCTGGACGCGCGCGTCCACGGTCTGCGCATAGCAGAACGGCGCGTTGACGACGACCGCCTTCTGCCCGCCCGTCGCGTCGTTCGTCACGGCGAACGTGCCGCCGAACAGCGTCAGCGGGCAGGCGTCGTCCGTCGTCTCGATCGTCACCGTGCCCTCGCCCGCGCCGTCGAAGAAGAGTCCGCCGGCGAAGACGGGCACGTCGACCGTCACCGTGGCCGCCGCGGGGAAATGGAACCGGTTGCCATCCGACGTCAGATCGGGGCCATGCTCCGCCGTGCCGGCGACGCCGTCGGCATCCACCCAGTTGCCGGGCGTGGAGACCTTCGTGTCGCCTGCGGCCCCGGTCCACGTCCAGTCCGTCAGCACCACCGCCTCGTCCGAGCGCACCAGGACGACACCCTCGCCCGCCAGACCGGGCAGCGCCGTCACGCCCGTCTTCGCCGTCGCGGCGAAGTATCCGGACGTGTAGACCGTACCGTCGGCCGCAACGAGACGGCGGACGATCATCGTGCCCTCTGGCAACTCGATGGAGCCGCCCTCCAGGAAAATGGACGCCGTGCCATCCCCCTGTCCACCGGACGAGGCGAGACGAAGGGCCGTGCCGGTCTTGACGTGGATGGCGCCGGACCAGCAGCCGCCATCGGCGATTTCCGCCCTGCCGGAGGAGAGAATCAGGTCGCCGGCGGACGTCGACTGGCCGTAGAGCGTCGCCGTCTTCCCTTCCGCAAGGGCCAATTCCAGCGAGGCCATTCCCGTGAAGGCCATGCGGTTGGTGAAATCGACCGTATCGGTCACCGTCACAAGCCCCGGCTCGGCGCTCGCCACCGTGCCGTTCTTCGCGTAGACCTTCTTGGAATAAAGGCGGCGCACGGTCTGCGTCGTGCCGTTCAGGTCCAGCAGCACCTCGGAGCTGGCGTTATCCGAACCCCAGGCCAAGTCCGCGGACGGATCGAACGCGCCATTCACGTCGCACCGGTAGGGCATGGGGATCTGGTGTCCGCTCGTGAACTTGTTGCCCGCGCAGGCGAAGACGATCGGGCCGGGACCGCCCTCGCCGTAATACTGGAGGTTCGCCGTCGGCGTGTTGGAGACGACGAGGGAGGCCGTCGCGGCGATGTACGGCAGCCAGATGCCGCCATTGGCGATGCCGCGCGTGACGACCACCCGGCCGCTGCGCACGTTCGTGCGCGTCGTACTGGACGTCTCATACCGGCCAATCGTGTTCGCGCCGTCAAAGATGAGCGTCGACGAATAGCCGACCGCCGAGTCGTTGCACACATGGCGGATGCGCTTGAGGGTCGTGACGCCGTCGAGATAGAGTTTGACGAACTTGTTGTTGGCCGTCAGAAGGACCATCGGCGTGTCGTCCGTCGCCGTGCCGAAGGGATTCTCGCCAAAACCGTAGACCAGCCCCTTCTCGATGGACAGATTGCCCGCGAACGTGTTGGACGCGCGGAATTTGACCGTGCCCGATCCGTCCGTGTCCGCGGAAGTGAGCGTGAGCTGCGCGTCCGCCGCACCCGCGATGACGCCCGTCAGATCGAGGGTCGCGCCCTTCGCCACGCTGATCGTGAGGTTGCCGGGCAGCGTCCAGTCGGAGGAGATGGTCGCATCCGCCGCGAAGGACGCCGTGTCGTTCGCCGCCGGCACGCCGGCGGGACTCCAGTTCGCGGCGTTGTTCCAATCGCCGTCCGTCCCCTGCCAGACGCGCGTCTCGGCCGGGACCGACGCGCACGCCCAGCAGACGGCTCCGCAAATCGCCAACCGGCGCATCGGCTTCACCAAGCCGCCCCGCCCCTTGCCGCCCGGCAATCCCGCATACTTGAGCGACCTCCCGAACCTCCGCCCGATGCCGGATGAAATGAACATGCGATTCTCCTTTCCGCCACGAATGGCAACCACGACGACGGCGACGCCGCAACAGCTCGACACACCCCCATCAAATGGTGAAGATTATAACTGTTTTTTTTTTGTCCTGTCAACTCGAAATGCGAGCGAAGGAGACAGAACACGGAGGGAGGAGGGGGAATCGCATTGCCGGCGCGCGTTTTCTCCCCGCGGGAAGATCCCGTTTACGCCAGCGCGTCGACGAGCGCGCGGCCGGCGCTCGTGCCGATTCGCGTCGCGCCCGCCCGGAGCATGGCGAGCGCGTCGGCCAGCGTCCGGATGCCGCCCGCCGCTTTCACGCCTTTTTCGGGGCCGACTTCCGCCCGCATCAACGCCACGTCGGCCACCGTCGCGCCGCCCGAACCGAAACCGGTCGAGGTCTTGACGAAATCGACGCCCGCCTCGCAGGCGAGTTGGCACGCGAGCCGCTTTTCGGCGTCCGTGAGATAGCAGTTTTCGAGAATGACCTTGGACGTGGCGCCCGCGTCGCGGCAGATGCGGGCGAAAAGCGCCAGTTCGTCCAGCACGTATTTCAAGTCGCCCGCCTGCAGACGGCGGACGTTCTGGACGATATCCACTTCGCCCGCGCCCTTGGCCAGCGCGTCGCGGACCTCGTAGATCTTGGCGTCCGTCGACATCTGGCCCAGCGGAAATCCCGCAACGGCCGTCACCTTGACGCCCGTCCCCTTCAGCAGAGCCGCGCAACGCGCGACCTCCGCGCCGTTGACGGCCACGCTGGCGAAGCCGTATGCCGCCGCCTCCCGGCACAGCCCGTCAATGGCGTCCGGCCCGCCGGACGGCTTCAGCCAGGTCGAATCCAGCAGCCCCGCCAGATCCCGTTTCGTCAATTTCCCGACATCGATCATGTTGAATCTCCCGCTTCTGGCCGCGCCCGCCGCCCCGCTTTCGCCGCCATCCGGTCGAGGAAGTCGTCCTCGACGCAGGTCAGGACATTGTGCAGTTCCTCGCCGTCGACCGCCGCGCGCAGATCGTTCAGGAGCGTCGTTTCGCGCGCCAGCAGACAAAGCCGCGCCAGGATGTGCAGATGAAGCACGTGGTCCGTGCAGCAGATCAGAAAGAACAGATCCGTCCCCTCTCCCCCGGGAGCGCCGAAGAAGACGGGACGCACCGTCCGCCCCAGCGCCAGAAACGTCTCCTGGAAGAGATACGGGTCGTGGTAGCGCGGATGGAGCAACGCCACGCCACCTTCCTGGGCGGTCGAGGCGACTTCCTCGCGGGCCTGCAGCTCGACGAACAGCGTTTCGGGGTCGTAGAGCAGCCCCGTCGAATCCGCGAAATCGGTCATGTCGCGCAACACGCCGGCCCGGGTCTTGGAGGTCATGAACGGCTGCACGTTCGCGGCCGGCATCAGTTCGGAGATGTGGAAGTCGTGCCCGTCCCGGCGCCGGCGCTCGTCCATGGCCTGGCGGTGCTCGCCCATCAGGGTCCTGGCGGAAATCGCCATCAGGCGCCGCTGCGCCCATTCGTCCAGGGCGCGCATCTCGAAATAGAACGCCTCGCCGCGCGACACGCTCGCCACCTCGCCGCGCTGGGCCGCGTGGCGCAATTCCGTCTCCGGCATGTGCAGATGGGCGGCGGCGGTCTTCTGGTCAAGCAGCCGATAGTCCATAGGCGTCTACCAGGTTGGATCGGCGGCGGCGCGGCGTTCCCCGCGGCTGCGGCGCGGACGCTCCCGCGCCGCGGCCTCGCGTTCCGCCTGCTGGCGCGCGGCGAACGCGGCGGCCTCTTCCGGGTGCGCCTCGGCCCAGGCCTTCTGGGCGGCCCGGCGACCGGCCATGAACGCCCGCTCTTCGCTGCGCTTGCGGTGGATGTCCGCCTCGCGCAGGGTCCACTGCTCGTCCGTGTAGGGGTCGACCTGGACGATGGCGTCGTTCAGCTTGATGCCGCACATGAGCAGCAGCCACTGGACGCGGCGGATCACGTCCTCCCAGGAGGCGAAATCGGGCTTCAGCGCCCCGGCCGACAGCAGGGTCGAAATCGGCACGCCGCCCGCCCCGCAGCCGATCCACGCCAGCAGTCCGCTTCGCTGGAGCGCGTCGAACGTGGCCGGGCAGGCCGGCACCAGTTCGCCCACGACGGCCGAGAAGACGCCGTCCCAGCCCTGCACGGAGCGCACCTCCCCGCCCAGCCACAGCCGGACGGGACGCATCGGCAGCAGGTCCGCCGCCGGCGCGACAAAGGTCATCGTCCGCAGGCGTTCCGAGCGATGCTCCCGCTGGAACGACCGCGCGGCGGCGCCATACGACTTGAAAAAGGCGTGCGGATCGTCCAGCCACCCGTCGACCTGCCGGACGTATTCGGGGCCCTTCCGCTCGAAAGGGGCCACGGGACACGCCGGACGCGCCGGTCTGGAAAATCGGTTCACCTTCCGCCTCCCGTCTCCGGCCTATCCCAGAATGCCCCGCAGGAACCGGGCGCTGGCGTCGACGTCCGCGAACGTGTCGCGGCGGACCTCGCATTCGACCACGGCCCAGCGGGTTCCCATCGCCCGGCAGGACGAGATGATCGTCTGCCAGTCGTTGCGGTCCCCCTCGCCGCCGCAGGCGCGTCCGCCGCCCGGCTTGGCGTGAATCGAGGGCACGCGGCCCCAGATGCGCTTCAGCAGTTCCGCGGGATTCTCGCCCGCGAGCGTGGCGTGGCCGACGTCCAGTTCGAAGTGGAGTTCGGGATGGGCGAAGAACATGTCCATCGGCGAAACGCCATCGAACTTGGACGTGAACTCGACCTGGTGGTTGTGGAATCCCATTTTGACGTTGTACCGCGCCAGCCGCCGCGCCGCCTCCGCCATGCCGTCGCCGAGTCGGGCCCACTCGTCCTTCGTTTTCGCGGCATGGTGGGGCACGAACAGGAAGTCGACGCCGAACTCGTCGCAGAACTCCAGCGTCGAATTCAGCTGGTCGGGGGCCACGTGCGAAAGGTAGATCGGCATGTCGACGAGCACGAGACCGTGGTCGTCCAGCAGGGCGTGGAGTTCCTTGCGCGGCCACTTCCAGAAGGCCATGGACTGGATGCCTTCATAGCCCATGCCCTTCATCTTCGCGAGCGCGTCGGCGGGATTCTTCCGCCACAGGTCGTTCACGCTCCACATCTGGCACGCGAGCCGGAGACCCGTCCCGCCGCGCCCGCAGGCGGTACACCCCGCGGCGAAGGCGCCCGCCGCCGCCGCCATCATTTCCAGCCACTCGCGCCGTTGCATATCCGCCATTGTCAGCATCCTCCCGTTTCAAGTCCAGAACTTCACGACCCGGCCATTCTACCACGAACCGTCCCCGCCGGCAACTGCTTTCGGCGCGCCCCGCCAACTGCGCGCCGGCCGGACCCGGACGGGGTCGGCGGTTCGGCCTTCAGCGCGCGGCCGGCGCGCCGGCGAACCGCGCCAGAAGACGCCGGACGGCGACCGCAAACGGGGTTCCCGGCGTCGTGACGCCCCGCAGTTCCAGCAGCGAACGGTCGAGGTGGCAGTCTTTCGGCCGCGGTTCGCTGCCGTTGGCCGGCGCGCCGCTGCCCTTCAGCAGCGAGGCGTCGATGCCCATCTGCCCGGCGACCACGCGGCCCATGTCGAGCTTCGTCATCGCCTCGTCGCCGCTCCAGTGGAACGTGCCCGCCAGCCGGCGGACGGCAATCTGCGCCAGGATGTCCGCCACGTCGGCGACGTGCGTGGGATAGCGCGTCGCCCAGTCGTCCAGAATCAGCGGACGCGACTTCGAGTAGGTCTCGTTGCCGGGCCGGGCCAGCTTCATCACCTGGGCGAGGACCGTCGTCACCGAAGACTCGTCCAGCGACTCCACGTCCCCGTAGAGAATCGGCACGCGCAGAATGGCGGACTGGTCAGCCGCCGCCGAACGGACGACGTCCTCGCCCGCGAGCTTGGAGGCGCCGTAGCCGTTGATGGCGTGCGTCGGCGAATCGGTGAAATAGGGGGGCTGCGTGCCGTCGAACACGTAGTCCGAGGAGATGTAGACGAGAAACGCCCCCGGATGCGCCGCCACCCAGCGCGCGAGCAGCGCCGTCGTGTCGACGTTCAGGCGCCGCGCGGCGGCGGCATCGGCCGCGAATTCGTCAGGCCGGCGAATGGCCGCCGTGTGGATGACGACTTCCGGACGGACCTTGTCCAGAAACGCCTCGACTGCCGCAAAGTCCGTCAAATCGAGCGGGACCAGCCCTTCGCCCCGACGCGAATGGCAAAGCCCCGTCGTCGCGAAGTCCCCGATCGTGGCGAACCGCGCCATCGTCGCGCGGCCGAGCATCCCCGTCGCGCCTGTGACAACTGCTGGAATTTTCATAGGCCGCATTATACCATAGCGGCGGAACGCGCGCCAGAACGGCGGCGGGAAATAATTCCCGCGCGACGCTACTCGTTCGCCGGGCGGACGACGGATTCCACGCGGTCCAGCCGGTTGGAGCAGGCGTCCACCGTCGCGGCGCCGCCCACCACGCAGGTGACGACGTCCTTCGACAGGCCGTCCAGCCGGTCGGCGAAGGCGGCCAGGTCGGCCTTCGTCGTGTGCAGCATGTCGGCGCGCAGCCGCTGCAGGTCCTCCGGCGTCCGGCCGCCCAGCAGCAGCGTTCCGGCCTCAAGCGTCTGGTCCCAGGCCGTGCGGTACGGCTCCAGGGCCGCCACGCCGCTGATGACATGGCAATCCAGCGACGCATCGCTCCGGACGAACGCGCGCAACGCCTCCGCGCACGCGCCGTAGACGCCGAACGACCGATCCGGCTGCGGGTCGTTCCAGCTCAGCCAGGTGGCGACGCCGGAAACGCGAAGCCCGAAATTGCCGCCGTAGGCGCCGCCCTTCACGCGGATTTCGTTCCACAGATAGTCGAGCGTCAGAATCCGGGCCGCCACGACCGCCGGCCCCGAATAGACGCAATCCGCCGCGGTCGCGGCCTGTGCCGCCGACGCGACGCGCCCCGACGTCACGAAGCCGACGGCCTGGCGGGGCAGCGGCCGGCGCGCGACGGCCGGCCCGCAGGCGCCCCGCGGGAACGCCGCCGACAGCGGACGCGTCCAGGCCGCGGGCACGTTGTCCGACAGGCAGATCGTCAGCCGGTCTTTCGTGAAAATCCGCCGCGCCAGCGCCGCCAGGCGGTCGCACAGGGCGGCTCCGCCCATCGCGCCGTCGCGGTCGGCGGCCTGGAGATGGCGGAGCTGGCCGATTCCCGCCTGGCGGTCCGAAATCGCGCTCGCCACCGACAACTGGGCCTCGGCGCGCAGACGGGCGTAGATCCGGCCGCCGAGGCCGGCCATGGCGCGCTCCAGGCCCAGGCGTTTCTGGCGCAGCATGTCGCCCACGGCTTTCGCATCGGCAAACGACGTGCGCAGCAGGACTTCGGGGACGAGGCGGACGATTTCGTCCTTCTTCGCGTCCAGCGCGGACACGCCCACCCGGAACCGGGGGCGCGCGCGATCCCGCTCGCCGGGATTCGCGAACACCGCCGTGTCGGTGCTGAACCGCCCCAACGTCGCGTCAAGCGCGTTGTGGAGGGCCTGGACGCCCAGGTTCTCCGTCGCCAGGTCGCCCAGCACCGTGGCCAGCAGCGCCGCGTCCGCAAGTTCGGCGTCCGTCAGATCGTCCATCGCGAAGTAGAGCTGGAGATGCACCACGCCGTTCGCGGTCGTGTGCGGCCGGTAGACCGTGACGCCGTCCTCGACCACCGTCTCGACCTTCAGTTCGGGACCGCGCAGGGGCACGTCCCCAATCGCAAGCGTCGGAAGCTTGGCCCTGTCCTCCGGACGGTCGGGCGCTTCCTGATGGGCCTTCAGCGCCCGGGCTTCGGCAATCGTCCGGTTGATCTGCTCGGCCGACCATCCCTTCTTGACGGCCGCCAGTTCGGCCCGTTCGGCGGCCTGGTTCGCGGCGGCCAGCGTGGTGGACGGGACCATCGTCAGCGCGCCGTGATGCGGATTCTCCACGATGCACGTGCGCAACAGCTCCTCGAACCAGCCGGCGGCCAGTTTCCGCCGGAGCGAGGCGAAGCGGGCCCCGTTGCGGAACGCCTCGGCGGGGTCGCCGCCGTAGAGCCACACGTCGTATGCTTCGCAGAAGAGCTGCAGCCCGCACGGCATGCTCGGGCTGCCCTTCTCGCGGTCGCGGAATTCGGCATTGTCGATGAGGGCGGCCAGGCGCGTCCGGTCGAGTCCGCCCGCCAGCCGCGCCAGCGTCTCGCGGACGGTCCGGCGGACCTCGTCGACGTTTTCCCGCTTCACGTTCTTCGCGAAGACGGTGGCCGTGAGCTGCGCCGACGACGAGACGCCGAAACCGACGTCTTCGCACAGCCCCTTCCCGACCAGCGCCTTTTTGAGCGGCGCTTCGTTCGAGTCGGCCAGCGCATCGGACAGGATGTCCATCGCCATCAGCTTCTCGCGTTCGTCGTAGCGGCCGAAAACCCAGGCGTCGCAGACGAGAACCTTGCCTTCGGGGTCTTCGCCCGGCCCCAGTTCGTAGGGAATCGTCTTCGCCGCCGAAACGGGCTTCTGGTAGGCGAAGTCGGTTTCGAGCGTCGCCCGGCCGTAGTCTTTCAGGAACCCGTCGAGCTGTTCGAGGACCGCCGCCAGCCGGACGCGGCCGTCCAGGAAGATGCGGGCGTTCGACGGATGGTAGAACTTCCGGTAGAAGGCCTGGTAGGCCTCGAACGTCAGCGTCGGAATGGCCGCGGGATCGCCGCCGGAAACGAACCGGTAGCAGGTGTCGGGATAGAGCAGCCGGTTCATCTCGTGGTGCATCAGGCGTTCGGGGTTGGCAAACGCCCCCTTCATCTCGCTGTACACCACGCCGTTGCGCGTCAGCTCGCCGTCGGCCGTGTCGAGTTCATAGTGCCAGCCTTCCTGCCGGAACGCCATCGGATTCCGGGCGCTCAGCGGATGGAACACGGCGTCCATGTAGACGTCGATCAGGTTGCGGAAGTCCTTGTCGTCGCGCGAACAGACGGGATACATGGTCGAATCGGCGCTCGTCCAGGCGTTCAGGAACGTCTGGAAGGAACTCTTCAGCAGATCGACGAACGGCTCCTTGACCGGATATTTCTCCGACCCGCACAGGACCGAATGCTCGATGATGTGCGCCACGCCCGTGTCGTCGGACGGGAACGTGCGGAAGCCGATGGCGAACGTCTTGTTGTCGTCGTCGCGGTCCAGCCACGCCAGGTCCGCGCCGTTCTTCTCGTACGACATCCGCACCAGACGCCCCTGGACGTCCGGCAGCTCCACAATGCTCTTCACGGCAAAGCCGTGCAGCACGTCGCCCACCTGCAATTCCGACGCAATCATCATAAGCGGCACCATCGTTCCTATCGTCAAATAGCGTTTCATGGCCAGTCCTTTCACGGGGAACAGGCGGAAATTATAGCATATCCCGGCGGGATTCTCATGCGCAAACGGCCGGCGGCTTGACAGGAAACTCGCGGAAATCGTATAATCCGCGCCATGGACGCGCACGAAATGCAGCAGCGGGGACACGGGCGGTTTTCCGCATCGACGGCCGGACGCCGGCCCGTCGTGCTCGTCCTCGCGTCCGGCTCCCCGCGCCGGCGCAAGATTCTCGCGGACCTGGGAATCCCCTTCAACGTCCTGAAAACCGACGCGCCCGAACGGTCCATCCCGGACGACCCGGAGCGGACCGTCGTCGACAACGCGACCGCCAAGCTGTTTGCGGCCCGGCGGCTCGTCGACGACGGCATTCCCATCCTGGCGGCCGACACGATCGTCTGGCGGGCCGGCCGCATCTACGGGAAGCCGCGCGACCTCGCCGAGGCGGCGGCTTTCCTGCGCGAACTCGGCGGGAAAACGCATACGGTCTTCACCGGCCTGGCCTACATGGACGCCCGCGGCGGGATGGCCGTGGCCTGCGAACGGTCCGACGTCTCCTTCAGGACGCTCGACGAAGCGGCAATCGCCCGGTACGTCGCGTGCGTCAACCCCGTCGACCGCGCGGGCGCCTACGACATCGACGAACATGGCGACTGGCTGATCGAACGCTACACGGGGACCCGCGAAAACATCATGGGGCTCCCGAAAGAACCCCTGACCAGGTTCGGAATCGTCGACGCGGCCCGATGAGACGGCTTCACGAACCCGGATGGACCGGGCGCGAGCCGGCCGCGCACAGCGGACAAACCGCCGGCTCCCAGGTCGTCGGCTGGATCTGGACGAGCGAGAACATCGGAATGCCCCCGAACGAAACCGCCCCTTTGGAGCGGTCGACCAGCAGCACGACGGCCGCGACCTCGGCCCCCGCCGCCTTCACGAGATCGATCGTCTCCTGCACGCGGCCGCCCTTGGTGACGACGTCTTCCGCCACCACGTAGCGTTCGCCGGGCTTCAGCGCGAACCGGCGCATCGCCAGTTTCGTGATCGGCTTGCCGGTCGCGTCAACGCCCTCGCCCGGCACCTTCTCGGCGAACACGCACTTCGTGTCCAGCGCCCGGGCGACCTCGTGCCCGACCAGAATGCCGCCGACGGCGGGGGAAATCACGCCGTCGATTCTGCCGACGTCGCACGCCGCGTTCATCTTCGCCACCACGGCGTCGCAGAGTCGCGCGGCGATGCGCGGAAAGCGCAGGACGTTGGCGCACTGGAAGTAGCGGTCGGAATGCAGTTTGGAGCGCAGCTCGAAATGCCCGGTCAGCAGCGCGCCAGTATCCGCGAAAACCTGGAGAATTTCTTCTTCCGTCATCATGATTCCCGTATCCTCGTAAGTTGAAGTTCCCACCAGTATAGCAGAAATCCCCCGTCCCGGAACCTGTTTTCGCAAGTCCGGAACGAGGGCGTGGCGGCTCGCCGCCGCATCAGCGGATGATGATCGTCATCGCGCGGCGCCGCATCGTCGCCGTGACGAGCAGGCCGTCTTCGACCTCCTCGGCGGCCAGTTCGCACATCCAGCCGCGTTCAAGTTCGGAATCGTCGAGAGACACGCGCGCAAGCGCCGTCTCGGCGTCCGCCGCCGTCGCGCCTTTGAAGCGCACCAGATTCACCGTGAAGGTCCCGTCCGTATGCGGAGACGCGAACGCCGCGGGACGCACCAGCAGCGTCTGGTTGCCGTCGCTCTCATGCGCCACCACGGCGTCGAGCGACGCGACCGTCATGCCCTCCGGCGCGTCCACGCGCCAGACCGACGTGGCAAGGCTCTGCAGACTGGCATTCGCCACGGCGCCGGCGGCCCCGATGGCAAGCACGCCCGCCTGGTGGCGCAGCCTCCCGCTGAACGTGTTGGTGGCGCAGGCGAGCACAAGCGTGCCGGAACCGGTCTTGCGGAGGATCGACTCGCTCACGCCCGCGATGAGGTTCGAAACGGTCAGCGTCTGGCCCGCCAGCACCTCGATCGTGCCGCCCGCAAAGGCCGCCGTGCCGCCCAGCCCCACGGTGATGCCGCGGGTGGAGTCGGCCATCACGTAGGACTCTCTGCAGCGCAGCGTGGCGTTCGAGGTGAAGAGCAGCCGGTCCGCGCGGAACGCCGGCGCCGGTCCGCCCATGGCGCACTCGTTCTGGAATTCCACGCAGACGGCGCGCTGGTGCAGCTCGATGCCGCCGGTGAACGCCGAGTTGTCCCCCTTCACGAGGTAGTACGTCTTCGGGTCGGATCCCGATGCGGCATAGGAGCTGTGGTAGTAGCGGAAGCGCAAATCGCCGGATCCCCGGAAGGTCGCCTCCAGGTTGAGCGTGCGGCTGCCTCCTCCCGACTCGATTTCGAATTCGAACGGCGTCCCCCGCGCGGCGAAGACCGTCGCCAGGCCCGTCAGGCGGTTTGCGGTCCCGTCGTTTCGTGTCGTGAGGATGCCGCCCGAGAGGAGGCGGAGGTCGTCGATCTGCGCCGTCTGGCCGTTGATCGCGAAGTCGCCGCCGCGGCAGATCACGAGGGAATGTCCGGCAAACCGTGCGGCGTCGCCGGAGGTGGAACGGCGCAGCAGCGTGCCCGCCGGCAGGAAATAGTCGAACGCCGCGCTCGGGGCCTGCGCGTTGGACCAGTGCAATCCCGTGGCCCAGGAATCGTTTCCGGACGCATCCGAGCCCGCGAGCTTGACAATCGGAAGGCTCGACTGCGCGAACACGAGCGTGGGCGCGCCGTCGATGGTCTCGATCGTGAACGAACCCTCGATCCATGCGTTCAGGGACTCGTCCAGGCACGAGACGCGGAAGTCCGTCGGCTGCAGATCCGTGCCCAGGTTCGCCGCCGACAGCAACGGAATGCGCGTGCCGGCGGGAAGGTCGTACGGATAGCAGTCGAAGCAGATTTCGATTGGCGACGGCGTGCGTTTGTCGATCGCGTCGGTCACGCGAACGAAGTCGTTGGAGATGTCGTCCCCGAAACGGGCGACGCTGAAGCGCAGACTGCTCCCCGCCTCAAACGCGAGCGAGGCGACGCCCATCCGTCCGATGCAGTTGCCGCCGCTGGTTCCGACGCCCGGCTGGATCGCGCCGTTCTCTTCCAGGGTGACGGGGCCGACATTCTCCGAACCGGAGGCGAGGAACCCCCGCACCACGAACGGCAATTCCGGCTGGTTGTAGTCCGGGTAGACCCGCAAGCCGATGCCGGTCGTCTCGATCTGCGCGACGCCGCTGAAACTGACGTTGCCCAATGCAGGCACCGCGCTCCCGTCCACGACGAGCACGCTCTCGCCCGAACCGCGCACCTGCACCCCCTCGCCGAAATAGAAGCCCTCGTTGGCGTACTGCGTATCGGCGTATCGCCCGCTCAGAGGACGCGATCCGGTCGTGGAGATCGTGGCATTCCCCGCGAGCGCAAGGTCGTAGCCGTTGGTGAACGCCACGCCGTTGACGACGAGTTTCATGCCGTCGTCCAGCGTGACCTTGGCCCCGTCCGCCACCGGTGCGCCCAGCGATGCCGTCGAATCGAAGCCGAACTCCCACGCCCGGCCCGGCGTGGCGCCGGCGGCGGAAGCCGTGAACCGCCCGCGATAGGCGGTGTTGTCGCCGGAGAAATAGCAGACGAACGCGCAGCCGGACGCGTCGGATTCGCCTTCCGTACGCGCCATGGCGAGCACGGCGTCTTCGGCGCCGATCAGCGACGCGGTGACCTTAAGCGTCCGGTCGCCGGTAATATTGTTGGATTCGCCGCCCGCGGCGGAACCGGTCAGGCGCGCCGGCGCCTCGGCGGTGCCGCGCACGTCCAGCGTGCCGCCCAACCCCATCACAAAGGGACGCTGAATCACGTTCCCTTCGCCGTCCTTGATCCCGCCGCCGTTGCCGTGCGCAAGGCGGCTGCCGCCATAGAGGACCCAGTTCGCCGTGGCCGTCGAGTTGTACGGATGCTTGAGATTCACGTTGCCGCCGTTGATGATGAGCGATTCGCCGGCAAATGGTTCCGGAACCGTTTTCTCCGGCGTGCGGAGAAGCGTATTGGTCGGCACGAAGTAGTAGTAGCCCGCCTGCGGACTTGCGCCGCTGTTCCACTGCAGCGCCGTGTCCCAGGAGGTTGTCTGAGATTGGTTGACGCCCGTCAGCTTGACCATGCAGTCCTGCCCGAGGACGGGCAGAGCCACCGCGCTCGGCATGATTGCTTGAATCGCGCCGAACCAGGCCGCCGCCATCTGGTCGTAGCCGGAATCGTTCGGATGGATGCCGTCGTCCGACAGATTCTCCTGCGACACGGCGGCGTTCATGTCGAGATACGCCACGTTGCATCCCAAAACGCGGCGGCTGCGCACGATTTCCGCGACGAAGGGGTTGAACTGCGTGGCGATGGCGGCGTTGTAGGATTCGCTGTCGTTGCGGTTCAGCAGCGTCGTCACCACAATCCAGGTTTTGGGACAAAGCTCCAGGAGACGGTCGATGAGCAGTCCCAGACGGTCCTTCGCGTGCGCGAAGTCGTCGCCGAACAGATCGTTCGTGCCGATATGCAGCAGGATGACGTGCGGGGTCTCCACCTTTTCGAGCCACTCTTCGACGTGCTCGTAGAGACCGTCGTAGTCGTTGTCCTGGTCATCGCCGCCGTCGCGGTCCGGATTGCCGTCGCGGGCGATCACCCAGCCGCGGTGCCCTTCGTGGTCGGGGTCCGTCGCCGCCTCTCCCTCCGCCGTCTGGAGCGTGCCGACGAAATCGGGCTTGTAGCCCGCGTTGACGAGCAGATCGTAGAGCGGCTGGCGATAGCCCGAACCCGAACTCCGGGAACCGTAGGTGATCGAGTCGCCGAGCGGCATGATGCGCACGGTGGGCGTCTCCTCGATTGTGGCCTCCCACACGAGATGCTTCGTCACGCCGTCCTCGTCCGCCTCGATGACCAACTGCCCGCTGTTGCGGGTGGATGTCCAGACGCTGGGAAAGCCCGTCACTTTGATGTCCGAAACGCCAAAGCCGTCCTCTTCGCCGAGATTGGTGGCGGAAATGAGCCGCACGCGACCCTCCCAGTCGACGCCGTCCGGGAATGACTGGAACGAAACGACGAGACCGCTGACCTCGCTCCCCTTCAGCAGCTTGCCGTTCACGATCAGATGGTCGGCGAGCAGCGTCCCGTCCTCCCGCGCGAGATCCACTTGCAAAGTGGCGAGGCCCGTCACGGAGGCGGAGGCGAAAGTGAGCGTGCCGCGCGCCCCCGGCGCATCGCCCGGCATGCAGATGGATTCGGGATCCAGCACCACCTGTCCGCCCGTCCCCGTGCCGCCCAGGGACGCGCCTTCGGCAACCGCGATTGTGGTGTCGGAACACGTGAAGTCCTGCCCCAGCCAGAGCGTGCCGCTTTCGAGCGTGAGGGCGGACAGGTTCTCCAGCTTGACGTCGTTCAGCGCCACCGCGCCCTGATCGCCGAGGATGGTCAACGTCTCGGCCGCCTTCGTGCCGCGGATCGTCACGCCGCCGTCAAACGTCACGCCGATGCCCGACGCCCCCGATGCGTGGTAGCCGCCGATCGTTCCCCCGTTTTCGATGGCGATGGAATAGGCAGGATTGTCGAACGCCATGCCGTACGCGCCCAGAAACGCCGCACGGTCTTTCAGCGTGACGACCGAGGTCGCGGCGCTCGGATCGCCCGCGCCGAGATTGACAAGGTTCGTGGCGCACAGCGCGATGCGGTGGCCCCAGTTCGTCGTCGCGCCCTCCACGCGGAAGCAGCCCTTGTAGCTGGCGGCGCTGTCCGCAGTGAACCAGCACTGGAAGAAGGACGAGTTCATGCCGCCCCCATCCTCTTCGGTCATCATGACCTTGGCCACGCCGGTCTCATCTCCCTCCAGCGTCGAGTCGATCCTGAAGGTACGGCCCGAACTGCCGCTGAAGCGGGAGGGATTGTCCGCCGTGCCGCGCACGTGCACAGTGCCCGCGAGCGTTCGGGTGCTGCTTCCCACCGACTGCTCCAAACGGCCGCCATAGATCCGCAAATCGTCGAACGTCAGCGTGTAGGCCGACGACGAGCCGGCCGCGGCCGTTTTGATGCGGCCGTTGTCGAGCGTCAGCGAACGCCCCGCGAAGGTCCCGCCGGAGGTGATGCGCAGAATGCGGTTCTTCTGGACGATGTAGTCCTTGTCGCCGCTCGGAGCGGCGCCGTCGCTCCAGTACGTGCCGGAGCCGGCGAACGCGCCCGCAAGGTTGTGGCCCGCGGCCGTCAGTTGGACATATCCCGAAACGTCCGTGATGACCTCGGGGACGTCCACGTCGGCCAGCGCCACGCCAGCCGCCAGCGCGCTCGCCAATCCCGCATACTTGAGCAACATCCCGGACATCCGCCCGGCGCCGGATGAAATGAACATACAGGTCTCCTTTCTGACACGAATAGCCTACAACGATGGCGACGCCGCGATGGCGCACCATGTACCCGTCCAAGCATCGGAGATTATAACTGTTTTTTTTTTGTCCTGTCAACCCACAATGAGAGAAAAGTCAGGACCCGACGCATTTAACTTTTCAAGGGTAAAATAGTGGGCAGTGGGCAGTGAGCAATGGGCAGCGGAGGGGCAAGGCGAATGCCCAGATGCGACGGTCATTCGCCTTGTCCGTTCATCCCAAGTGGCGGGCGGACTGAAAGGCCTGAAGCGTTTCGAAGTAGCCCTGCGGGTTGCCGATGTCGTGACGGCGGCCGGGATAGCGGTAGCCGAAGACCGGCCGGTCGGCCAGCAGACGGCGAATCGCGTCCGTCAGCTGGATCTCCCCGCCCGCGCCGGGCGGCTGCGTGGCGAGGAGATCGAAAATCGCCGCGTCGAGCAGATAGCGGCCGGCGATGGCCAGGCGCGAGGGCGCCGCCTCGGGCGCCGGCTTCTCGACCAGGTCGGAGAGCCTGAACAGCCGGGCGGCCGGCGAACGGAGGAACTCGGGCAGCGGCAGCGGCTCGCCCGCCACGATGCCGTAGCGCGAAACCTTCTCCACCGGCACCTCCTCCAGCCCCACGACGGACGCTGCCGCCTGCAGGCGCGAGATCTCCGTCATGGCGCGCGAGGGCGCTTCGCCGGAGACGAGCGCGTCGCCCAGGAGAATCAGCACCGGCTCCGTTTCCGAAGCCAGCAGGGGCGCGGCCTGGAGAACCGCGTGCCCGAGCCCCTTCTGCTCCGTCTGGCCGACCCAGCGGATGCGCCGGCCGATCGCTTCAAGCCGCGCGAGCTCCGCGTCGATTGCCGGCTTCTTCGCGCATCGCGCGCGCCAGACGGCGTCCACGTCGAAATGCCGCTTCAGCGACGGCTTGTCGGGCGACGTGACGATCACGACCTCCTCGACGCCCGCGTCGAGCGCCTCCTCCACGATCAGCTGGATGGCGGGCTTGGCGCCAATCGGCAGCATTTCCTTGGGAACCGTCTTGGAAGCCGGCAGGAACCGGGTGCCGTAGCCGGCGGCGGGAATCAGCGCTTTCATCGCCGCGCATCCCGTTGTCCGAGCCACGCGCGGAAATAGCCGATCGTCTTCGCGAGACCGTCCCGCAGCGGAATCCGGGGTTCCCAGCCGAGCAGTTCCCGGGCCAGCGAGATGTCCGGCTTGCGGCGCTTCGGGTCGTCCTGGGGAATGGGCCGGTAGACGAGCCGCGACGTGGAGTCCGGCAGCTGGCGAAGCGTCTCCTCGGCCAGCTGCCGGATCGTGTACTCGCCGGGATTGCCCGTGTTGATGACGGGTGCGCCGAGACGATGCCTGTCGACGAAGGCGTCCAGCGCGGCGCGATCCAGCGCCATGTATCGGCGAAACGCCTCGATCAGATCGTCGCAATACTGGAACGAGCGCGTCTGGAGGCCGTCCCCGAACAGCGTGAGGTCCCGGTTCTGCAGGGCCTGCATGATGAAGTTCGAGATCACGCGGCCGTCCTGCGGATGCATGTTCGGGCCGTACGTGTTGAAGATGCGGACCATCCGCGCGTCCACGCCGTAGGCCCGGCGGTAATCGGCGCACAGCGTCTCCGCGCAGCGCTTGCCTTCGTCGTAGCAGCTGCGGATGCCGACCGTGTTCACGTTGCCCCAGTAGGATTCCACCTGCGGATGGACCAGCGGATCGCCGTAGATTTCGCTGGTCGACGCGTGGAGCACGCGCGCGCCCGTCTTCAGCGCCAGGTCCAGCACGTTCAGGACGCCCAGCACGGAACTGCGCGTCGTCTCGACCGGATTCTTCTGGTAGTGGACCGGCGAGGCCGGGCAGGCGAGATTGTAGATTTCGTCGTACTGCCCCCAGAACGGCTGCGTGACGTCATGGAGCACGAAACTGAAATTCGGATGGCCGGACAGATCGCCCACGTTCGCCCGCGACCCCGTGAACAGATTGTCGAGAGCCGTCACCTCGTAGCCGTCGGCCAGCAGGCGACGGCACAGATGCGAACCCAGAAATCCGGCGCCGCCGGTCACCAGAGCCTTGCGTGGAAAATCCATTGTCTGTCCTTTTCGGTTTGGGATAGTATAGCACAGTCCGCGGGCCTTGCGGGCGCGGCGGCGATCAGTTCCCGTTCCGGAGTTCGGCAACCGCCTGGTAGAGGGCTTCCGGATAGTCCGTCCCCCGAGTTTGCCACTTGGCGATGTGGTCACCGCCTGACAGCAATTGGACGTAAT
>JBJEWF010000091.1:0-39352 GCA_051884915.1 Kiritimatiellia bacterium
CGAGGATTTCTGCGCGAGAACGTGTCTTCTTCGATGGTTTGTTTTGCATAGATATGTCATGGTATATGCGGATTGGAAAAGCAACTGGAAAATAGGGGGTGTCTGCATAAATTTCTCGGTGCACCCAGATGTCTCCGTTTTCGGATTTTGGAGTTGTTTCTGCCGCCGGATTTTGATATACTCTCCGCCACTTGCCAGGGCCCCAAGGACTGGAAAGGCGAAAGGAAGGTGAATTAGGCATGTCGATCCAGCTCAAGTTGAAGAAGAACGAGTCCGTTGAACGCGGCTTGAAGCGTCTGAAGAAGATTCTCGACAAGGAGGGCATCATCAAGACGCTGCGCGATCAGCGCTACTTCGAGAAGCCGTGCGTCAAGGCGCGCAAGAAATCCGCCCGTGCGCGCATCCGCGCCCGTTCGCGCCGCCGGATGCAGGAATTCTGATTCCTCCAGGCTCCATGCCTAGCAGAAAAAAACGCCGCAGGTAGACTGCGGCGTTTTTCTTTGTTTGGGTTTGACATCCGGTCGACCGGCTGGATTTTGATTTGATCGTGTCCTGCGCAGGGAATGCAAGGTTCGCGACGGCCGCAATGCGGCTCTTCGCTCTCGGTTTGCCATATTGCCCCTCAATCAACGGCGTGGTACGATTCTGCACCAGGAAGAAAGCAGAATGACGAATGGCGCACCGGCAAGACCCTGACATTGCCGGAGTTGGCATTGGTTTTTGCCTCGCCAATCCTGTTCATCGTGGTTTCCGCTTCATTCCTTCCGCGCGTTCTCGACAGTTCCTCTTCGCACCATTCGCGCGGCGGTCAAAAAGAAACGCCGCCCTTCGCTTCGTCTGGGCGGCAATCCGGGCGGCGGCGAGACGGCTTTCCCGGCGCACAGCCGATTTGCGCGCGCGTTCAGCGTCGTCAGGTCGTCGGCGTGGGCGCGCGCCGCCGTGCGCGTGAGCATCATGCCCGCTGGACGTGGGCGGCGGGGCTTGGAATCTCCCTCCCGTTCGTTGTCGACTGAGCTTCTCCCGTTCGTTGTCGACCGAAGACGGATTCCCTCCCTCTCCCCACACGGGGAACTCCGGGTCGGCGCCGCGTTCCCGAACGCCGACCTGAACCTCGAATGGAAAAGATTATATAAACTTTAGAATGCGAATGTCCGCCGGCCGCACCCCAAGTTCGCATGGGCTTGAGGAGGTGTTCGAAATGAACTTGAGGAGGGTTAGGGGTGGTTGTTGCGTCTGAAGACCGACGGCGTGGCGCCGAGGAGCCGTCTGAAGGCGGCGGTCAGGTGCGCGGCAGAGGAGAAGCCGAGATCGCTGGCGATCTGCTTGATGGGCGTGTCGGTGTGCCCCAGCCGGAAGGACGCCTCGTCCAGTCGCATGCGCATCGCGATTCTCTGCACGGGGTGGCCGAGCGTCTTGACGAAGAGGCGGTCCAGCCGCGTGCGCGAGATTCCGAGGTGACGGGCAATCCGGGGCGAGTCCGGCGCTTCGCCCTGATGGGCGCGGATGAAGTCCAGCGCCTTCCGGACGAGTGGGTCCGTGGCGGCGATGGTGTCCGTCGACGCGCGCGCGATGATGCCGGTCGGCGGAATCCAGACGATGCCGGGATGTGGCTTGCGCGCGGCCATGCAGCGCGCCAGCAGGGCGGCGGCCGCGTAGCCGATGCGTCCGAGGTCGTGTCCGACGGACGAGAGGGGAACGCCCTGGTTTTCGCAGACGATCGTGTCGTCGCCGATGCCCATGATCGCGACCTGTCCGGGAACGGCGATGTCGGACTCCATGCACGCCGTGAGGACGCGTGCGGCGTCCGCGTCGTTGTAGCCGAGAACGGCAAGGGGCTGCGGCGTGTTCCGGATGGACGCGGCGAGGTCGCGCGTGAAGGTCTTCCAGTTGTCGAACTCGTGGGCGGCCAGCGTTTCGGCGAGAACCCACCGGTAGGGCGTCCGGCCCGTGAGACGCCGCCATTCCGCGGCGAAACCGTTGTGCCGCAGGGCGTGCGAATGGCTCCAGATGGTCGAGAACCAGGCGGCCTCGGTGAAATGGCGGTCGGCGAAGTGCCGTGCGGCGAGCCGACCGCACCGTTCGTGGTCGCCGGAGACGCGGGGAATGGCGATCTCGGGATGGTCGATCGTCATGTCGACGACGGGAATGCCCGCGTCGATGAGTCCCTGGATGAACGCCAGAGTCGTGCGGGGACCGCGCGCGGAGACGAGCGCCCCGTCCCCGGTCCAGCCGACGGGCAGACGCGAGAGACGGTCCGCAATGACGAGATGCCAGCCGTGGGTCTTGGCGAACTTGGCGATGCCGCCAAGCCGGACATGGGAGACGGGCTGGGAGAGAATCAGGACATTCTTCTGTGTCATCGGGAACAAGTATAGCAGGTGTGGCGAAATTATGTAAGTTGGCAGGAAAAGCTATAAGAAATTCACGGAGTTCTCCATTGAGTGCGCGTGGCCCGGATGGTAGAATGGCGACTGCGGATCATGCCCGCAACTGTCCTGTCGGCCCGTTGTCGGCCGGAGGGGGCGACAATCATGGCACAAGCGAAGGTAGACGGAATGAAACTGATTCTGTTGGCGGTACTGGGCGCGGGACCGACGGTTCTGGCGGCTCCGCCGGCGCTGGCGGCGACGTTTGATTTCGAGACCGGCGACCTCCAGGGCTGGCAGATCGTGGACGGCTCGTTCGGGAAGCCGGTGACGGATCTCGCGAAGGAGCACAATTCGAAGCGGCCCTACACGAAAGGCGGAAGATACTTCCTCTCCACGCTGGAAACGAAGCGCGACACGCCGGACGACGGGCAGATGGGACGCATCGAAAGTCCGCTCGTCAGACTGGCGGGGCCGAAGATCTCCTTCAGGATCGGCGGCGGCCGCGCGGCGTCGCTCGCCCTTGTCGACCGCCGGACCGGACGGGTCTACGCCTCCGCCACGGGGGAGAACCGCGAGACGATGCGCGTCGTCGTGTGGGACGTTCCCGACGCGGTCGGGAAGGACGTCTTCTTCCGGGTGACGGACGAGGCGGTCGGCAGCTGGTGCCACGTGACGGTGGACGACATTGCCTTCGAGGGCACGGTCGGCGCCGCCGATTTCGCGGCCCGGAAGGCCGACTTCGAGAAACGGCTACCGAAGGATTTCCCCGCCGCGGCGGCGCACGCGCCCTCCGTTCTGATCGTGCGGGAAACCGGCGAATTCGATCTCGGGACGCCGCTCGCGGCGGCGCTGCGGGGGCGGGTGGCCCTTGCGCAGGTCGACGCGGTCCGGGCGAAGCGGCGCCTCGCGGAGGAAAAATTCGACCTTGTGCTGCTGCAGGGCGGACAGGACGTCTCCGGTTTCGTGGGGGATGCGCTGCGGAATGGCCCGGACACGAAAGTCGCGTGGATCGCGACGAAGCCGTGCGGATGGGGCGCGTTGTCAAGCGGCGTGCCGGTGCATCAGGTCCAGGGCCGGGCGGCGGCCGCCGTCGCGGACGAGGCGGCCGGCGTGGTGACGCGGAGCCTGGGGCTTGATCCCGCGACGGCGGCGGATTTCGCCCGCGCGGCCCGGGCCATCGACGAACTCGCGGTCCGCTTCCCCGGCCGGTATCCGGCCGCGCGGCTCCGGGCGGCAGGGGCGCGGCTCCGGGCGGAGACGGCGAGCCGGGCGTCGCTCGACGCGTTCCTGAAGGAGGCGCTGGTCCAGGAAAATCCCCTTGTCGCCGCGCACGAGATCGTCTATGCGACCCGCGAGATGTGGCAGGTCGATCACCACAACACGGCGACGATCTTCCAGTACGGCGAGGTCAACCAGAACGGCTACCGCACGCAGGGCGCGCTGAAGGCGCTGGACGTGAAGACGGGAAGCGCGCGCGTGATCGTGCCGGAAGTCGGGGAACGGACCGTGCGCGACCCCGAGGTCGACTACGACGGCCGGCGCATCGTCTTCTCGATGCGCGCGGGCAAGGCGGACGACTACCACATCTACACCGTCAATTCGGACGGCTCGGACCTGAAGCAGCTCACGCGGGCGAAGGGCGTTTCGGACATCGACCCCGTCTGGCTGCCGGACGGCGGCATCCTCTTCGGCTCGACGCGCGAGCCGAAGTACTGCATGTGCAACCGCCACATCATGTGCAACCTGTTCCGGATGGAGGCCGACGGCGCGAACATCCGCCAGATCGGCAAGTCGACGCTGTTCGAGGGCCATCCCACGGTGCTTCCCGACGGGCGCATCCTCTACGACCGCTGGGAATACGTGGACCGCAACTTCGGCGACGCGCAGGGACTTTGGGTGTGCAATCCGGACGGCACGCGCCACGCGATCTACTGGGGCAACAACACGACGAGCCCGGGCGGCGTGATCAATGCGCGGCCGCTCTCGAACCCCTCGATGGCCATCGCCACGCTCGGCAGCTGCCACGATCTGCCCTGGGGCGCGCTCGGCATCATCGACCGGTCGCGTGGCGTCGACGGCAGGGAGCCCGTTCTGCGGACCTGGCCGGCCGAGTACCGCGCGCGCATCCATACGGACAAGGAGGACTTCGACTCGACGCGTCCGCTGAAGGTGAAGTACGCCGACGTGTTTCCGCTCGACGACGAACACTTCATCTGCACGCGCACGATCGGCCGGGGCAGGGAGATGGCGCTCGTCTACCTCGACCTGCACGGGAACGAGGTCGTGTTCCACCGGGATGGTCCGGGCTGCCATTCACCGGTCGTGCTGCGCAAGACGCGGAAGCCCGTCGTGCAGAGCGAACAGCGGAACTTCGACGCGCCCGACGCGCCGGGCCGCTTCTATGTGCAGAACATCTATGCAGGCACGCACATGCAGGGCGTGAAGCCCGGCAGCGTGAAGGCGATCCGCGTGGTGGAAAGCCCCGAGAAGCGGACCTGGATCGGCTGCCGCGGCTGGTTCGGCCACGGCGAAGAGGCCTGCGCGATGAACTGGCATTCGTTCGAGAACAAGCGCATCCTCGGCACGGTCCCGGTCGAAGCGGACGGCAGCGCCTACTTCGAGGTTCCCGGCAACACGTTCGTCTACTTCCAGGCGCTGGACGCCGACGGGAAGATGGTCCAGTCCATGCGTTCGGGCGCCTACCTCCAGCCGGGCGAACTCTACGGGTGCGTGGGCTGCCACGAAGACCGCGTCGCCGACGCGCCGAAGATGGAGAAGCAGCCGATGGCGATGCGGCGCGCGCCGTCGAAACTGGACGGGGCGTACAACCTGCGCGGACTTGAGAAGGGCACGCGGCCGCATCTCTATTCGTTCCAGAAGGAGGTGCAGCCGGTGTTCACGGCCAAATGCGCGAGCTGCCACGACTACGGCAAGAAGGCCGGCGAGAAGCTGAACCTCAGCGGCGATCTCGGCGCCTACTTCTGCACGAGCTACGTCGACCTGTGGGCGCTCGGCTTCGTGACCTGCGTCGGGGGCGGCCCCGCCGAGATCCGGCCCGCGTATTCGTGGGGGGCGCACGCGTCGAAACTCACGAAGAAGCTCGACGGGCACGGCAAGGTCCGGCTGACGGACGACGAGCGCGACCGGATCGTCACCTGGATGGACATCAACGCGCCGTACTGGCCCTGCTACGAGTGCGCGTGGCCGGACAACTACGGCGGCCGCATGCCGATCACCCGCGCCGAGCACGCCGAGCTTGAGAAACTTACGGGCGTTAAGATCGCGACGGGCCACCGGACCCGGCAGCGCGAGCAGCTGAACTTCACGCGCCCCGAACGCTCGCGCATCCTCGCGGGCGTGGCGGGAACCCCCGCGGGAGAAAAGGCGCTGGGGATCATTCAGGCGGGTGCGGCGCGGCTCAAGGAGAATCCGCGGGCGGACATGGACGGCTTCGTGCCCTGCGCGAAGGACCGGGAGCGGGAGTGTCGCTACCAGCGCCGGCTCGCCGAGGAGCGCAACGTCTACAAGTCCATCCGCACGGGCGGGAAGACCTACGACGCGCATTGATCCAATTCAACCAATTCAAGCAATTCAACCAATTCAAGCAATCGCACAATCCGGACAATCATGAACTCATTTGCCTATCAGAATCCCGTCAAGGTGATTTTCGGCGCGGGGACGCTCGCGCAGGCCGGCGCCGAGGCGGCGAAGCTCGGCGCCAAGGCTCTCGTCGTCAGCTACGGCGATGGCAGCGTGGCGGGCACGCTGGCGAAAACGGGAAGTCTCCTGAACGCGGCGGGAGTCGAAACCCGCGACTTCCTCGAAGTGACCCCGAATCCGCCGATTGAGATGGTGGCGCGGGGAGTCGCGGCGGCGCAGGCATTTGGCGCCGATCTGGTCGTCGGCGTGGGTGGCGGGAGCGCGATGGACGCCGCGAAGGCGATTGCCGCCGGCGTCCTCTACACGCACGGCGATCTCTGGAACATGGTTTACGCGAGCCACTCCAACGTGACGGCCCGGCCGCCGGAGGCCGCGTTGCCGCTGCTGCTCGTTCCGACCCTGCCCGCGACGGGCAGCGAGATGAACATGTGCAGCGTGGTCTCGTCGACGACGCGCCGGCAGAAGAGCTACATCTGGGCGGACTGCCTGTTCGCGAAGACGGCCATTCTCGATCCCGAACTGACCTATACGCTGCCGCCGTTCCAGACGGCCTGCGGCGCGATCGACGCGATCAGCCACGTGCTTGAGATCTTCGTCAACGGACAGGCCAAGAGCGATCTGCTGCACGAATTCCAGCTGGGCGTGATCAGAACGATTGTCAGGAATCTGCCGATTGTCCTCGCGAATCCGACGGACGCCGACGCGCGCGCGGAACTGATGTGGGCGGCGACCTGCGGACTGAATGGCTGGGCTTCGCCGGGCGACGCCTGGACGCCGATGCACCAGGTCGGCCACGTGCTGACCTCCCGCCATGGCATCAATCACGGTTCCTCCCTCGGCATCGTGATGCCCGCCTGGATGACCTACCACAAGGCGATCAAGCCCGCGCCGTACGAACGCTTCGCGCGCGAAATCATGCCCATTGCCGACTTCAAGGCGTTCATCGCGGCATGCGGCGTGCCGACGACGCTCTCCGAGAAGGGCGTGACGGAGGCCGACATCCCCGGCATCGTGGAAGACGTGAAGACGGTTTCGTTCAACGCGGACGGCGTCCTCGCCTCCAATCCGCCCGTCACCGCCGAAGCGCTCGCCGAGATCCTGAAGGGGGCGCTGTGATGACAGTCCGGGAGATTGCGGGGATGATGGACATTAGCGCCGTGCGGGCGCAGTCCACGTTGGCGGACATCGACGACGTCTGCGCGATGGCGCGCGCGTTTGGCGTGGCGGCCGTGTTCTGTCTGCCCGCGCACGTGTCCTACATGCGGGCGCGGCTGGGGACGGGCACGGGCGTGAAACTCGCCTCGGTGAGCGGGTTCCCGGGCGGGGCGGAGACGACGCGCATCAAGGCCGAGACGGCGAAGGAACTGGTCGGGTTCGGGTGCGACGAGGTCGACATGGTGAACAACATCGCCTGGCTCAAGGCGGGCGACGAGGCCGCGTACAAGAACGACGTGGCGGCCGTGGTCGCGGCGGCGCAGGGGCGGCCGGTGAAGGTGATCCTCGAATGCCATTGGCTGACGGACGAGGAGATTGCGCGCGGCGCGCGCTGGTGCGCCGAAGCCGGCGCGAGCTGGGTGAAGACGGGGACCGGCTGGGCGCCGACAGGCGCGACGGTGGAACGGTGCGCCCTGATGAAGCGCGCCGTCGGCGAGCGCTGCGGCGTGAAGGCCGCGGGGGGCGTGCGGACGCTGGAGACGCTGCTGCAAATGTACGCGGCGGGGACGCGGCGCTTCGGCATCGGCGTGAAAACTGCGCGCGCGATTCTGGAGTCCGCATGATTCTCGCCTACGATTTCGGCACGGGCGGCATCAAGGCCTCGCTCTTCGATCCGGACGGGCGCGCGGTCGCATCGGGCTTCGCCGCCTACGCAACGCACTACCCGGCCTCGGGCTTCCGCGAACAGGCGCCGGAAGACTGGTGGCGGGCGACGGTCACGTCGACGCGTCTCCTGCTGGCGGACCTGTCGTCCGGACAGAAGGCCGCCATTCGCGCCATCGGCATCTCGGGGCATTCCCTCGGCGTGGTGCCGCTGGACGGCAAGGGCAAGCTGCTGCGGGCGCGCGTGCCGATCTGGAGCGATTCGCGGGCCGATGCCGAGGCGCGGGAGTTCTTCACGCGGATCGACGAACGGACCTGGTACCGTTGGACGGGCTGCGGTTTCCCGCCGGGGCTTTACAGCGTGTTCAAGCTGATGTGGTTCCGGAAACACGAAACCGACTGGTTCAATCGGGTCGATGTCGTTCTGGGGACAAAGGACTACGTGAACTACCGCCTGACGGGCGTGAAGGCGACGGACAACTCCTACGCGTCCGGGACGGGCGTCTACGATCTCGGGGCGCGGGCCTACGCGCCGGCGCTGATCGGGGCGAGCGGACTGCCGTCCACGATCTTCCCGCGAATCCTCCCGGCGACGCGGGTGCTGGGGACGCTGACGGCAGCGGCGGCGGCGGAATTGGGATTGCCGCCGACCGTGCAGGTTGTCGCCGGCGGCGTGGACAACAGCTGCATGGCGCTTGGGGCGGGCGCCTATCGGGAGGGGCGGGCCTACAATTCGCTCGGCTCCTCAAGCTGGATCGCCGTCTCAAGCGGCAAGCCGGTCATCGATGACGCGACGCGTCCCTACGTGTTCGACCACGTCGTGCCGGGCCAGTACGCGAGCGCGCTCGCGATCTTCTCCGCGGGCACGAGCCACACCTGGCTGCGCGACATCCTCGGCTTGGACTATGCCGAGATGGACGCGTTGGCTGAAGCGACGGGCGTCGGCGCGCATGGGCTCTTCTTCAATCCGACCCTGGCGGGCGGCAGTTCGCTCGATGCGACGCCGGCGATGCGCGGCGCCTTCGCCAATCTCGATTTGCGCCACACGCGCGGCGACCTGGTTCGCGCGGTGCTGGAAGGGGTGGCGTTTGGCCTGCGCCACGCGCTCGACGCCTTGCGGGCGCTCGTGCCGGTGGCCGAGCCGCTGACGCTCGTCGGCGGCGGGGCGCAAGCGCCGCTCTGGCGCCAGATCTACGCGGACGTCTATGGGTTGCGCGTCGTCCGCACGGCGATTGGCCAGCAGGCCGCCGCTCTGGGCGCGGCGGTCGTCGCCGGCGTCGGCTGCGGCCTGTGGCCGGATTTCGGCGTGGTCGAACGCTTTGCGCCCGTCACGGAAGAGACGGCGCCTTCGGACGCCCGCGCGGACTACGATGCGCTGTACGCGCGCTACCGCGCGCTCGCCGCCCATCTCGGCGAGTGGGCGGCCGCCGTTTGACAATCGGCGGGCCGGTCGGCGCCGCGCGGGCGGATCGGCGCGGGCACGGTCCGTCCGGAACTGGACGATCACGTGCCCATCAGTTCGGCGAGGATGGGATCCTTGTCCATGATCTCGTCGGCCGTGAGGCCTTCGATCTCGTGGGGGAAGACGATCCAGCGGTCGATGGCGCGCACGTAGAAGTCGGGCTTGTACGCGGTCACGTTCTTTTCGGGTTTCCAGTACACGCAGGCCATGCGCATGTCGCAGCCGCGGGCTTCGAGTTTCGCGTGGACGGCGGCCGCCGTGCGGCCCGTGTCGAAGACGTCGTCGGCGACGAGGACCTTCGTGCCGGGCGTCAGCCCGGCCAGCACGCCGTCGGCGTGCTCGAACGTCACCTCGGGGCCGCTCGTGCCGATGCCCGTGTAGCTGGAGCATTTGATCGGCATGTGGCGGACGGCGATGCCGTTCGCTTTCAGGTACTCGTGGATGGCGACGCCGACCTCGGCGCCGCCGCGCCACAGCGCCAGCAGCACGTCCGGCCGCCAGCGCGAAAGGCGGATCTGGCGCGCGAGACGCCACATGTCGCGCAGATAGTCCTGCGCATTCAGATAGACTTTCTTTTCCACGGGGAAAGTATACCAGATTTCTGCTATACTACGCACGCGGGGTTTCAGGTCGCTTTCGGAACGATATTCAGGAGGAAGGAAATGGCGGTTTCAAGACGGAGTTTTCTGGCGATGCCGGCGGCATTTGCCCTGGTTGGCGGCTGTGCGGCCAAATATGCGCAACCGCGCCGGCCGCCGGCGAGCGAGCGGATCAATCTGGCCATTGTCGGTTGCGGCACGCAGGCGTACGACAACGTGGCCCAGCTCCTCCAGGATCCGCGGGCGCAGATCACGCTCGTGTGCGATCCCGTGGTGGAGGCGAAGACCGGCTACCTGTACAAGGCCCAGGCGCCTGGCGGCTGCATCCCGTTCAAGCGGAAGGTCGACGCGTGGTACAAGAACGCGTCCTGCCGCACGACGACCGACTGGCGGAGCGTCATCGCCGATCCGACCATCGACGCCGTCGTGATCTGCACGCCGGACCACTGGCACGCCATCATCGCCATTGCCGCCATGAAGGCGGGCAAGCACATCTACTGCCAGAAGCCGCTGACGCTCTCCATCGAGGAGGGGATCGTCATGACGCGCCTCGCCAAGGAGACGGGCGTCACGTTCCAGGTGGGCAACCAGGGACGCAGCAACCCCGCGCGCCGGACGGCATCCGAAATCATCCGCAACGGCGTTCTCGGCAAGGCGACGAGCTGCCGGGTGGGCCTGCCGGGCGGCAGTGGCGGCCTGTGGGGGCATGGACTTGATACGACGCGCGGGCGGATCCCCGGCTATTTCACCGCCGAAACGTGGGATCTGTGGCAGGGCCCCGCGGCCCATTGGCCGGACAATGCGTTCATTCCCGGCATCCACGAGCCGATGGCCTGGCGCTGGAACAGGCGTTACGGCAACGGCATGATCGCCGACTTCGCGCCGCACGAAGTGGACACGATGCACTGGGCGATGGACCTGGAGCGGACGGGACCGGTCGCCGTCGCGAATCTCGTCGCGGGCGGCTTCCAGGAAAACCGCGAAATCTTCAACTGGGCGGGTTCGTTTGAATTTGACCTTGAGTACGCGTCGGGCTTCACCGCCCATGTCGAGAGCGTGCGTCCGGGCGTGCCGCGGGGACTGCTCTACTTCTGCGAGGCGGGGACGCTCGGGCTCTACGGCAGCAAGATCGAGGTGAAGGACCGGAAGGGAAACGACGTCACGAAGCAGGTCCTGAAGGACTGGAAGCGCGAAGCGGCGAACCCGAATTCGAAAATCAAGCGTCTGTATGCGCCGGAGAACGGGCATTCGCATGAATCCGACTTCCTGGACGGCATCTATCAGGGCCGCCAGGTGTGCAGCGAGTGCGAATTCGGCCACCGGACGATCACGACGGCGCATCTTGCCAACCTCTGCATCCAGGAAGGCTGGAAGGGCGTGAAATGGGATCCCGTCGCCGAACGCTTCCCCGACGCTTCCCTCAACCGCCACCTGTCGGCGGAATACCACAACGGCTGGAAGCTCTAGAGATGGCGTCCGGCGCCTGGCGAAGGGGGCGCGGCGAACGGGGGACGCGTCCGTTGTCATTCAAATCGGCCCGGTACTGGTTCTGACTTAAACTTTGTGCTATACTACTTGCAGAAGACGAAGGGAATTTAAGATGGCAGTACGTCAGCAGAGGAAAAGAAAAGCGGCCGGCGAGAAGAAGCCGCGCATTTTGATCGTCACGCCGGAAATCACCTATTTGCCGGAAGGCATGGGCAATCTGGCCGGGCGCATGAGCGCGAAAGCGGGCGGCATGGCGGACGTGTCGGCCTCGCTCGTGGGGGCGCTGTTCGACCTGGGGGCCGACGTCCATGTGGCGTTGCCGCATTACCGCCGGATGTTCCACGAGGAGACGGGGCGGCTCGTCGCCGAAGAGCTGCGCGTCTACAAGAGCCGCATGCCGAACAGCCGCATCCATCTGGCCGAGGACCGCTGCTTCTACTACCGCGACCGCGTCTATTCCCAGAGCGGGGCCAATCCCAAGCTGGCGCTGGCGTTCGAGCGCGAGGTGATCAACAACATCATCCCCGAAGTGCAGCCGGACCTCATCCACTGCAACGACTGGATGACGGGGCTTGTTCCGGCCGCCGCCCGCCGCATGGGCATCCCGTGCCTGTTCACCGTCCACAACATCCACACGCACAAGCTGACGATCGCGGAGGTCGAGGACGCGGGCATCGACGCCGCCGAGTTCTGGCAGAATCTCTACCTGTCGCGGCCGCCGTTCAACTATTTCGAGAGCCGCGACACCAATCCGATCGACATGCAGTCTTCGGGGATTTTCGGCGCGCACTTCATCAACACGGTGTCGCCGACCTTCCTGCGGGAAATCGTGAACGGCTGGCACGGGTTCATTCCGGATTCCATCCGCAACGAAATCCGCAACAAGTTCAACGCGGGCTGCGCGTTCGGCATCCTGAACGCGCCGGACCCGACGGACAATCCGGAAATCGACGCCAAGATCCCGTTCCGCTACGGCCCGGCGAACCACGCCGAGATGAAGCGGAAGAACAAGTTGGCGCTCCAGCATGCGCTGGGGCTTGAGGAGAATCCCGACGCGCCGCTCTTCTTCTGGCCGTCGCGCCTCGATCCGGTCCAGAAAGGCCCGCAGCTCCTGGCGGACATCTGCTACCGGTTCCTCGACAAGTACTGGCAGCGCGGGGCGCAGATCGCCATCATCGCGAACGGCGCCTTCCAGCAGCCGTTCTGGGACATCCGCAGCTTCCACAACATCGGCGGCCGCCTGGCCGTCCACGATTTCGACGGACGGCTGTCGCAGCTCGGCTTCGCCGGCAGCGATTTCATGCTGATGCCGTCGCTTTTCGAGCCGTGCGGCCTCCCGCAGATGCAGGCCCCGATCTACGGGTCGCTGGCCGTCGCCCACAATACGGGCGGCCTGCACGACACGGTCGAACCGCTAGACGCGGACGCGCACCAGGGCAACGGCTTCGTGTTCGACACCTACGACTCCAACGGCCTCTTCTGGGCGATGGACCAGGCGATGGCGTTCTGGTCGCGTCCGGCGGAAGTGCGCGAAGCCGAAGTCGCCCGCATCATGGCGGAGTCGATCCGGCGCTTCAACCACGAGGCCTGCGCCCGCCAGTACATCGAGCTTTACGAAAAGATGCTGCATCGGCATCTGGTGAAGGACTTCTCGGAAAAGCACGGTTGAGGCGAGGCCGATGACGCGTCCCCATCTTCTCGACGATCCCTTGCTGGAACCTTATCGGGAGGCCATTCGGGGGCGTGCCGCGGCCGCGGACGCGCGCGCGGCGGAATTGACGGGCGGCCGCGCGTCGCTGGCCGCCTGGGCCAGCGCCCACGAGTATTACGGCCTCCACCGCACGCCGGACGGCTGGGTCTTCCGCGAATGGGCGCCGAACGCCACGGGCATCTGCCTGGTGGGGGATTTTTCCGGCTGGGAGGTGCGCCCCGCGTACGAATTGGCGCGCCAGCCCGGGCGGGACGTCTGGGAAGGCCGTTTCCCGCCGGCGGCGTTTCGCCACGGGCAGCACTACCGCCTTGAGGTCCGCTGGGCGGGCGGGCGCGGCGAGCGTCTGCCCGCATACGCGCGGCGCGTCGTCCAGGATCCGGACACGAAGCTCTTCTCCGCCCAGGTCTGGCAGCCGGCGACGCCATACGTCTGGCGGCACGCGACGCCGCGTCCCAAAAAGGGCGTCCCGTTCTACCCGCTGATCTACGAAGCTCACGTCGGCATGGCGCAGGAGGAGGAAACGGTCGGCAGCTACACGGCGTTCCGCGAGAAGATTCTGCCGCGGATCCGGAAAGCCGGCTACAACACGGTCCAGCTGATGGCGGTGATGGAGCATCCGTACTACGGCAGTTTCGGCTACCATGTCTCAAGTTTCTACGCGGCCAGCTCCCGTTTCGGCACGCCCGAGGAGCTGAAGGCGCTGGTCGACGCGGCGCACGGCATGGGCCTGCGCGTGATCATGGATCTCGTCCACTCGCACGCGGTCAAGAACGAGCGGGACGGCCTCTCGCGTTTCGACGGCACGACCTACCAGTATTTCCATGACGGGCCGAAAGGCTGGCACGAGGCCTGGGACTCCCGGTGCTTCGACTACGGCAAGACGGACGTGCTGCATTTTCTGCTGTCGAACTGCCGCTACTGGCTGGACGAGTTCCACTTCGACGGCTACCGCTTCGACGGCGTGACGTCGATGCTCTACTTCCACCATGGGCTGGGCGTCGATTTCGGCGACTATGCGGACTATTTCGGGCCGGCGGTCGACTGCGACGCCTGGACGTATCTGCGCCTCGCGAACCAGGTGATCCACGACGTGCGCCCCGACGCGCTGACGATCGCGGAGGACGTGAGCGGCATGCCGGGCTGCGCGGCGCCGGCGGCCGACGGCGGCATGGGGTTCGACTGCCGCCTGGCGATGGGCGTGCCCGACCACTGGTTCAAGCTGGCGAAGGACGTGCCGGACGCCGACTGGTCCGTTGGCTATCTCTACTACAAGCTGACGGACCATCGCGCGGAGGAGAAGGTCGTCGACTACGTCGAATCGCACGACCAGGCGCTCGTCGGCGGCAAGACCTTCATCTTCGAGCTGGTCGGGGCCTCGATCTACACGGGCATGGACCGCGCCAGCGGCGATCTGGCCGTCCAGCGCGGCGTGGCGCTGCACAAGATGGCGCGGCTCGTGACGCTGGGCGCCAGCCAGGGCGGCTATCTGAATTTCATGGGCAACGAGTTCGGCCACCCCGAATGGATCGATTTCCCGCGCGCGGGCAATGGCTGGAGCTGCAAGTACGCGCGGCGCCAGTGGCATCTGCGCGACAACGGCTATCTGTACTACAAGTGCCTCGGCGATTTTGACGCGGCGCTTCTCCGGGCGGGGACCCGATACGGGATTTTCGGCGACGCGCCGGAACGGCTGTGGGACGACGCGGGCGACCAGGTGCTGGCGTTCCGGCGGGGCGACTTGCTGTTCGTCTTCAACTTCTCGCCGGACCGCAGCTACACGGACTACGGCATTCCCGTGGCGGCCGGTTCCTACCGGCACGTCCTCAACACGGACGAACGCCGGTTCGGCGGCCAGCAGCGCATCCGGACGCGGCAGGTCTGGTTCACGTTGCGGACGGACGGCGTCGACCGGATCCAGCTCTATCTGCCCGCCCGGACGGCCGTCGTCCTCGCGCGATCGGTCGTGCCCCGCCGCCAGTCGGCGGATTGAGGTGCGCCAGTCCCCGGATCCCGGCCAGTTCCCCGAAACGACTCGCCAGTCGGCGCGATTGCTCCCCGCTTTCGAATTGTCAGATTTGTAATTGACAAAATGGAAGGGGGAGGGGTAGAATAGCATCGAAGTTCAGGTTTGGTTTTGGAAAGGAGAGCGGAATGGCAACTCGGGCTTCGCGGCGGGGAGGTTCTTGTGGCATGGTGCGGACGGGCATTGCGCTGTCGGTTCTGCTGGTCTGCGGTTTCGGCGCGCGGGTCGGACAGGCGGTGCAGACGGTGAGCACCGTGACGGAACTGACGAATGCGGTGGAAAAGGCCATGCAGAGCAACGGCGACAGGACGATTGTCCTCAATCCCGGCGTCTACGACCTGTCGACGCTGGAAACGCTCTGCGTGACCAACTCGGGACGTACGCTGCTGACCTGGGGCACCGCCTGCGCGCCGGACGTCAACGGAAGCTCCTGTCTCGTCTTTTGCGAGACGCTGACGCTCGTCGGCGCGGATGCCACGCACTGGAGCCGGAAGACCGAAGCGCAGGAGACGATTCTGCGGGGCGACGGCACGATGCGCCTCATCTACGGCTACACGGGTCCGGGACGGGCCTCCGTGTTCAGAAATCTGACGTTCGAGAACGGCGGCGCCGGCACGAAGAACGGCGGCGCCGTGCTCTTCATGGGCACGGAATCCATTGTGCCCTACAAGGCGGGATTCGTCTCCAACTGCGTGTTTCGCTCGAACCGCGCGACAAACGGCGGCGCCGTCCAGCACATCAACTGCTACGACTCCCTGTTCGAGGGCAATTCGGCCACCGACAGCGGCGGCGCCGTGTATGCGACCTCCGCCAATTTCGGGCGGGTCACGAACGACGTCATCGGCTGCGTCTTCCGGCGAAACTTCTCCGAGAGCACGATCCGGGGCGGCGGCGCCCTGTGGATGGAGCGCGCCGGTCTGCTGGAAAACTGCGTCTTCGAGGACAATGTCGCGTCCAATTTGCATGGCGGCGCCGTTTACGTGGACGCTTGCGGACCCTCTTCGCGGTTCGCCAACTGCCGGTTCGTCGGCAACGTCGCGCAGTCTTTTGCGGGGGCGTTCTTCGGGTCGCCGGAGAGCGTCCTCTCGCCGCTGGTCGGCTGCACGTTCGTCAGCAACGTGGCGGACAAGGCGGGTGCGGTGCATTCCACGGGGGGCGTCGCCGAGATCGCGAGCTGCACGTTCGTGGAGAACGAGGCCCGGGCCAGCTCCGGCGGCGCCATCCTTGTGCGCGGGCTGGACGTGCTCACGAATTGCGTCTTCACGGGGAATCGGGCGCATGACGATGCAGGCGCCTGTTGCGCCAGTTCTTCGCCGATCGGCCTGATCCGCGATTGCGAATTCCGGGAGAACACGGCCGGCGTCACGGCGGGCGCGCTCTGGATTGGCGCCGCCCAGGACGAGGTCCGCGACTGCCGCTTCGTCCAGAACGTCTCCTCCAACGACGTCGGCGCCCTTTTCGTCGCGGGGGCCCTCGACATGATGTCGAACTGCACGTTCGTCGGCAATTTCGCGACCGGCAAATACGGCTCCGTCAACCCGCAGGAAGGGTATCGGCGGATCGTGGACTGCACCTTCAAGGACAACGCGGCGGGCGACGTCTGGGCGGGCGTCTGCGTGTCCTCGCTCGACAAGGGCGGCACGGTGGAGCGCTGCGTGTTCGACAACAACACGAACCGCTACGCCATGGCCGGGTCGCAGATCTGCTATGCCCGGCAGGTGACGGACTGCAGGTTCGGCGGATATGGCGACATGTTCGCGCAGAATTACGACCGCTGCACGTTCGACGGCTGCTTCTACGATTTCGAGAACTACGGCGGCGGGATGATTTGCTTCGACACCGCCACCGGTCCGGGCCATCTCCGCAACTGCCTGTTCCGGAACAACACCCTGCATATCGGCATCCAGAACTCGACGGGCGCGCAGGTCGAAATCGCCAATTGCACCTTCGTGTCCAATTCGATCATCAGGGCCTGGAACTCCGGTGGCGGCTTCACGGCCGAAGGGTATCTGATCTGGGCTTTCCGCGGCGGCACGGACCCCGTTACGAAGCGGGAATATCCGTCCACGAATCTCGTCGTCAACTGCCTGTTCCACGACAACTATCGCGTCGGCGTGCGCGACGACGTGAATTTCTACCGGACGGACAACAATACGGTGACCAACTCCAGCGGTCAGGCCTTTCCCGCCTGCAACATCCTGAGCAACTGCCTCTACGAGACGGGGTCGCTGGAATTCTGCGCCATCACGGGCGGGAACGTCGTGGCGGCGCCGAAGTTCCTGGCCGGGGACGCGGCGTATCCCGGCCGGCCGTACTACCTGCCGCGGCGCGGATCGCCCGCGTGGAACCGGGGGATGCTGCGGGACTGGATGGTGGACGCCGTGGATCTGGCCGGAACCCCGCGCGTGCTGGACGGCGCCGTCGACATCGGATGCTACGAGTGCGACATTCCCCTCAAGGGCACGATGCTGCTTCTGCGGTGAGCGTCCGTTTCGGCTGGCGTGAAACGGTCCATGACAATGCGGCGCGAATCTGCTACAATAGGACCCAGTTTTTCGTTCAGAGAAAGGGACAATACATGAAGAGTCTGATGTTTTTGGGGACGCTTGCGCTGTGCGCGTCCGCGGCGATGGCCGACAAGGTGGCCATCAAGTTCGAGCTGCCGGCGCCCCATTCGAGCGGCACGCCGAAGGAGATCAAGAGCGACAATCTGGAGCCGGATCCGGGTCCGGGCAAGCTCCGCGCGCCCATCATGGTCGAGCCGGAATACGCCAAGAAGCTCACGAACGAGGATACCAAGGTCACGACGAGCGAAGAGGCCGTGACGGGCGACAACGAATACGTGGTCGACGGCGACAAGACGCCGGACGCCACGTCGATGCTCCAGCTGCCGGGCGGTCTGCAGTGGGTCCAGCTCGACCTCGGCGCCGAACACGTGATCTCCGCGATCTGCGTGTGGCACGACCAGGGCGACGAGCGCGTCTACAAGGACGTCATCATGCAGATTTCCAACGACGCCAGTTTCGTCAACGGCGTCACGACGGTCTTCAACAACGACCACGACAATACGGCCAAGCTCGGCGCGGGCAAGGACAAGGAATACCGCGAGCGCAACGACGGCCGTCCCGTCGACGCCAAGCTCACGAAGGGCCGCTACGTGCGCGTCTATTCGAGCGGTTCGACGTCTGAACCCGTGAACAACTACATCGAGATCGAAGTGTTCGGCAAGTAATGTCGAAGATTTCGGAGATCTCGCTAGAGTTCAAGGAGCGCGGCGGCAAGCGATTGCGGCCGCGTCTTTGTCGGGCGGTTTTCGAGGCCTGCGGCGGCCGGGGGGACATCGGCCCCGTCTGCGACGCCATCGAGTGCTTCCACAAGGCGTCGCTGATTCATGACGACATCCAGGACGGCGACGAATGCCGCTACGGCCGGCCGACGGTCTGGAAGGAACACGGCGTGGCGGTGGCGATTGCCGCCGGCGATTGGCTTGTGGCCCACGGCTACCAGCTGATCGCGAAAAGCGCCTTTCCGCAGCGCGCGGAGATGCTGGCGACCGTGGTCGACAGCCATGTCGGCCTCTGCGAAGGGCAGGGCGACGATCTGCTCGGCCTTGGAAATTGCGCCCAGACGACGGTGGAGCAGTATCTCTCCACCTGCGCGCGCAAGACGGGAGAGGCTTTTGCGCTGGCCGCCGCGCTGGGCGCGCTGGCCGCCGGCGCGGACGCGGCGCCGTATCGCGCGTATGGGCTTGCCTACGGCATCCTCTTCCAGATCAACGACGATCTTGCGGACGGCGGGGACGAGGACCGCCTGCTACCCCTGAAGCGCGACTACGAGGCGCGTCTGGCGAAACTGAAGCCGTGTCCGCAGAGCCGCCGCTGACGGCAGTGCGCCCAGCGCGGCCGCCGGTGCCGGACCGGCGCATGGCGGACGGGGCTTCGTCCGCCGCTTCCCGCCCGAACGTCTGGATGTCGCTGGGCATGCGCCAGTCGCCGCGGGGGGAGAGGCCGATGGTGCCGATTTTCGGCCCGTCGGGGACGGCGTTGCGCTTGTATTGCTGGGTGCGGAAACGGTGGAGGAAGACCGCCAGCCATTTTTCGATGGTTGCCGGGGCGTAGCGGCCGGCGAAGGCGATGTTCGCGAGCAGCGAGAGCTTTTCCTTCGCGGCTCCCCGGCGCAGGAAATGGTAGAGGAAGAAGTCGTGCAGCTCGTAGGGGCCCACCTTTTCTTCGGTCATTTGCGCGATGGAGCCGTCGTCGGCCGCCGGCAGCAGTTCGGGCGAAATGGGGGTGGCGAGAATGTCGGCAAGCGCTTCGGCGGCCATCTCGCTTTCCGGCTTCAGCCTTGCCGCGCACGCGCGCACGATGTATTTGACCAGCGTCTTCGGCACGCCGCAATTGACGTTGTACATCGACATGTGATCGCCGTTGTAGGTGCACCAGCCCAGCGCCAGTTCGGACAAATCGCCCGTGCCGATGACGATTGCGCCCAGCTGGTTGGCCTTGTCCATGAGAAAGGTCGTGCGCAGGCGCGCCTGGACGTTTTCGTAGGTGGTGTCGCACGTCGCTTCGTCGTGTCCGATGTCGGCGAGGTGCAGGCGGGCAATCGGGCCGATGGCGACGGTTTCCAGCGGCACGCCGAGGCCGCGGCAGAGCTTCTCGGCATTGGTCCTGGTGCGTCCGGTCGTGCCGAATCCCGGCATGGAAAAGGCGTGGATGCCGGCGCGGTCGAGCCGGAGAAGGCGGAAGGCCTCGACGCAGACGAGGAGGGCGAGCGCGCTGTCGAGTCCGCCCGAAAGGCCAAGCGTCACGTGGCGGCAGCCGATCGACTCCAGGCGCGTGGCCAGCGCCGCGGCCTGCATCGCCAGAATCTCCGCGGCGCGGGCGTCGAGGCCGTCGCCGTCGTCGGGAACGAACGGATGCGGGCTCAGTTCGCGGAGCAGCGTCGGGACGCGGCAGAGTCCGCGCGGCCGCGGCGCGGCGATCTTTCTGACGCCGCGGGAGCCTTTGGCGCTTTGGCGGTAGGCGAAATTGGCGCTGCGCTCGAAATCGAGGAAATCGACGTCGACGTCCGACACGGTAAGGGCGGGCGCGCGGCCGAAGCGTTTGCCCTCCGCGAGCATCGTGCCGTTTTCGGCGATGAGCGCATGTCCGCCGAAGACGAGATCGCTCGTCGATTCGCCGACCCCCGCGCCGGCGTAGACGTAGGCGCACATGAGCCGCGCGGAATGTCCGGTCACGAGCGAGCGGCGGTAATCGGCCTTGCCGACCAGTTCGTTCGACGCGCTCAAGTTCAGGATCGCATTCGCGCCATTGAGCGCAAGATTCGTGGCGGGAGGGTCGGCCGCCCACATGTCCTCGCAGATCTCCACGCCCACGACCGCGCCGCCGCCCAGGTCGAAGACGAGGTCGTTGCCGAAGGGGACGGTGAACCCGGCCACGTCCACTTCGCCGGCCGTCGCCTCCAGGGCCGACGCGAACCAGCGCGCCTCGTAGAACTCGCGGGTGTTGGGCAGATGGGTTTTCGGCACCACGCCCAGGAGCCGCCTGCCCTGGAAAACCGCCGCGCAGTTGAAAATGCGCGCGCTCTGGCGGATGGGCAGGCCGACGGCGACGAGCGGCCCGTCGGCGCGCTGCCCGGCGACGAGTTCGGCCAACGCCGCCTCGGCGCGGCCCAGCAGGTCGGAGCGGTAGAACAGGTCGGCCGCCGTGTAGCCGGTCAGGCAAAGTTCGGGGAACACGACGGCCTCGGCGCGGACTTCGCGCGCCGGACCCGCGATCAAGTCGCCGACCGCCTTTCGGTTGAAGGCGATGTCGCCGGGCCTGACCGGGGGGACCGCCGCGGCAAGGCGCAAATAGCCAATCGGTTTTGTCATTTAGAATTCGATTCCTTTCCGCGCGGGCAGACCCGAGGCGAAGGGGTGCTTGACGGCCGTCATTTCCGTCAGGTAATCCGCCCGGCGCGCCAGTTCGCCCGGATTGCGCCCGGTGATGACGAGTTCCGTTTTCCCGCCGAGCGAATCGAGCAGTTCCTCGCAGAGCGGCACGGACGCCATATCCCCCTGGTGCAGATAGGTGAATTCGTCGAGAACGACCATGTCCGGAGGGCGCTCCGAGCGGCACCGTTCCAGCACGGTCTGGAGAATCCGGTCGTGTTCGCGGCGGAGTTCCGCTTTGTCTTTTTCGCCGAGTTCCCACCAGAAGCCGTAGCGTTTCCGCGGACGGACGATCTCCACGCCGAGATCTTCGAGCGCGCGGATCTCGCCCGTCTCGCACCCTTTGAGGAATTGGGCGAAAACCACGGCCAGCCCCTGCCCGCGCGCGCGCACCGCCAGCCCCACCGCGGCCGTGGTCTTGCCCTTGCCGTCGCCTGTGTAGAGGTGGATCATGACAGCGGGACCATCCGTTCGAGGTCGGCGAGAGTCAGCCGGTCTTTCAGCGCCGTTCCGCTGACGGCGCGGCGGAACGATTCGCGCATGAGCAGCGAAAGCTTGCGCACGGCCCAGGGCACGGGCATCCCCGCGGGCCGGATGTTCGAGACGCAATTGCGGTCGGAATCGACCGAACTGTTGCGCGCCATGAAGGTGAAATAGGCGCTGAGCGAGTCTTTCGCGCCCAGCCCCGGGCGCTCGCCGAGGAGAATGATGGCCATTCGCGCCCCGAGCACGTCGGAGATGGCGTCGGCGATTTTCACGCGGCCGAACGGGACGATGATCACGGGATAGAACGTGAACGCGTCGGCCAGCTCGGCCACCAGGCCTTTGGCGACGTCGACGGCGTGCGATTCGGCCGCGACGGCGGAAAGCCCGTCGGAAATGACGATGACGATGTCGCGCGCGCCCCACGCGGCGGCCTTCGCCTGCAGCCGGGCCGTCGATTCCGCGGCCAGGAGTCGCCCGCGTTCGGGATGGAGCAGATAGTCGAGCTTGTCGGCGATCTGCGATTTGACGCCAAACCACTCGAATCCCGCCTCGCCCAGCTGCGCTTCGACGACGTGCGGATGGAAGGGGGAGAGGACAGCGTCGCGGGCGCGCGCGTGGGCGAGGCGGAAATCAAGCAAGTTCACGGTGCGCAAACTGCCACCGGCGCGACCCATGGCGATTCGCGCGTGCGTCAGCCGCCGGAGTTCGGCCCAGGGGTCAGCGGACAAGTTCGCGTTGGTAGCCGACAAGAGCATGTTCGCCTTTTTGGTGGGTGATGAGTTTCTGGCGTTCGTCGACCAGATCCATGTCTTCGAGCCAGGCTTCGAATTCCGGAGCCGGACGCTTGCCGAAAACCTGCCTGACGTAATGGATGTCGTGGTAGCTGGTCGTCTGGTAGCCCAGCATGATGTCGTCGCCGCCGGGAATGGCCATCTGGTAGGTCAGCCCGGCTGCGGCAAAACAGGTCATCAGCACGTCCATGTCGTTCTGGTCGGCCTCGGCATGGTTCGTGTAGCAGATGTCGCAGCCCATCGGCAGCCCCAGCAGCTTGCCGCAGAAATGGTCCTCCAGGCCGGCGCGGATGATCTGCTTGCCGTCGTAGAGATATTCCGGGCCGATGAACCCGACGACCGTGTTGACGAGCAGGGGCTTGAACTTTCGCGCCACCGCGTAGGCGCGCGCCTCGCACGTCTGCATGTCGACGCCCCAGTCGCCGCGTCCCGAAAGGGCGCTGCCCTGGCCGGTTTCAAAATACATGACATTCTGCCCGACGGTTCCGCGCTTGAGCGAGAGCGCCGCGTCGTAGGCCTCGGCAAGGACGTTGAGGTTGACGCCGAACACGCGATTGGCGATTTCGGTGCCGGCGATGGACTGGAAGACGAGATCGACCGGCGTTCCCGCGCGCATGACCTCAATCGCGTTGGTGACGTGGGACAGCACGCAACTTTGCGTCGGAATGTGGTAGCGATGGATGATTTCGTCAATCAGTTTGAGCAGATTCTGCATCATCGGCACGGAGTCGGTCGCCGGATTGATCCCGATGACCGCATCGCCGCAGCCGTACAGGAGCCCTTCGAGCATCGAAGCGGCAATGCCTTTCAGATCGTCGGTGGCGTGGTTCGGCTGCAGACGCGTCGACAAGCGCCCCGGCAGGCCAATCGTGTCGCGGAAGGCCGTGACCACGCGGCATTTGGAGGCGATGAGGATCAGATCCTGATTGGCGCAGATCTTCGACACCGCCGCGACCATCTCGGGCGTCAGCCCCGGGGCGAGGGCGGAAAGGACGTTCTGGTCGGTTTCGTATTTGAGCAGCCAGTCGCGAAATTCGCCCACGCTCATGTTCGCGACAGGTGCGAACGCCTGCGGATCGTGGGAATCGACGATGAGCCGCGTGACCTCGTCCTGCTCGTAGGGAATCAGCGGCTCGTCGAGAAACGTCTTCAAAGGCACCTCGGCGAGCACGATCTGCGCGGCCACACGTTCTTCGTCGCAACTTGCCGCGCAGCCGGCGGCGACATCGCCCGAACGCATCGGCGAAGCCTTGCCCATCAGTTCCCTGAGGGAGCCGAACGTCCAATGCTTGCCGGAGACTTCTAGAGTAACGCTTTGCACGCAAAACCATAAAGCAGAAAACGTGCCACGGCAAAACGCCGTTGTTTTTCCCCGTTTTCTTTCAGGTTGTGAAAAGAGGCCCGCCGGCTTTACATTGTCTGCAAAACCGGATCCAGGGCCGCGCGCGCGCGGGAGATGGCGCGGGATTGTCGACTGTGAAAACGTTCGCATCACCTGTCCAGGGCCGCGCGCGCGCGGGAGACGGCGCGGTCCATGACGGCGAAATCGACTTCATGGACTTCGCGGTGGGTGCCGATGGGGCCGGGGAACGTCAAAGTCAGCGGCCCGCCCAGATGCGCCCGGAAATCGTCAAGTCCCCGGAACAGCGACTCGCGGTCGTCCAGCAGATGCGCGAAATCGCGGGCGATTCCGGCAAGTTTCGCGTTTTCGAGCATCAATCGCGTTTTTTCCGTCTCGTCAGGCGAAATCCAGCCTTGGGCCTGGGCGTAGAAGGAGTCGATGATCAGCCCGATTGCCACGGCCGGTCCGTGTCCAAGGCGGTAGCCCGACATCGCTTCGAGCCGATGCGCGCTCCAGTGGCCGAAATCGAGCGGCCGCGCCGTGCCGGTTTCGAACGGGTCGCCGGCGCCGGCGATATGCGCGAGGTGCAGTTTGGCCGTCGTGCGGACCACGTCCTCGACGGCCGCAGGTTCCCGGGCGGCAAAGGGTCCTGCGATTTCGCCGAGCCGCTCGAAGAAGGGTTTGCTTTCGATCATGGCCACTTTCACCGCCTCGGCGAACCCGCCGGCAAAAACGTCGTCGGGAAGGGTGTCGAGAAACGCGAAGTCGTCCACCACCGCCCACGGCGGGGCGAAGGTGCCGATGGCGTTTTTCCGGCAGCCGCAGTCGATGCCGTTCTTGACGCCGACCCCGGCGTCGTTCTGCCCGAGTATGGTGGTGGGCAGACGCACCAGCCGCACCCCCCGGTGCAGCAGTGCCGCCGCCAAGCCCGCCGCGTCGAGCGCCGAACCGCCGCCGATGGCGAGCAAATACGACTGGCGGTCGAGATCGGCCGCGAGCATCGCTTCGACGAGCTTGAGCGTGACGCCGATTCCGCCGGTTTTGGCGGCCTCCCCCGCCGGCAGCGGGAACACGTCGCCGGCGAGGTCGATTCCGTGATGCCGGCAATAGCCGGCGAGTGCCGCCGCGAGTCGGGGATGGGCGGCGGAGACCGCGGAATCGACCGCGGCGAAAACGCGCGCGCGCGCGTCCGGTCGCGACGGACGGAGCAGCCGGGCCACGAGCGGATTTTCCGGCGCGAAGGCGTGGCGGGTGAAATGGACCGAATAGGCGAACTTGACGGCGAAGTTCGCGCTTATCGTGCCGGCAGTGATTGCACGCGTGTTTTCAACCATAATTCCTCGGCGACAATGCCCTTTTCGACGCTGGGCGGACGCAGCGTTTCGGGCAGGATCTCGTACGTGTAGGTTTCAATTTCCATCGCCGTCCGGCTGTTGCGGCACGCGGCGAGAAATTCGTCCGTGATCTCGTCGGCGGAGGAACGGAAATGCCCGTCTCCCCGCCAGTCGAGCGGCACATGGCAATGGACTTTGGCGATGAGGTCGCGGTTCCGGCGCAGACAGTCGAGCGCGTCGGCGGAAAGGTCGGGAAACGCCGCCACCGGCTCGCCGGAACGGGTGTAGATTCGCGTCTGGTGAAGGTAGGTGGAATTGGCGATGCGCGCGAGCGCCCCGGCCCGGGACGAATCGGCGACAATCGCCGCGGAGATCTGCACCCGCCGCGGCGTGAAACCGGCGCGGACGATCTGGGCGAGGCACGCGGCCGGCTTTTCGCCGACCACCGCCGCATGGCAGGTGTCGACGAGGATCGTGCGGTGTCTCGCCGGCGGCAGCAGCGCGAGCGCCTCCGCCACGCTGCCGGCGAGGCAGTCGGGCTCCGGTTCGAAGGCCAGGACGATGTTCTTGCCCGTTTGCGCCTCAAGGTCCCCCAGCCGCGCTTCCGCCTCGTCGAGCAGGTTCAGGCAGTCATGCGCGCGGACATTGCCGCGGTAGCCGAAGGGGACCGTGGAGATGGTGGCGTGCCGTTCGCCCGCGGGCATGATCGCCGCGAGGATGCGCGCGAGATCGAGCGTGTATTCAAGCCTCAGCCGCGACGACCAGTCGGGAACGTAGACGCGGGTCTTGACCGCGGTGCGGTGGAATTGCCCGTAGGGAAAGCCGTTGACGTGGCAGACCTGCAAGCCGGCCCCGTCGAGCGTCTGCTTGAGTTCGGCCAGCCGCGCGGGAAGAATCGCCTCTTGGGCCGCGCGGCTGCCCAATCTCAGCCCGACCGCGTAAGGCGCGTCCGGCGAGACGGCGCGCTTGACCGCCGCGACGGGTCCGCGGAGCGCCGCAATCGCCTCCGAGAACGTTTCGCCGGGATGGATGTTCAGGCAATACATCGTCGCGAACGGCCGCCGCTTACGGTTGGCGCTGGTAGGTGGCCGGATCGACCGGCTCAAGGTTGAAGTCGGGCCGCCAGTGCGGCGAGACGGAATAGAAGCGGTTGGCGTTGTCGAACACCAGCTCGCGGATGGCCGCTTCCGCATGGCCGTCCGCCCGCAGGCGGTCGCGGACCTTGACGAGCGACAGCGGATCGGAAACGCCCCAGTCGGCCGAACCGTTGACGATCACGTTTTTCGTGCCGTGGATCCGGACGATTGCCGAGACGCGCTCGGGCGAGAGCTTCGAGAACGGATAGACCGTCATTCCCGCGTAGCATCCCGCTTCGAGGGCCAGGCCGATCGTTTCCTCGACATTGTGGTCGATGTCGATGCGCGACGCGGTAAGGCCTTCGGCGCGGATGATTTCGAGCACCCGGCGGATGCCTTTGAGTTTCTGGTGGTGGGGCAGGTGCAGCACCACCGGCATGCGGCGCTCTTCGGCGATTTTCAGCTGGCGCACGAGCGCCTTTTCCTCGTTGGGGGTGATGTTGTTGAAGCCGATCTCGCCGATTGCGACGCACCGGGGATGGTCGATGTAGTCGGCCATGCCGTCGATGACGCGCGCGGCGAGGGCGACGTCTTCCGATTCTTTCGGGTTCATCCCGATGGCGCAGTAGTGGTCGATGCCGGCGCGCCGCGCGCGGATCGTTTCGAAATTGAGGATGAGATTGAAATAATCCCAGAAACTTTCGGCCCAGCGGCGGTTTTCGCCCAGCCAGAAACTGGGCTCCACGCACGCGCGAATGCCGGCCTGGCGCATCGCGGCGTATTCGTCGGTCGTGCGCGAGAACATGTGGACGTGCGGTTCGATGATTGTCCGATCGTCGGTCATTGTCGATTCTCCTTCATAAGATGGCAAACGCCTGTGCCCGCGCAACGGTTCAGAACGGGGCCGCGCGGTTTCGCCGCCGCGGCCGGCGGCCGATGCGATCCGTTCCGTCAAGGCGCCTCCATCAGCGGCCGCCATGCCTTCCGGTCAGGTCGGTCCAGTCGTAGGCTTGCCAGGCGCCATTGACGATGTCGGCGTAATGGACGCCGCCGCCGTCGTCCGCGAACATCGCCGCCCATGGCGCCGGCGCGTTCTCGCAGCGCGTCGCGGCGAAGAGTTCCGGTTCGACCGCGGCCGCGTGCGCGAGCGGAATCGCCGCCCGGCCAATCGACACCGCCTCGACCGCCGGCACGCCGCAGATCCGCGTCCACGCCCGGGCAAGACGGATCGCGTCCTCCGCACGGAGCGAGACGAGGTTCCGCCCCGTCAGGTAGGCCATCACCGCGACGCCCTCCTCCTGGTAGTCGCTCCCGTAGAAGCGATGGCCGCCGCGGCCGGTTTCGCCGAAGCCGCGCAGATCCGCAACCAGCACCCGGCGGCCCCGTTCCAGAAACGCCGCCGCGCGCGCCGCCGCATCGGCGCGCCCCTCCGACGGCAGCAGCAGAACGGGCCGTCCCTTCGCCGCGCCTTCGGGCGACAGCTCCACCGCGTGCAGAACGACGCCGTCGCCCGCGTCGAGCGTCCAGGCCACGGCCGCATAGCCGTCCGACTTCGACGCCGGCCCCCGCGCGGGCGGCGCCATCTCCGTCTCCGCGGACACGCGAATGTCCGCCACGGCGCGGACCCGGGCGGACGTCAGCGCCGGGCGCCGCTTCGCCTGCTCCGCCGCCTCCGCGCGCATCAGGTCGTATGCCGTCACCGCGCCCGCGAGGTGGCGGACGTTGCCGCCGGGGGTCACGTCAAAGCCGGGATTGAGCCCGAAGTCGACCGCTTCGATCCTGAAACCCGCGTCCATGGCGACGAAGGCGCCGTAGCGGTTTTCGCCGAACGCGTCCTCCTCGCCCTTCAGCCATTTCCGCATCCAGGCGACGGACGCCGTGCGCGTCGACTCCGCCCAGCCATGGCCGCCCGGCGCCGCGAACATCGCGAATGCCTCTCCGGCCCCCACGGTCCGATAGACGGCCGTTGCGCCGTCGCGCGTCCCGCGGGCGCCGCGAATCGGGAAGAAGTCCTTCTCCTTGCACACCATCAGGGTCGCGCGCGGCGCGCGCAGGGCGACGTAGCCGAGGTGATTGAGCCCGAAGGCGAGCTGGCCGAAGAGGTTCTGTTCCGCGTCCTGCGGCCCGCAGTCCTCGCACACCGCGCGCAGCGTCGAGAGGTAGCACGACGGGGCCGCCGCGCGGACGCGGTCGTCCAGGGCCATCGTCAGCGCCGTGAGCGTGCCGCCGCCCGAGTTGCCCATGAAGCCGAGCCGCGCGCGGTCGACGTCCGGACGCGACGAGAGGTAGTCGAGCGCGCGCATCGCGTCCCACACGCGGAAGCGGGCCATGCTCCAGCCGAGCAGGGCGGCCCTGATGCCGATGCGGTTGTGCCCGTGCACGTTGCCGCCGCCGGCGAGCTGGACGCGCTCGCCCTGGTCGACGGGATCGTAGATGAATGCGGCGATGCCCGCCTGCGCCAGCTGCACGCACGCGCGCTGGTAGTCCTTCGCCCCCTTGCCGTTGCCGCTGTGTCCGCAGGCGATTGCGACGGCGGGGAACGGCCCCTGTCCCGCGGGGCGGTAGAACAGCCCCGTCCCGTAGAACTTCGGCTGGTTCTCGAAGTAGACCTTTTCGACCCGATACCCGCCGCGCGGCACGATCTCCGTCACCTTCGCGTTCAGCGGGGTGCGGGCCGGAAAGCCGCCAATCGCCTCGGCCATGCGTCGCCTGAGGTCGGTCTGCAGCGTCTCGACTTCCGCGGCCGTCCGGCACGCGAGCCACTTCGCGTCGGCGGCCTTGTCCAGCCGGCGCACCTCTTCCAGCATTGCGTTCCAGACCATCTTCTGCGCGTTTTCGGCCAGCGGACGCGCGAGGTCCGCCCGGATCCGCGCGACGACGTCTCCGCCTTGCGCGACGATCCTGACGGGTTCCGATGTCGCGGACGCCACCTCGACCGGCCTTGGGTCGCTTTCCTGCCCGCCTTCCTTCGGACACGCCGCCCCTTGCGGCGGTTCGTCCACCGACAGGCCGCTCACGCGCAGCCTCTTCACGTTGACCGCGTCGAAGACGCATTTCGCGACGCGCCCGATTGCGAGATCCTCGATTGCGATGTCCTCCGCCGGCAGTTCGCAATCGCCGTGAAGCTCGACGCCGACGCCCGCGTGCCGCACGCGGACGCGGCTCACCCGCACGCCGCCAATCGGCGTGCGCCGCAGGTGTCGCGTTCCGGGACGGGGCTGGTACCAGTAGTTTGCGGTCAGCCCCACGACGGCGTGCCTGACGTCATCCGCCTCGACGTCCTCGACGACGATGTCCTTCATGTATCCGCCGCGCTTGGCGTTCGTCTTGAGGTAGATCAGCCGGCCGACCGAGCCCTTGACCCGGCACCGGCGCAGCACGACGTTCCGGATGCCGCCCCCCACCTCGCTGCCGACGCCCAGAAGAGTGTGGCCGCGGGACACCGTACAGTCCTCGATCACGATGTCCGCCGTGGGAATGCCGCGCCGGATGCCGTCCTCGTCCCGTCCCGACTTGAGGACGATTGCGTCGTCGCCCTGATCGAACGTGCAGCCGACGACCCTGACGCGGCTGGAGCATTCGAGATCGATGCCGTCCGAATTCATCATCGCCATGCCCGTCGAGTCGAAGGCGGAGACGTCCAGTCCCTTCACCCGCGCGCCGTCCGTGCGGTAGAGATGGATCGTCCAGAACGGCGACCCTCGCACCTTGAAATCCTCCAGCCGGATGTCGCCGCATCGGAAGAACTGGATGAACTGCGGCCGCCGGCGGCCTTTCTGCGCCTCGAACCACTTCTTCCAGGGGCCGTTCTCGGTCTTCAGCGTGCCTTTGCCGGTGATGGCTGCGTTCGTGACGCCGTACGCATAGACGAGCGGCGAGAGGCCTTCCATTTCCTCGCCCTGCCAGCTCGTCCGGACCTTGGGCAGATAGTCGTCGGGATTGGTCGAGAAGTCCAGGACCGCCCCCTCTTCGAGATGCAGTTCCACGCCGCTGCGCAGCCGGATCTTTCCGGTCCGCCACGTGCCGGCCGGGACCGTCACCTTTCCGCCGCCCTTCGCCGCGGCCGCGTCGATCCGGGCCTGGAGGTCGATCACTGCGGCGCCCGCGTGCCACGCGACCGCCACCGCGGCGGCCCACACAACATGTTTCATCGTCTCTCTCTCACTTTTCGACCAGGCAGACGCGGAACCCCGTATCGGAACTCGCGGCCACGATTTTGTCCGGCAGAATATCCGGCGAATACCGCTGGGTCAGAATCATGCCGCCGCTGACCGACTGCCCGGAAGATCCGCCTTTGATGCCGCGGTAGGTCCCGCTCGTGGGGCCTTCCCAGTCCGTCAACGTCGCGTTGGCGGCGATGTTGTCCGCGGCATACCAGTCCAGCACCATCTCGCGCGCGTTCCCGAGCATATCGTAGAGGCCGAAGCCGTTCGGCAGATAGCGGCCGGCCACGGCTGTGCCGCCATAGGGGAAGCCGCTCGTCTGCGCGTTCGGCTGGCAGCGTCCCAGTTCCAGCGCCAGCGTCTCGGACGTCAGGCCGTTGTAGTACTTCGTCCCCTTCGAGCCGGCATAGCCCGCGATGGCCCAGCGCGCTTCGGTCGGCAGGTCGAACGCGAGGCCCGTCAGCGTCCGCAGGCGTCCCATGAACGACTCCGGGTCCACATCGCGGCCCGTCGGCCAGTCGTAGGCGGCGTTGTCCACCGCCTTGCCGCGGATCGTGTCGTAGGTCACCGTGGTCTTCCCGCCTACGGGACGCGTCATGTAGGTGTCCGTCGGACCCTCTCCCATCACGCGCCGCCACTGGGCGAACGTGATCTCGAAGACGCCGATCCAGTAGTCGTTCGTCTGGACTTCCGTGTGGACGGGATACGGCGAACCGGATCCCGTGCCGACTTCGTAGGCGCCGGCTTTGATTTTCCGCAGCAGCAGCTTGTCCGTCACCAGCGACGTGTCGTTCGTGATGCCCGTGAGGAACAGCGTCGAGCCGCCCAGCGCGGCGATGACGGAACCGTCCAGCCACGCCGGCCGCGTTTCGTAGTCCCCGTACAGCCGATCCAGGACGTCCGCGCGTGTCACGTCCGAATACGTGGCGGATTTCGTCAGGTCGACAATGCGATACAGGACCTCGTCGGGATCGGCAAGCGTCGACGGCTCCGCCGTGACGGCGACCCTGAAATTCTCCATCGTCCCGTACGCCGCGAAACGGCAACGCGACGGATCGATGACCACGCGGTAGGTCCCCGCCGCCCTGACGGCATGGCGCGGTCCCGCCAGGGCGCGGTCCGGGACGAGGCCCAGGTCGGTTCCTCCGCTGTAGGCGCGGATGCTCACCTGGACGGCCTCGGACACGTCGGCGAGCGTATAGTCCACGTTGATCCTGTCCGACCACGGCCAGTGCTGGCTCACCCGCACCTCGCTCACCGTCACGCCTTGGCCCATCATCGTGACCAGCGCCATTGCACAGGCGATCTTCTTCATCATCGAATCTCCTTTCGTCTCGCGACGTTCAGCCGCGAATCGCTCATTTTTCCGTCAGGCACACCCGGAAGCCGGTGTTGCCGGCGCACTTGCCCGGTTCGATGTCCGACGAGTAGCGTCCCGTCAGGACCAGTCCGCCGGAAATGGAATGTCCGGCACAGCCGCCCTTGACGCCGCGATACGTCCCCGTCGACGGGCCCTCCCAGTCCGTCAGCGTCGCGGCGGCGGCGATGTTGCCGGCGGCATACCAGTCCAGCACCATCTCGCGCACGTTGCCGATGATGTCGTAGAGACCGTAGCCGTTCGGCCAGTAGCATCCGGGAAGCGCCGTGCCGCCGGACGGTGTGCCCGTGCTCGTTCCGTTGGGATTTCCCCGTCCCAGATACCAGACGGGATTGGTGCTGTCGTTGCTGGTGGACGAAGAGCCGTCGTAGTGCGTCGCCCCTGCGGCGCCGGCATACGCGGCGGCCGCCCACTGCTCTTCCGTGGGCAAATCGAAGTCGAGACCCGTCAGAGCCCGCAGTTTGCCCATGAACGAATCGGGCGCCACCTGCCGGCCCGTCGGCCAGTCGTAGGCGGCGTTGTCCGCCGCCTTGCCGCGGACCGTGTCGTAGGTCACCGTCGTTCCCCCTTGGACGGGACGGCTCATGTACGTGTCGCTCAGGCTCCCTCCGGTGATGCGGTTCCACTGGGCGAACGTGATCTCGAAGACGCCGATCCAGTAGTCCTGCGTGAAAGCCGCGTTGTGGACGGGATAGGCGCTGTTTCCCGTCGTCCCCACGGCATACGTGCCGGCCTTCATCCGGCGCAGGAGAAGCTTGGTGTCCAGAAAGGACGCGTCGTTGGTCACGCCGGTGAGAAACAGCGTCGAACCGCCCAGCGCCGCGATGACCCCCTCTTGCAGCCATGCGGGGTGCGTCTCGAAGGATCCCCACCGGCCATTTGCGACATCCGCCTCCGTGATGTCCTCGCAGGAGCCGTCCGTGAGGTCCACGATCCGGTACAGCGGTTCGGCGGAATAGGGAGATTCCGTCGCGGTGAAGACCACGCGGAAATTCCGGATCGTCCCCTGTGTCGCGAACGGACACTTCGACGGATCGATCTCGACATGGTAGGTCCGTTCCGCGTCGAAGGACGTCTGCCATCCGGCGATGGCCGCCTCGGGGATGACGCCGAGATCCGTCGTTCCGTCGTACGCCCGCGCCGTCAGCGCGGCGGCTCCCCTCGGCGACAGGCCCGTCACGGTGAAATCGACGGCGATGTGCTGCGACCACGGCCGCTGCTGCCGGAGCAGCTGGACGTTTACGACGGGCGTGGCGGACGCGCCGGCGGCGCAGACCAGCGCCAGCCCGAAAGCAAGAGTCTTCATCGTGATGCCTTTCCCATGCGGCGATTACCTGAACACGAGGACGATTCCCGACCCGACGCGCGTGACGGTCGCGTCGCCGGACAGAAGCTCTCCGGCCAGCTCCAGCGACGCGGACTGTCCGCACCGCAGCGCGGGAAGGGAGACCCAGCCGGGCACGTGCGCCAGCGCCAGCTCTTCGCCGCCGGCGACGAGGGACGTGGTCCCCGCGGGAACGGGCAGCACGGGAAAACGATTGCGGACGAGCGTCCAGCCCGGATGCGCGGATCCAGCCGGCAGCACGACCGCCGCCGCGCCGCGCGTTCCGCACACGAGGCCGATTCCGCGCGCCACGCAATCCTCGCCGACAGCTTCTCCGGAGCCTTCTTCCTCCGAATGGAAGCGGATGGACAGTTCAAGCAGCGTTTCGTCGCTCTCCTGCGCCGGTTCCGGGACGTCGAACGGACAGGACCCGTCCCGCTCCTGCCCGTTCCGATTGACCTGCCGGACGGCAGTCGCACCGTCGGCCCGCCGGATCTGCACGGACGCCGACCGGGCGCCCTCGGGCCACGCCCAGCGGGGAACCCGTCCGTCGCCGGCGAAGACCGTGTTCCAGGTCCACGTGTCCATGCCGGCCGTTATGCACACGGGATCCGACTCGGCCGTCGAAGCGGCTCCGGTCAAGGTGCACGCGGCCAGAGCGGCGAGCAAAGCACGCCGCCATCGCAAGATCCCTTCAGCTGCCGCCATCTCCGTCTCCTTCTCCGGACAGTCCGCCGCCATCCTACGGGCAGGGCGAACCGACCGACGGCACGCCCGCCCTCCTGCGAATCCGGATGCCGCCATTATGGCACATTCCGCGATTTTCCGCAAGGGTTCGGGGCGGGGAAATCAGCAATTTTGCGTTGTGGGTTGACAGAACAGGAAAAACAAGTCATAATTTCCGCCACTTGGGGCGCGCGTGCCGCCGCGGCATGGCCGCCCTCCACAAGCGGAAAGGGATCTGTATGTCCATATTGTCCGAGGTCGGGCGGGGGTTCGGGACGTCGTTCCGGCGTGCGGGACTGGCGGGCGCGCTGCGCAAGGCGTGGGTCGTCCACCAGGCCTCCGCCGACGACCCGAAAGGCTCGATCGTCATTTTGCGCTAGGGGCCGGTCGCCGGCATCGAACAAAACCGTCCACGGAATCGACAAGGAGAACCGAGATGATGAAAGCCGCTGGAAAAATCCGCCGTCCGGCCCTGTTGCCGGCCCTGTTGCTGGTTTGCGGACTGGGGTGGGGAGGGGGGGGGGGACGGCCGTTGCCGAGACGGTCGTCCTGACGACCAATGACATGGTCAAGATCAACGACAAGGTCGTCCTGTCGTTCTACGCGAACGGCGAATACTGGAGCGACGGCAAAGTTCCGCATGCCGGCGCGGACTATGCCGTGACCAATGCCTTCGACCTGCGGACGTGCTACTCGAACATCTGGGTCAACGGAATTTCGAGCTCCACGAACGTGGTCGTGTTCGCCGGCGATTCGCTGACGTTCGGCCAGCCGGGTTCGGCGGTGACGCCGCGCCTGTGCGGGTGGGGGCCGGGATGGAACAACCACAAGATAAACTACCGCGCCTGGCAGTGCGACGATTTCCAGGTCTACAGCGGCGAGTTCTTTTGCAACAACACGGGCTGGATCAAGCAGTACGGGACGATGACGTTCCACTCGGGCAAGGGGCATTTCCACTTCTACGGGACCGGTTATGCGGACGATCAGCAGCGCGGCTACATCCTGGCGGGCAGACTGGTCGCGGATCCCGACGTGGAAGTGCATCTCTACTGCTCCGCGAAGGACAATACGGGGAACCGGACCTCCCGCATGTATCTGGAAGGCGACTTTTCCGGATTCCAGGGCCGGTTCAGGAGCTACTACTCCTCGACCACCGTCATCCTCAACGGCCCGCAGGTCTGTTCGGGGGCGACCGCGGCGAAGCCGGACGCGCTGGTCGTCGAACGCAACTGCGCGGTGACAATCTATCCGTCCTGCGTCCAGAACCCGAATTTCGGCATCACGATCCTGCCGACGGACGGTGGCGGGAACTTCTATCTGGAGACGGATGCCGAGTCGGGCGACTACGATCTGCTGCTGCCGGTGACGGCGGAGGACGCCTCGATGACCATGACCACGCGGAACAACGGGGCGGACTCGGGCGCCATCACGCTCAAAAACGACATGACCGCCTTCGCCGGCACGGTCGTCGTCGCGTCCGGCACGCTGATTCTGTCCGACGAGGCGACGCTGCCGGACGGTCTGCGGTTCGTCGTGAAGCCCGGCGCCAGGCTGCTGATCCGCCGGACCGCCGGCTCGAAGGATCTCGACATCACGGTCGAACCGGGCGGGATGGCCTGCCAGTCGCTGCTCATCCCCTACGACGGCACGGCGACGACGGCGCAGGACTGCACGGAACTCACGGCGGCGGACTACGCGAACTGGAACAAGCCGATTTGCCTCGAATTGACCCAAACGGTCCCGTTCCCGGTGAATGCGACGCAGGAACTGGTCTGCGCCCGGTTCCCCGCCGGGGTCGCCGGCGTCCACGACTTCACGAACGCCACGCCCCTCACGGCCTTTGGCCTGCCGCACACGTGGTTCAAGCTCGTGCCGGACGGGACCACGGGCCAGGACGAGCTCGTGCTGGTCGTGAAACCGGTCATCGACCGGACCGGAAAGGACGTCTACCGTCCGTTCGAAGCCCGGACGACCTATTCCCGCGCCACGGGGGCCTATACGGACGTGCCGGTCTGGTCGGACGGGCTTGTCGTCCATGGCGGCGCCGACTACGTCCACACGAACGGCTGCGAGTTCTGGTCGTTCAATGCAGGGGACAACCAGACGCGCGTGTTCCCGGGCGATTCGCTCTACCTGACGAGCGCGTACAGCTCGAAGTCCGCCGCGTCGATCTTTCCGCCGTTGACCCTGGCGGGCACGGCGTCTTTCTCCGTGGTGGCCGGCTCGCCCTCCCTCCACCACTTCGGCGGAGGACCCTACACCCTGCTCGGCAACGCCGCGGCGTACGGAAACGCCGAATACGGCAAAATGTTCTGCTATTCAATCGATGCGGAGCTCCGGGATTCCGCCGGCTACACCTTCACCTTGAGCGGCGGCTCGAACGCCACGCACGTCTCCTATCTGACGGGCACGAACGGCCAGTACCTCGGCAAGTTCAAGGTGACCAACGCGAAGACGCCCACGGATTCGTCGAACAGCACCATCATCGCGATCTCGCACGCGAAGAGCCTTGGCGGGCCGCTGCCGTCCTTCACCTGGGACGCGCTGTCGCTCGGCAAGCATTCCCTGATCCGCCCCCTTGAGACGATGACGCTCGACGCGGCCAACCGCGGCATTTCCGTCGAGGCGCCCGGCGGCGGGTTCGACGTGCCGGACGGGGTGACGCTGACCATTCTCCAGACGTTGCGCAACAATGCCAGCACGCAGGCGACGCCGATCTACAAGGAAGGTTCTGGCACGCTGGCGCTGGGCGGCGACGTGGTCCACGGGTGGGACGGCACCAACCGGGTCGAAGGCGTGAACGACTTCCTGCTCGTCCATGCCGGCACGGTCGCCAGCGTCGGGAAGAAGGGCTGGAACACGCTGCGGCTGATCTTTTCGGAGGGCGCCGGCATCCGGGTCGATCCCGCCGCGACGGGCGACGTCGGGACCTACGGCCTCTACCTGCCGCAGGCGCTGGCGCCGGCCGAGGACGGCGGGACGATTGCCGTCACGCTTCCCGCGGACTACGAGGCCGGCTCGTCCGCCGTCTTCTCGGCGACGGTCTGCACGGTCGCCGGCGACTGGCCCGATCTGACGGCGACGTTCCGCCCGCAGAAAGTCGCCCGGATGACGGCCCAGGTCGTCCGGGACGACGCGACGTTCGCGGCGGAGGGGCTTGTCCGCTATGCGGTCAAATGGATGCGGGGCGGGCTTGTGGTCGTCTTCCGCTGAACGGGAAAGGAAAGTGTCCATGGTGAAGGGTCTGGTGGTGATGGCGGCCGCGCTGCTGGCCGTCCGCGGCGCGGGACAGGCGACGCCCGCGGTGCGGCCCGACCATCCGCGCATGTTCTTCAATGCGGAGACCTGGCCGGCGGTCAAGGCGCGGGCGGAGGGGGCGGCGAAAGCGGATCTCGCGCGGCTTCTCAAGCGCTGCCGGGCCTATCCCGCGGATCCCGTCTGTTCGGGAACCGGACCGCTCGAGTTCGGCGACGTGAAGACGGCATCGGGAACGCACAAGATCACCGAGGCGACTCCGATCAAGGCCGTCAGGGAATGGGGGTCCGAAGCGGCCGAATGCGCGTTGGCCTGGCGCATGACGGGCGACGGCGCCCTGCTTCAGAAGGCGAAGAAGATGATCGCCGTCAGCGCGGACGCCTATCGCGAATCGTACCGCAACGGGCGCGAAGTCAACTGGTATTCGACGACGCGCATCCTGGCCTTCTGCGCCTACGACTGGATCTACGAGGCGTTGACGGACGGCGAGCGGCGCGCGCTGATCGTCCCGCTGGTCGAACACGTCCTGGAGACGCAGAAGCCGCCGCGCAAGATCGTCCGGCGCAACAGCGGCGGCATCGCGACGGGTTTCTACGGCGTGGAAAGCCTGCCGTGGTACGCGGGCCTCGCGGCCGCGGGCGACGGGTTCTGCGACGAGGCCGCGGCGGATCTCCTGCGGCTGGGATACGCGCGCGGCATGAAGCTGCTCCAGTACCGCAACGACGGGGCGGGGGACGACGGGGCGCTGTCCTCCGCCGTGCCCGGCTACTGTCTGGGGGCCTATCCGTGGGCGCACTTCAACTTCCTCCACACGGCGCTGTCCGCAATGGGGCTTGACCTGGCGAAGGACTATCCGCGCCTGGCGCTCTTCCCGAACTGGATCTACTGGACGTGGATTCCCAATGCGGCCGATCCCGCGCGTCCCTTCTACTCGGGGTTCGGGGACTCGCAGCACGGGCAGAACGAGATGCCGACGGGACGGCTGGCCGAACATCTCGCGCAGTACGTCCATTTCTTCGGGGAGATCAATCCCGCCCTGGCGCGCCTGGCGGCCTCGCTCCGCGACCGTGCGCCCCGGGCCGCGCTCGGATCCGTCTGGCCCGTCTATCCGTTTCTGCTGGGGACGCGTCCGATGGCGGAGCCGTTTCCGGCCGCCGCGCTGGAGAACCTGCCGCTCAAGGCGCGCCACTTCGAGACGCTCGGGCAGGTCGTCATGCGGAGCGGCTGGACGCCGGAGTCGACCTTCTGCACGTTCACGGCGGGCGCGACGCTGCGCCAGCACAAGCACCACGACGAGAACAATTTCGTCATCTACCGCAAGGACTTCCTGGCGCTCGATTCCGGCACGCGCGGCATTGAGACGGACTGGAACCTGAAGTACTACTACGCCCAGACCGTGGCGCACAACTGCGTGCTGATCCTCCGCCCGGACGAACCGCTGCCGTCCTACTGGGGCCCGCGCTACACGGGACCGGAAGGGCAGGTCAACCATGGCGGACAGTACAACGACGAGATGGCGAAGGTGCTGGCCTTCGAAACCTGCGAGGCCTATTCCTACGTCGCGTCGGACGCGACGGCGTGCTACGGCAGGAAGTGCACGGAGGCCGTGCGCCAGTTCATCCATCTGCAGCCCGACGTCTTCGTGGTCTACGACCGCGTGGGCGCCGCGACGGCGTCCGACCGCAAGGCCTGGTTGCTGCACACGGCGAACGAGCCGGCGCTCGCGGGCGCCACGCTCCGGGCGGATTGCGGGCAGGGGCGGCTCTTCTGCGAGACCGTCTTCCCGCCGGATGCCCGGATCGAGAAGATCGGCGGGCCGGAGAGGCGGTTCTGGTCGGCCGGCAAGAACTGGGAAGTGGACCAGCGCTATCTGGCGAGCGCCGCGCGCGAGGCGGCGCGGACGGGGCGCGGCCCGTACTTCGGCGCGTGGCGGCTGGAAGTGTCGCCGGCCGCGGCGGCGGCGGACGACCGTTTCCTGCACGTGCTGACGGCGGCCGACGTCGGGCAGGCCGCCGGCGCCGTGACGCGCCGTCTGCGGGACGACACGCGCGACGGCGTGGCGCTGACGGTGCCCGAAATCGTCCGGGACGGCGTGAAGGGACGCCTTGACGCCACCGTCTGGTTCAATCGCGCGGGCACGGTCGGCGGCGCGATCGAGATCGTCTTCGCGCCGGCCGACGGGTCCGCGCCCCGGCGCGTCGGCCGGGCGCTGTCGCAGACGGTCCTCCCGCAGGAGGGGCTGGCCGACGCGAGCCTGAAATGAGCGGGCGGACGTCGCCCCCTCCAAAAAAGAAAGCGAGAGCGAAATGAAAAGACGGGACTTTCTGACGGCGGCCGCGGGGCTGCCGTTCCTGGCGGGCGCGGCGGCGCCGGAGATCCGGCCGTCGCGCTTCGCGCCGTATGCGTCCGGCC
>JBJEWF010000092.1:0-9458 GCA_051884915.1 Kiritimatiellia bacterium
CGTCCAATTGCTGTCAGGCGGTGACCACATCGCCAAGTGGCAAACTCGGGTTATACCACATTCTTCCCGCGAAGAATCGGCCAAAGGGAAAAATCGCAACCGCGCCGCGACGGTCCCGCGCGCCGCCCCGGCGCAAGCCGCGGCCGCCCGCGCGTGACGGGAAGAACGCGACGAGCGGCCGGTGCGAGCGGAACGGCACCCTAAAGCCGGCCGCCCGCGCGCGACGGGAAGAACGGCCGGACCTTCAGTCCCGGGAGCCGTCAGGCTTCAAGCTGCCAGCCGTTGTGGCGGACGATGTCCGCGCGGGCGTTGATGGCCGCGTTGTCCGACGTTTCCTTCACGGGATCCCACTTGATGGACGACACGCCCGTCTTCGCGCAGGAATTCGCGAGATGGGAAATCGTAATCGAGCGATGGCCCACTTCGCACGGGCAGCAGGGCTGGCGGCCTTCGTAGATGGCGTCGACGAAGTCCCATTCGTGCGAAGCGCGGGACTTGTAGAGATGCACCTCGCCGTCCTTGAGATCCTTCTTCTCGTTCCACTTGCGCAGATGCGCCGGGCGGTCGAGCTTGCCGCGGGTCACGAAGAGATTGCCGCTCTTGGCGAGGAACCGGATGCCGTTCATGCCGGCCTGGTCGCTGTCCATCACATGGGCGCGGAAGCCGTTGTCGTAGACGATGTCGAACTTGAACTTGCCGAACCAGCTGAAGACCGGCGTCGACGTCTCGGCGATGTCGCACGTGAAGTTTTCGAGGGCGACCGGGCCCGAATCGTCCTTGCCCAGCGCCCACTGGAGGATGTCGATGTGGTGGGCGCCCCAGTCCGGCAGCGCGCCGTTGCCCGTGCGCTCGTTCCAGCGCCAGACCATCGGGCCGTGGATGCCGGGGATGAACGCGTTGTCCGGCCAGTGCTGCCCCGGCCCGTGCCACATCGCCCACTCCTCGGGCGTCAACTTGAACCATTCGGGAAGCGGGCCCGGCCGGTCGTCGCGCGGATAGCCGTTCCGGCGGGAGTCGTTGTGCGGATAGCTCAGGCCGATCACGGCCTCCTTGCAGTCGCCCAGATAGCCGTTGCGGAAGAGTTCGCACGCCACGCGGAACTCGCTCGCGCTGCGTTGCTGGGAGCCGACCTGGAACGTCACGCCCGTCTCGGCCGCGACCTCGCACATGCGGCGGCCCTCGGCGATGGACATCGTGAGCGGCTTCTGGCAGTAGACGTGCTTGCCGGCCTTCATCGCGGCGATGGCGATGATGGCGTGCCAATGGTCGGGCGTCGCGATGAGCACGGCGTCGATCGTCGGGTCGTTCACGACCTCGCGCCAGTCCATCACCGCGCGGCAGGCCGTCGTGCCGTACTTGGCGTCGACCCGTTGCTTGAAGGGCAGACGCCCCATGTGGGTCTTGTTCGTCGGATGATAGCCGTAGCGCGCGCAGTCGGCCACGGGGTCGCACACGGCCACCACCTGGACGCGCTTGTCCGAAAGGAAGCCTTCCATGTTGCCGCTGCCCATTACGCCGCAGCCGATCACGCCCAGCGTCAAACGCTCGTTCGCCGCCGGACGGCGGGGTTCCCGCTTCGCGATGTTGAATGCCGAACAGCCACCGGCGGCCCAAAGCGAAGCCCACGCACCCGCCTGGACAAAACTACGACGCGTCATTGACATGGATTGGTTTCCTTTCATCTTTTTCGGTTTCGGCTCCGGCAGACTGGTTCCAGCCAAACGGCACCGGCGGCCATTATAGCACAATCAGACGTCCTTCAGGACCAGAACCGAGCAGGGCGGCACGCGGCCGGCGCGCCCGGGCGACGCCCCGACGACGTCGAAGGGAATCGCGGACACGTCGCTGAAGTTGAACACCACCGCGAAACGGGAACCCGAAGGCGTCCTGAAGACCAGCTGCTGGAACAGGGACTGCGGCTCGCGCGGCAGATACCACATGCCGGGCGAACGGGTCGGCACGTCGCACGTCGGGCGCACGAGGATCTCGTCCGTCAGCCGCGCGCCCCGGCGCAAGTCTTCGTGCCTCGCGATGTGGTCCGACGCCTCGGCGAAAGCCCGCCAATAGCGGGCGTCGGCGCCCTCGGGGAAACGCCAGGGGATCGACGCGTCCCAGCCCAGCCAGAAGAAGGTTTCCTGGGCCATGCGGATCCATTCGGGCTGGGTGAGCCACGTCTCGCCGATCAGGCCCAGCGGAAACGCCATCAGTTTCTTCGACCCCGCGGGCGGATGGTCGGCATCGACCTGCCGGCGGACCTCGCGCGCGACGAGAAACGTCGCCAGCATCGCGCCGTCCCGTCCGTCAAACGGCCGCGAACTGTCCCAGCGCACGTAGGGGCCGAACGGATTCACCCACGCCAGGTCGGCCAGGCAGTCGCCAATGCTCGCCTCCGAGCAATACCAGCGATTCGTCCAGCCGGCCGCCAGATCGCCCCAGCAGACGCCCGGGATGAATCCGCATCCGTCCGCCGGCCGCGCGTTCGCCACGTGGCGGGCAAGCGTCCGCACGACCTTGGCATGTTCGATCCGCCGGAACCGGCACCCCTCGGCGAACCAGCGGCCGCCGGGAAGCAGCGCCGCGGGCCAATCCGCCGCTAGATCGGCTTCGTCCACGCGGGCAAATGCGGCAAAGCGCGCCCGGCAACCCGCGCAGAAGCATCCCTTCGTGCGGAAGGCGAAAGGCTCCCAATTGCTCCAGGCGCCATCGCCGCCCGCCAGCGCCTTCAGCAGCTCCGGCAGAACGCCCTGCGAAAAGATCTCCCGCTCCTCGTAGATGGCCGCCGGACAGAGCGTGCCCCGGCCGAGCGGCCGGCCTTCCGCCTCCACGCCGATGAACAGGTCCGCCTCGCGCGGAGATTTCCGCGTGCCGACGGAATAGCCGTTGGCAATCACGTGCGAAACGTCCGGCGTGATGCGGCGAACGCCCATGCGCCGCCACCGGGCCATCCGGTTGGTCAGGCCGCCCTCCTCCTGGCGGACGACGGGCGGCACGGGAATCAGCCAGTTGACGCCCGCCGCCTGGAGCAGGTCGGCAAAGGCCCGGTCGCCGGCCGCCGTCGGAAAATAGTGGCACCGCGCGTCGAGGTAGGCGCCTACCCCGAAACCGCGGGGCGACGCGGACGAACGGAACGGGACCGTGAACAGGTCGACCGCGCAGACGGGCGGAGGACCCGCCACGCCCGGAACCTGCGCGCACAGGCGCAAACGCCCCGCTCCGCCCCCCTCGGCCCGGATGGCGACGCCAAAACGGCAGCCGCCCTGCGCGGCCGCCGGCGGCATGAACTGGCGCGAGCGCAGGCGGAAGGAGACTTCGGTTTCGCCGTCCGGCCCCGTCCGCACCGCAACCGAAGACGGCGCCGCGCACGAGGCGTCGACGAACGCGAACCCGCGGGGCAGCGTCAGACGGTAGGTTGCCGCTTTCCAGTCGAACGCGTCCGCCCGATCGGCCGGCACGGGATCGCGCCGCGCGGCGAAGACGATCACGCCGCAGCGGTTGGAGGCGATGGCGAACGCGCCGTCGAGTTTCTCGAACACCGGATGGGAGAAGCGGATCGGCGCCGGGTCGGCCGCCGGACAGGGCGGAACGGGCCGGTTGAACGCCGCCGCGGAAAGCGAGGGGAAATCGAAGGTCAGCGCGGCCGCGAGGAGACAGACGGTGGCGAACACGCTCAACCCTCCGAATCCGCCGGTTCGGGGACGCGGACCGGCCGTCCGGACGGCGGACCGGCCCGGCGGACCTTGCGGGATTTCCTGGATTTCTCGACGACGTTCTTCATGCGGCTCTCCTGCCTCGATGCTGGAAACAGCCCATATTCTAGCAAACATTGGACTTGTCCAAAAGGTCCGGAAAAGATATAATGGTGGACATTATTTTTGGAGGTATTATGGCCGAAGAGCTGCAACAACTTCTGGAGAAAATCCAGCACGACGGCGTCGAGAAAGCGAACGCCGAATCCGCCGCGATCGTCGCCCAGGCGAAGGCCGACGCGGCCGCGATCGTCAAGGAGGCGACCGACCGGGCCGCCGCGCTGCGCGCGCAGGCCGAGGCGGACGCCCGGGCCTACGCCGAACGCGCGGACAAGACGATCAAGCAGGCCGCCCGCGACACGATCCTCGAAGTCAAGGGCGCGCTGGTCCGGACGTTCGACAAGGTTCTCGCCCAGGACGTGAAGGCCGCGCTTGCGGACGCCGCCGCCGTCGCCGCGACGGCGCTTGAGGCCATCAAGGCGCTGAACGCCCCGGCGGCCGACGTCGCGGTGTCCGCCAGGCTGGCGGACACGCTGAAGGCGCAGCTGGCCGCAGCGGCCGTCTCGGGCGTCACGGTCGTCATGGACGAAACCGTCGGCTCGGGCTTTGCGATCCGCCTCGACGGCGGGCGCGTCGAGCACGACTTCTCCGAGGCCGCCATCGCCGCCGCGATCGCGAAGCGTCTGCGTCCCGACCTCGCCAAGCTGGTCAACGGCTGAGGAGCCGCCGCCATGGCCGCCGATTACCTCGTTTCCAGTCTGCAGCCGCTCGTCCTTGACGGTCCGGCGCCCTGTTCGGCCGAACAGTTCATGGCCCAGTGCCGCGCCCAGCTGCCCGCCGCCGACGCGGCGGCCGTCGGCGCCCTGCTCGGCGGCGCGGACGCGCCGGCCGCCACGGCGACGCTGGGCGCCTGGCGGGATCTGGAGACCCAGCTTCGCAACGCCATCGCCGGGGAGCGCGCGCGCCTCCGCGCCGAGGAGGCCGCCCGCTGGCGCCGGCCGACCGCGGGGTGTTCGCTCTACTGGGCGAATCGCGTCGTGCAGGCCTTCCAGGAGAAGGACCCGGCGCGGCGCGACCGGGCGCTGGACGAGATCGTGTGGGACGCCGCGGGCGAACTGACGCCGGCCGCCGCCCCCCTTTCCGTCGCGGCCGTCTACACCTACGCCATCCGGCTTCGGCTGGTTCTCCGCCGCCAGGCCATTTCGCCCGAAATCGGCAACGCCGCGCTGGACCGTCTCACCGCGGCGTCGAAACTTGAACTTTGATCCATGTCTTTTCAATCTGAGGAAACGCAATGAATGCCACAGGAAAAATCGTCGGCGTCAATGGCAACATGATTACCGTCGCGTTCGACGGGGCCGTCGCCCAGAACGAAGTCGGCTACGCCGTGCTGGGCGGCAAGAAGCTGATGGCCGAAATCGTCCGCGTCCGCAAGGGCACGTGCGACATGCAGGTGTTCGACGCCACGACCGACCTCGCGGTCGGCGACGCCGTGGAATTCTCGGGCAACCTGCTGGCGGCCGAACTCGGCCCCGGCATGCTGACCCAGGTGTACGACGGATTGCAGAACCCGCTGGAGGAACTGGCGAAGGAGGCCGGCAAGATCTCCGACGACGCGGCCTTCTTCCTGCAGCGCGGCATGTATCTCCCCGGCCTTCCCCGCGACAAGCGGTGGACATGGCATCCGACGGCGAAGCCCGGCGACCGCGTGAGCGCCGGCGAAGCGCTCGGCTGGGTCCCGGAAGGCATCTTCGACAACCAGACGATGCCCGGCCACAAGATCATGGTTCCCTTCGCGCTCCGCGGCGTCTACACGGTGAAAAGCGTGGCGGCGCCGGGCGACTACACGGTCGCCGAGGACATTGCCGTGCTCACGGACGCCGACGGCAGGGACGTCCCCGTCCAGATGATGCAGCGCTGGCCGGTCAAGATGCCGATCACCTGCTTCGTCGAACGCCTTGAGCCGACGGAGACGCTGGAAACGACGGTCCGCACGATCGACACGTTCTTCCCCGTGGCCGTGGGCGGAACCTACTGCATTCCGGGACCGTTCGGCGCCGGCAAGACGGTTCTGCAGCAGACGACGGCCCGCTACGCGAAGATCGACATCGTGATTTCCGCCGCCTGCGGCGAACGCGCCGGCGAAGTCGTGGAGACGCTGAAGGAATTTCCCGTGCTTGACGACCCGCGGACGGGCCGCAAGCTGATGGACCGCACGATCATCATCTGCAACACCTCGTCCATGCCGGTCGCCTCGCGCGAAGCGTCCGTGTACACGGCGGTGACGCTGGCGGAATACTATCGCCAGATGGGGCTCAACGTGCTCGTGCTGGCGGACTCCACGTCCCGCTGGGCGCAGTCCATGCGCGAGCTGTCCGGCCGGCTGGAGGAAATTCCCGGCGAAGAGGCGTTTCCGGCCTATCTGGAATCGCGCATTGCGGCGTTCTACGAACGCGCCGGCCGCGTGCGGCTGAAAGACGGCTCCGTCGGTTCCGTCACGATCGGCGGCACGGTGTCCCCCGCCGGCGGCAACTTCGACGAGCCGGTGACGCAGGCCACGCTGAAGGTGGTGGGCGGTTTCCACGGCCTGTCCCGCGCCCGTTCGGACGCCCGGCGCTATCCGGCCATCGACCCGCTTGAATCCTGGAGCCACTACAACTCCGTCATCGAGGACGCGCGCGTGGAGCGCGCCCGCCTCCTGCTGCGCAAGGGCAACGAAGTCGGCCAGATGATGAAGGTCGTGGGCGAGGAAGGCACCTCGCTGGCGGACTTCACGGACTATCTCAAGGCCGAATTCCTCGATGCCGTGTATCTGCAGCAGAATGCGTTCTCCGACTCCGACGCCTCCACGCCGGTCGCGCGCCAGAAGCTGATGTTCGACATTGTCGAGAAGGCGCTGTTCACGGACTACGCGTTCGCGGACAAGGACGGCACGCGCCGGTTCTTCATGGATCTCCAGCAGACCTTCATCGACTGGAACGACAAGAAACTCGATTCGGCGGAGTTCGAGCAGATCCGCGGCCAGCTGATCGCCAAAATCGACGCCGCCGCCCGCGCCTGACGCGTCCGCCCGTCCGGCGCGGTCATTCGCCGCCGGACGGGGCCAGCGCGCAATCCAGCACCGCCGCTCCCGCCGCGTCCAGTTCGATTTTCAGCGGATCCACCGACGGCGTCTCCGCGGTGAACACGTACGGATAGAGCGCGCACGCCGGCAGAAACGCGCGCGCGCCAAGGGCATAGCCCACGGTCATGCGCCGGCCCTCCTTCGTCACGAACGCCACCAGCTCGCGCGCGCCGGACGGCAACGGCGCGGGCGGCAGATAGTCGAGGCCCAGCTGGCCCCAGTACCAGCCCGCCGTCCCCTTGGGCGCGCGCCGGCACGCGAAGCGCCTGCCGTCGGGAAGAACGAGCGCGCCGCCCGGCATGTCGACCGCCGCCACGGGTCCCCGCAGATGCCCCCAGGGACTGGCTGCCGGATTCTTCACGAACGATCCGCTTTCGGGAAAGAGTTCCGCGGCGGGGGCCGGACTGCCGCCGATCCAGACCAGGCGGCCGCCCGCCTTCAGATGGGCGGCGAGCGCGCGCACCACGGCCGCGGCGGAGAATCCCCGGTGGTCGCCCAGGCCGCTGCCCGGCATGACGAGCGTCTTCACCCCGGCCGGGACGCCCGCCGCCATGACGGCGCGGATGTCGAGCAGCGCGGCCTTGCGCGTTTTCCTGAGCGTGGTGCAGATCTGGGCGGCGAAGACGCGGTTCGCCATGAAGACGATGCCGCGCGTCCAGAAGCCCGTCGGATCGTAGATGACGCCGATTTCGGGCACCTCGCCCGCTGCGGGCCAGAGGCCGCGCGTGAAGGAGTCGAGCCGCACGTCGCGGGCGGCCAGAAAGCGATGCGCGAACTCCTGCGCGCGGGCGGCCTCGGCCTTGCCGTCAAAATCGGGCACGGCGGGCTGCGCGGCGAAATGTTCGGCGGCCTGCAGCGCCTCGCACGTCCGGCGGACGGCGAAGGCGGCTTCCGCGGCAAAGGCCTGCAGCGCCGCATCTCCGCCCGTCGCGAAATCCACGTCGTAGCGATAGTAGTCCGTTCCCGCCAACTCGTCCGCATGGCAGGCCGCCCAGACCGACGCGGGCGCAACGTCCGTCCCCGTGAAATCGAGCGCCGCGCACGCCCGTTCGAGCAGCGCCCGGCCCTGCGGCGTCTGGTCGAGAACGGAACAGTCGGTCGCCACCTTCGTCGCCAGTCCCAGCGCCGTCCAGTTGTAGCAGACCAGCTGGATGAGCGGCGAGTGGTTGGCGCTCACGGCGTCCGCCACGCTGTGGTTGAAATTGGCCAGCAGGAATCCGACGGCCTCCTCCTTGCCGGCCTTCATGGCGCGGGCCAGCGCGCGGACGAGCTCGCAGCGGGCGTCGGCGGCATGGAAGCGGTACATGACGGCCGGCCGGCCCGAGGCGGCGGCCAGCCGCGCGCGAAGCTCCCCGTCCAGATAGGCGGACCTCTCCGCCAGCGTGGTCTTCGTGTCGTCGGGCGCGTGGCAGGACGCGACGAAGAGCCGGCCGCCCGCGCCGGCGCGAAGGCGCGCGCCCCACGCGCCGGGCAGAACGCGCAGCGTCTCGCGGGCGATGGCGTCATGCCCCGCGCCCCAGCCGAAGACCGGCCCGACGGCCAGCGGCAGGACGGCCAGCAGAACGAGACGGCGCATGGCGGACCCTAGCGGTAGGTCATGCGCAGATGGAAGACGGACAGCGCCGCCTTGAAGTCGACGAAGCGCGTGGCGGGATTCTTCGGCGTGAACGTCAGCGTCACCGGCTTTTCCGGGTAGAGCGTGAAGCTGTTGTCGTCGAACTCGCCCGCGATTCCCGTGGCATTGACCCACGTGAAAAACGCCGGATGGTCGGTCGTCACGACCACCTTCCAGACGCCGGCGTCGTTGACCGGCTTGATGCGGACGTCGGCATCCGCCAGCGGGCACGCCTTGTAGGCGTTGAACATCCACTCGTTGGCGAACGAATAGGGCTTGCCGGCGACCGTGGTCTCCAGAAGCAGCGACAGGAAGCGTTCCGCCCGTTCCTTTTCGGTGCCGAAGCGGGACACGTCAAACGCCGCGAGCCGCGTTGCGGACCGCGGCGGCAAGATGCCGTTCAGAACCTTCACCTCCTTGACGCCGCCCTTGAAATCGCGCGTCGCCATCTGCACCTTGGCCGTGACGGTCTCCCCCTCGTCGTTCAGCGCCCAGATCTCGACCTTCGACGGATCGCCGTCCGCCGGGGCCGCCAGCACGGCCACGTTCGCGAAGAAGCGCTTGGCGTGGTACTGCAGATGCTTCCACTTGCCGCCGTACTCGATCGAACTCCAGCTCGCCACCGGCCAGTTGTCGTTCAGCTGCCAGAAGAGCGTGCCCATGCACCGCGGCCGCAGGCGGCGCCAGCCTTCCACGGCGGTCTTGATCGCCATGGCCTGCTGGATCTGCGACACCCACAGCATCGACTCCGCGCTCTCCGGAAAACGGAAGTAGCGCGCCATCGTCTCCAGAATGCGGCGGTTGCCGCCGTCGTTCTTCTGGTGGTATTCGAAATCGGGGGCCGTCGGATTCAGCTGGTCGGGACCGCAGAACGTCCGCGCGACTTCCGGCGACGAAAAGCTCTGGTAGCCGAATTCGCTGCAGAAGCGGGGCTTGTACTTGTAGTAGTTGTCAACTCCCTTGTTTTCGTGCC
>JBJEWF010000093.1:0-39073 GCA_051884915.1 Kiritimatiellia bacterium
CCCGTCTCCCCGCGCCGCGGGGAACCGGGGACGCGGCACACCCCGCCAGGCGATTCTTCGCGTTGGTACCCTGGCACGGGGTGTTTTTTTGTTTTATGTTGCATTCCAGGGGGGACTTGAGTATAATCCTGTCCGCCTTTTCGGCGTAGAATGACCGTTGTCAGACGAAAGTTTTTCCTTTTGTGCGCATGGGCGCTGCTCATGCGTCCGGCCGTTGCGTCTGCCGTCCCGTCCGAGGCCGAGCTGGACAGGGAGCGCGGCGACGTCGAGATCCTCACGAAGGACGATTTCGCCAAATTGAAATCCGGGCAGCTGACTCATGCCGAAATGGCCCGGCTCCTTCTGGACTACGCCGAGTCGGCGGAGAGCGCGGCGACCCGCTACCTGCTGGTCCGGGCGGCGTTCCGCCAGTATCTTCTCGGCGACGACCTGCAGCAGGCGATCGCGCTCCACGACCGGATCTGCGCGGAGGAGGGCGCCGTCTACGCGCTCGAAGTCGCGCGTTTCTCCGTGGGCAGTCTGAACAAGATGTTCGACCGGAAGTCCGGCGGCATCAAGTCGTTCATGGAGCGGCTGTCCGACACGGACAGGAAGATAAAGAAGCTGGAGGCCCTGAAATCGCAGCAGGCCGCGGATCCCGCCGACGAGGGCCTGAAACTGAAACTCGGCTATGCGTTCCTTGGCCTGGGGCAGTGGGATGAGGCGCTGCGGCAGTTCGCCGCCTCGACGAACCGCATTGGCGCGATCGCGCGCCATGAACGGGCCTACCCGCTGACCGGGCTGTCGACCTTGACAAGCGCGGACGTGGCCGAGTTCTGGTGGAATCTGCCGGACGGGGACGCGGCGTTGGCGCCGCTGGCGACGGAGTTCCGCGCGCATGCGGTTTTCTGGTACCGGCTTGCCGTGTCGAATGCCGTGTTGCGCAGTCTCAAGCGGACGATTGCGCTCAAGCGCGTGGCGGAGTTCGTGCCGGAGTCGTCTCCGACCCAGACCGCGGAAGTCGTCCGGTTCGCGACCAACGCGGTGGCTGCGCTGCCGCCGATCAGGATTCCCCTGCCCAGGGACATGGAATTCCACCTGGTGGGCTGTCCCGCCGGCACGTTCGCAATGGGCAATCCGCAGGAGAGGGCCACGCCGCTAACGTCGGAAAAGCTCCATCGCGTGGTTCTGACGCGGCCCTTCTGGATTTCCCGCCACAAGGTGGCGCGGGGGCAGTTCAGGGTCTTCCAGAAGTTCGAGCTGACCGAACCCGAGAAGACCTTCGGCGGCCTGAAGGCGCCCATGCTGGCAACCTACCGCCAGGCGCTGGACTATTGCGAGTATCTGACGAAACGCTACAAGAGCAAATTGCCGCCCGGCTACCTGTTCCGGCTGCCGACGGAGGCCGAATGGGAGTACGCCCTCGCCTTCGGCGCCGTGCCCGGCGATCTCTACGCGCAATGGGAGGAACGGGCGGACGAAATCATGGTCGGACAGCCGGACTGGGAGGCGGCCGCCCGGTCGCATCGCGTGGATCTGTCGATCTTTCCGGAATCGGGCCGGCCGCTGCTGCCGGTGGGGCTGAAGGCGCCGAACGCGCGCGGCCTCTACGACATGCTGGGCAATGGGCGCGAATATACGCTGGATACCGTCAACTGGATGCGGACCGGCGGGGAGACGGCGCTCTGGACGCCGCGGGCCAACGCGCAGAAGGCGCTCGTCTACGAGGACGAGGAGACGGACCCCCTGCGCTGCCACGAGGGGACGTTTCAGGGCGTCGTCATGCGCGGCGTCGCGGCCAATTCGGAGGGCCATCCCTTCGCGAAATACGTTGCGCGCACGCTGCCGGAAAACCGGGGCTGCTTCCGCATCGTGGCGGGTCCGGACCTGCGGGCCGAACAGGGAATCGTGAAAGGGCGCAAATAAATGTCGGGCCGTGCCGACAAGCTGCTGCATCCCGGCGGGAAGTTTGGCGACTACACCGTCGTCCGCCTGCTTGGCGCCGGCGGCATGGGCGCCGTCTACCTGATCCGCGGCGACCGGTCGGGGGACGAGTTTGCCGTCAAGATCCTCGATCCGGAGGTCGAGAAGTCCGACGTCGAGTACAAGCGCCGCTTCCTGTTCGAGGCCGAACTGGCGATGTCCATCCGCCATCCCAACCTGATCGCCGTCTACGACGTGGGACGCGACCCGGACACGGGATTCGCGTACATCATCATGGAGTACGTTCCTGGCGGGACGGTCCGCGACCGCATCACGAAATGGGGGGCCTTGTCGGTCGAGGAGGCTTCGGACATCGTCTACCGCGTGGCGCAGGGGCTGGTGGCCGTGGACGAGCACCATGTCGTCCATCGCGACATCAAGCCCGACAACATCATGTTCACCGCCGACGGGGTGACGCCAAAACTCGCGGATCTCGGCATTGCGCGCCGCGCGACCGGCGGGAAGCAGAACACGGTGCTGACGCAGACCGGCTATCTGGTGGGGTCGCCCGCCTACATGGCGCCGGAGCAAATGCTCGATCCGCATCGCGCCGACATCCGGGCGGACATCCACGCGCTGGGCATTTCGTTCTGGGAAATGCTGGCGGGGCGGCGTCCTTTCGAAACCGACGACACGATGGAACTCGTGGCGCGCGCGATGAAGGGCGAGCCGATTCCGGACATCCGCCGCTTCCGTTCGGACGTGCCGCTGGCGTTGGCGCAGCTGATCGCCAAGATGGCCCATCCGCGGGTCTCCCAGCGTTTTCAGACGCCGCGGCAGGTTGTCGATGAATTGCAGGACCTGCGGGCGCGCGGCTTCGTCTCGCCGCGGCGAATGCGCATCGAAAAGGCGGAAGATCTGCGCCGGAAGCACCAGGCGGCCGTCTGCGTGGGCGTGACGGCCGTCGTCATCGGCATTCTGCTGGCGGCAACGGCCGTCGTGTCGCTGGTGAAAATGGTGCGCCCGGCGCGTCCCGAGCCCAGGCCGCCCCTGGTGGCCGCCGGGCCGGAAGGGCGGATCCGTCCGCAGGATCCGCCGCCCGCCGACCGGGAGGCGGAGGAGACCGCGGCGGCGCCTGCGCCTTCCGCCGAAGCGGACGTGGCGGCGGTTTCGGCGGGGATGGCGGCGGCGGACGCGGACGCCCCTTCGGCCGGGACGCCGCCGGCCGATTCCCCGTCGGCGGTTGCCGGGAAACCGGCCCCGCGCGAATTCGCCGAGGAGTGGGCGGAGGAGCTGCGCGAGTACGCCGCCTGCTGCGCCCATGCCGCGCCGGCCGGCGAGGCCGCCCGCCGCGAGGCGATTGCCCATGTCGTCAACGAAGCCCGCGCAATCGACCCGGATCTCCGCTTCTACGGTCTGGACGGGCAGCCCCATCTGCCCGACCGCCCGGCCTTGACGCCCGAGCGGCGGCGCGTGTTCCGGCTGGGAAAGATCTTCCTGATGCTGGAGACTCTCCGCGCGGAGTGTCCGGAGCTGCTGGCGGCCTACGCGGAGCAGAAGGCCAGGGCCACGGCCGGACTGGCGCGGTCGCGGACGCTGACGCCGGCCGACACGGTCTGGCTGCTGGAGCGGGCGGTTGGACGTGAGCTGGGCCCGTTCTTCGAGAACCAGGGCGTGGCCGTCGACGTTTCGGCAAGCTTTTTCGCCCGGTCGTCGCCTTGATGCCGGGCCGTTTCCCGCTTGTTTCCCGTCGCGTCCGGCGGGCGTTCTCGCCGGCCGGTTTCGCCCTATACAGGAAAGATGCATTGTGATACAATCTGCGCCGGTTCCCGGTTTCTGGTTCCAGGCAAAGGAAATGGAGCGGTCATGTTCGGCAGAAGATCCTATCGCGACGACGATTATGATGACGGAGACGCATTCCCCCGCAACGGGACCGAATTTTCGCCAATGCCTTTGGACGGACGCGATGGCCTGATTGCCGTTGTCCTGGGCCTGTTCGCGTCGGCCTTCATCTGGTGGCTCTCGTACCCGGGGGTGCATCCGGACGCCTGGAACGAATGTGCCGTCGCGGCGGGGATCCGTCCGCCGACGACGCTGCTGGCGGGGCATTGGCGACTGCTGGCGCGTGGCGTCTATTCGCTGCTGGGCGTGGCGGCCGGCGGTACGGCCCTCGGCATCCTCGGCAAGGTTTCCGCCGGCGTCCTTACGGCGTTCGGCTATCTGCTGTGCCGGGAGATGCTGGCCATTCTCACGTGCGTCGACGGCACGGTGCACGCCTGGACGCGGCGGCGGTGGCGGTGCTTTTCGCGCCAGATTTCCGTCGTGGCGGCGTTGCTGCTGCTGTGCGCCGATCCCGTCTGGACGATTGGCCAGACCTTTTCGCCCGTGACGTTGATGGCCCTGGAGTTTCTGCTGTCGGCCTGCCTGTTCGCGGACTTTCTGCGCTCGGGGTCCATGCGGCCGCTCTACTGCGCGGCGCTGCTGCTGGGGTTCTTCGGTTCCGTCTCGCCGTTGGGCATGGCGATGCCGCCGGTCTTCTGTCTGGTCGTCCATCTGCTGCTGGTCAGGGGACATCTCCCCTGCGCCCAGCTGTTCGACCCGCTGACGCGGCAGATCTCCAAGTGGATCCTGGTCTTCAACTGGGCGACGGGTCTGCTGATCGGCGTGGTCCTCAATGTCGGCTGCTTCCTTGCGCTGGACGGACTGGCCGCCATCGGCGGCGCGGCGGGGAACCTGCCGCTGACCTACGCCCTCGAACTGTGGCACGCCGTCACGCAGGCGGCCTCCTCCGGCGCGTGGATCGTCTGGGCGGGAGTCGTGGCGATGCCGTTCGTGCTGGCCGTGGCGCTTCTGCGGCGGGCGACGGACACCGAACGGTTTCTCGACTTCTCGCTCGGCCTGTTCTTCTTCCTCTTCCTCTGCCTCGCCTATTCGCAGGTCGCCGCGCTCCGGTCGCTCTGGTTCTGGCGCCTGAGCGGCGCGACGACCGTCAACAGCTCCCTGCTGCTCGTCGTGGGTTCGGTGATGTCGGTGCTGACGATCGCGGGGGGGCTTGCCGTTCTCGTGGTCGACGTGTACTGCCGCAACTACCGCTGGCTGGCGGCGATGCTCAATCCCGACGGGCGGCCGATCCGGCCGCACCCGCATTCGCGCGGCATGCGCGTGATGCGGGTGATGCTGTTCGTCGGTGTCGCGCTCCTTCTGCTGGCGGGCGCGCTGCCGGGCCGTTGGCAGCCGAAGACGGCGCGGATGCTCCAGCTCATCTCCGACTTCACGCACGAGATCGTGGACGAAGCCGGCGATGCGCGCTGGCTGTTTACGGATGGCCAGTTCGACTGCGGCATCGAGCTGGAGGCCGTGCGGCGCCATGGCCTGCGCGGCGGGCCGCGCTGCATTCCGCTGATGCGGGGCCGTCAGGCGCGTAGCGACTATGCGCTGCGCCAGCTCATGACGAACCAGGAGGATCGCCTGTGCGCGGCAATCGGCGGCCGCAACGTTCTGCGGACCTGGCAGCAGGACAAACCCGGGGAGATCGCGGCCAGCGCCCTGATGCTCGGACTGGACGCCTGGAAGGCGTGCGGCGGCAAGGACGACCTGTCGGTTTCCGGCGTGCTGGCGCGCCCGGCGTGGCCGTCCGAAGCCGCGCGGGAGACGGGCGTTCGCCGGGCGATGGGTTTGATCGAGGAGATTCTGGCGCTGTACGGCGCCGGCGGATTGGGGGGGGGGGGGTGGGCGGGGAGGATGTTAGCGACCTCTTCTGTGCGCTTCAGGACTGCCTGGCGCGCCAGGCGCGCGTCCGCGGCGGGATCCTCGACCGCCAGGGCGATTCCGAACGCGCGCGGGAATCGCTGGCCGTCGCCGAGGCGCTGGACGGCCGCAACGTCCTGCTCAAGCAGCTGCACGACGGCATGACGCGGCTTCGGAACGACATGATGCGCCAGATGACGCCGCGCGAGGGGCTGCGGTTCGCGCTGCTGCGCACGGACTTTTCGCTGGCGCGCCGCTACGCCGGGCCGGTTCTGGACGCCGATCCGGACGATGCCGACGCCAACTTCGGCATGGGAATGGCCTGTCTGGCGGAACGGCACGACGGACGTGCGGAAAAGCATCTTGCGCGCGCGCTCGTCCGCCGGCCCGAGGAACCCGCGATCTGGAACAACATCGCCGTCATCCAGTATCGCCAGGGCCGGCTGGCGGAGGCGCGGCGGAACGTCCTCAAGGCGCTGGCGCTGCTGCCGGATTCCGCCGAGATCAGGGAAACCCTCAAGCAGATCGAAACCGCGGAGCGGGACGCCGCGAAAAAGACGAAATGACCGCCGCCACGCAGAGGGACGGGACCGTTCCCGCCGACGGACGGGATCCTCCGGCTCTGCGCCTGCCGGTCTTCGCTGCTGGAGGCGAGGGATCTGCTGGACGCCGCATTCTGAACGGCGCCCGGTCCCGGTGAAAATTCCCATCGTTCCACTTGCAATCTGCCCCGCAAAATGGTAGACTGCGCATCTGTTGTTTTCCGAGCGCAGGAGGACCGGGTGGTCGTCGCTGCGCGGAAGCGAAGGCGTGCCGGTCCGTCCAAGCCGGGCGCCAAAGCGGATTAACCGGGAAAACGGGGCCGGCGCGTCCCGCGTTCCCACGATACGGACAATGAAAGGTTGCTGAAAAGATGGATATGCCCACCTCGGCCGCGACTGGCCTCACGCTGAAGGATCTGTTTGACGCCGGTCTGCATTTCGGTCACCAGACGAAGCGCTGGAACCCGAAGATGAAACCCTATATCTTCGACAAGCGCAACGGCATCCACATCATCGACTTGACGCAGACGGTCACGCTGATCGACGAGGCCGCCGAATTTCTCCGCAAGACGATTCTCGACGGCAAGAAGATCCTTTTCGTCGCCACGAAGAAGCAGGCGCAGGAGATCGTCCGGCAGGCCGCGGAGGCGTGCGGCCAGTTCCACATGACCGAGCGCTGGCTCGGCGGCACGCTCACGAACGCCGCCACGATCCGCGGCAGCGTGAAGCGCATGGCGCAGCTCCAGGCGATCTCCAAGGCCAACAACGGCGAACTTTCCCGGCACAAGCAGGAGGCTTCGATGCTCCGCCGCGAACTCGCCAAGCTCGAAAAGAACCTCACGGGCATTGCCGGCATGGCCGAGAATCCGGGCGCCGTCGTGATCGTCGACGTCTGCCGCGAGGCGAACGCCGTCAGGGAAGCGGCCCGTCTCGGCATTCCGATCGTGGCGATTACGGACACGAACGCCGACCCGGATCCGATCGACTACGTCATTCCGGGCAATGACGACTCCGTGCGCGGCATCGAGCTGGTCGTCAACGGCATCGTCAAGGTCATCAAGGCCGCCAACGACGAGTATTCCCGCATCGCCGCCGAGCAGAAGGCGAAGCGCGACGCCGAGCATGCGGCCCGCGCCGAGCAGGAGAAGGCCGAGCGCGCCGCGCGCAAGGAGCGCGCGGTGGCCGATCGCAAGGCCCGCGACGAAGCCAAGGGCGACGCCGCGCTCAAGGCGGCTCGCGCGAAGGTCGCGAAGAGCGGCGTGGACATGAAGCAGGTCGCCCGCAAGGCGAAGGAAGCCGCCGAGGCGAAGGCCAAGGAAGAGCTTGCCGCCAAGCGTCAGGAAAAGGTTGCCGCGGCGGCCGCGGCGGTTGCCGAGGCGACGGCCGAGGCGGCTCCGCAGGCGTAATCGACTGGAACATCCACACAATGCCGAGGACGGGGGCGGCCTGGTCCGCCTCCGTTCCGGGCGAAAGAAAGGTTCGGGAAAATGGCCATCACCATTGCGATGATCAAGGAACTCCGTGAAGCGACCGCCGCCGGAATGGGCGCGTGCAAGGAAGCTCTCGCGGCGACGGACGGCAACATGGAGGAGGCGGTGAAATACCTTCGCGAGAAGGGTCTCGCCGTGGCCGCCAAGCGCGTCGACAAGGAATCGAAGCAGGGCATCGTCGCCCTCGCGAAGGCGGCCGACGAATCCGCCATGGCGCTTGCGGAAGTCAACTGCGAAACCGATTTCGTGGCGAAGACGGACGCGTTCGTCAAGTTCGTCGACGACGCGGCCAAGGTCGCGCTCGACGGCAAGGACATCGAGCAGACGCTGAACGACGACTACAAGATGCTGCTCACGAAGACGGGCGAGAACGTGAAGATCCGCCGGAGCGTCCGCTACGCGCTCGAAGGCGCGGGCGTGCTGTCCGGCTACATCCACATGGGCGGCAAGATCGGCGTGCTCGTCGAGCTCGCGTGCGAGAAGGGCGGCGTGCCGGAAGTCGCCGAGGCCGCCCACATGGTCTGCCTCCAGATCGCCGCCAACGCGCCGAAGTACATCAAGCCGGAGGACGTGCCGCAGGCCGAGATCGACGCCGAGCTTGAAATCAAGCTCAACGCGCTCAAGGAGCAGAAGGGCAAGCTGCCGCCGGAAGCCGCGCTCGTCGGCATCAAGAAGGGCATGGCCGCCAAGTTCTGCACGCAGATCTGCCTGAACAAGCAGAACTACGTCGCCAACGACGAGATGACCGTCGAGGCGTATCTCGACGGCGTTGCCAAGACGGTCGGCGCGCCGCTGGCGGTGAAGCGCTTCGTGCGTCTCCAGCTGGGCGCCTGAGGAGCCTGGAACCATGGTCGCCTCCCGTGCCCTGGTCGCCAAAGAGCGCGCGTCCCTGCAGGATGTCCGCCGGGTCGTGGTCAAGGTCGGGACGCATTCCATCGCGACGAAGACGGGGCGTCCCGACTACCGGGCGCTCCGCCGTCTCGTGGCCCAGCTCTGCGAACTGCGCAAGGCGGGGCTTGAGGTGCTGTTCGTCTCGTCGGGCGCGGTCGCCGCGGGCGTCGAGGCGCTGGGCCTGACCGCGCGGCCGGACCAGGTGAACGACGTCCAGATGTGCGCGGCCGTGGGCCAGGCGCGTTTCATCTCGGAGTACGAGAAGTTCTTCGCGGCCCACGGGATCAAGATCGGGCAGGTCCTGCTGACCCATGCCGATTTCGCCGAACGCCGCCGCGCGTCGAACGTGCGCCGTTCGCTGGACCATCTGGTCCGCGCGGGGATCGTTCCCGTCATCAACGAGAACGACGTCGTCGCGGACGAGGAGCTCAAGGGCCTGACCTTCGGGGACAACGACTGGCTGTCGTCCCTGATCGTCAAGCTGGTGCGGGCCGACGCGCTCGTCCTGCTGACCACCGTCGACGGCCTGCTCGATGCCGAGGGGAAGCGGGTGCCGTCGATCGGGAAGATTCGCGACGCGCTCCGGCTCGTCCATGCCGGCGAGAAGGGCTCGTTGTCCAGAGGCGGCATGGATTCGAAGCTCAAGGCCGTCCAGAACGCGGCCCGGTCGGGCGCGCACGTGGTGATCGCCAATGCCGCGACGCCGCGCGTCCTCACGGCCATTTTCGCCGGCCGCGACGTCGGGACCTTCGTGCCCGGCCGTGCGATCTAGGCGTTTTGTGGTATAATGCGCGGCATGCGTTATGCCATCATTTCCGATATCCACGCGAACGAGGCCGCGCTTCGGTCGGTGCTGTTGGACGCCGCAGACGCGCATGCGGACAGGATCGTCTGTCTTGGCGACGTGCTGGGATACGGTCCCGATCCCGTTTCGACGCTTGAACTGGTCTATCGGCAGGTCCACATCTGCCTGGCCGGCAACCACGACGACGCCATCGCCAACCGCTGTTCGACCGACGACTTCACCGATTTCGCCGCCGGCGCGGTGAAACGGCAGCGGCGGCTGCTCGCGCAGGACGGCATCGACTGGCTGCGCCGGCTGCCCTACACGTGCGAACTGGACGGCTTCGCCTGCGCCCATGGCGACTTCTCCGACCCGAAGCGCTTCAACTACGTCCTCGATCCGGAAGACGCGCTTCCCTCCTGGCAGACGCGACCGGAGCCGCTGCTGTTCGTGGGCCACACGCACAAGCCGGGCGTCTTTGCCGTCGGCGATGGCGGAACGCCCCGGCTGCTGGAACCCGCCACGTTCACGCTGGAGGAGGGGACGCGCTATCTCGTCAACGTCGGAAGCGTGGGCTATCCGCGAAGCGGCGTCTGCCGGAGCTGCTACTGCATCTACGATGCGGAGGCGCGGACGGTGTTCTTCCGGTCGTTGCCCTTCGACCTGGAGGGCTATACGGCGAAGATGCACGGGAAGGGACTGGACGAGGCGCCCTGGGTCGGCGACCGCGTCCGCGAACGCCGCCGCCCCGAAGTCCGGCGCGCCGCGTCCTTCGCGAAGGACGGCGGCCGTCCTCGCGCCGTCTCCCGGCGGCCGTCCCCGCGCCCGTCGGGTCCCCTCTCCGCCGCCCCGGAGCCGTCCGCGTCCGCGCGGCGCGGCGCGCGGACGCGGGTGCCGGGATTCTTTCTCGGGGCGGTCGTGCTGGCGCTGGCGGGCGTCTACTGCACGGTCCGTCTGGCGAACGCCGTCCCCGCGCGGGAGGCCGGGCGGAGGAAACTCGCCGGAATCGCGGTGCCGGCGGTCCCGGCGCCGCCCGGACCCGACACGCCGGCGCCGGCGCCGTCGGCGGCCGGCATCGTGGTCCGCGCGGAAAAAAGCACCGTGCCGGCGGGCGGGCGGATCGCGTTCGCCGCGAAGTTGAAGCGCGGCTCGGCCCCCGTGTGGGTTCGCGTGCGCTATGAGGACGGGAACGGGGCGCCGGTTGGCGACGGCCTCTGGTACCAGGGCGTGCGGGCGTCCAAGCGCTCGCCCAAAGGCGGCCTGGTGGCGCCTGAAGGGGCGACGGCGGTCTTCGTGGAAATCTTGAAACCGCATTCGCACGACGTGTGCGAAGTGGCGGAACTGGCGGTTGGACCTTGGAAGGAGGCGGGAAAATGACGGTGGCGGAAGAAATCCGCGCAATGGGCGTGAAGGCGCGCGCGGCGGCCCGGGCGATGCGGACTTTGACGACGCGGCAGAAGAACGCGGCGCTCCTGGCGGTCGCCGAAGCGCTGGAGGCGGCGAAGCCGGCGATCGATGCGGCGAATGCCGCGGACGTGGCGGCGGCCCGGGCGAATGGACTGGCGCCGGCCCTGGTGGACCGCCTGACCCTGACGGCCGCGCGCTTCGCGTCGATGGTCGACGGCGTGCGCCGCGTGGCGGAGCTGCCCGATCCCGTGGGCGAGACGATCTGGACGCGGGAGCGGCCCAGCGGCATCAGGATCGCGAAGGTCCGCGAGCCCTTTGGCGTGGTCGCCGTGGTGTTCGAGTCGCGCCCGAACGTCTTCGTCGACACGGCGGCGCTGTGCCTGAAGACGTCGAATGCGATCATCCTGCGCGGCGGCAAGGAGGCGTTGCGCTCCAATCTCGCCCTGTGCGAGGCCGTCCAGAAGGGACTGGCCCGCTGGTGCGGGCAGGCGCTTCCGCCCGCCGTGACGCAGGCCGTCCAGCTGGTCGGGACGACGGACCATGCGGCCGTGGCGGAACTCGTGCGCGCCGTGGGCCTGGTCGACGTGGCGATTCCGCGCGGCGGCGAGCGCCTGATTCGCGCGATGTGCGAGGCGGCGCTGATTCCCGTGCTGAAGCACTACAAGGGCGTGTGCCACATCTACGTGGACGAGGGCGCCGATCTGGAGATGGCGTTCCGGATTGTCGACAACGCGAAAGTCCAGCGTCCCAGCGCCTGCAATGCGGTGGAATGTCTGCTGGTCAACGCGAAGGAGGCCGCGCGCTTCATGCCGAGGCTTGAGGCGTGGGCCCGGGAGAAGGGGGTCGTGCTGCACGAGGCGGATGCGGACTGGGGACGCGAATACCTGTCGCTGGAGATGAACGTCGGCATCGTCGGCGACGTGGACGAGGCCATCGCGCACGTCAACGCCTACGGCTCCCACCACTCCGACGCGATCGTCACCGCGAACGAGGCGCATGCGGCGAAGTTTCTGCGCGACGTCGATTCGGCCGCCGTCTACCACAACGTCTCGACGCGCTTCACCGACGGCGCCGAGTTCGGCATGGGCGCGGAGATCGGCATCTCGACCGACAAGCTCCACGCCCGCGGCCCGATGGGCCTCGAAGAGCTCACGACCTACAAATACGTCGTCCGCGGCGACGGGATCGTCCGCCCGTGATTTTGCCCCTTGCTAAAAGGGTGGGAATCCGGTAAAGTATTGGCGCATTCCAAAAGGAGAAAAAGCGATGTTTTCAGGACCTTGGCAGATTGTGTTGCTTCTGGTGGTGATCGTGCTCGTGTTCGGCAGCAAGAAACTGCCGGAGCTCGCGCGCGCGCTCGGCAAGGCGAAGGGCGAATTCAAGAAGGGCACGGAAGAGGGCGAGGCGCTGCTGTCCGATTCCGGCAAGGAGGACGCGAAGATGATTTCCTCCGAAAAGGCGTCCGAGCCCGCGAAGTGAACGACGTCCTGCGAGAGCGGCTCAAGTCCGTTCCCAACCGCCCCGGCTGCTACCTCATGAGGGACCGCCGGGGTGTGATTGTCTACGTGGGGAAGTCGAAGAATCTGCGCGACCGGGTGCTTTCCTATTTCCGCCCCCGCGCCGCCCTCGCGCCCAAGGTCCGCTCCATGGTCAACACGGTCGCGGACCTCGAATTCATGACGGTGAAGAACGACGCCGAGGCGCTGCTGACCGAGGCGAATCTCATCAAGCGCCACAAGCCCCACTTCAACATCCTGATGCGGGACGACAAGCGCTACCTCGCGCTGCGCGCCGATCCCGGCGAGGCGTTTCCCGCCTTTCGGACCTGCCGCATCGTGCGCGACGACGGCGCGCTCTACTTCGGGCCGTTTCCGTCGTCGCCGGTGGTCCGCGCCGCCAAGGACTTCGTCGAGAAGCGCTATGGCCTTCGCGGGTGCAGGGCCCTGGCGCCGGACGGGAACTGCCACCGGCATTGCCACGCCGACGTGGTCCGCGCCTGCACGGCGCCGTGTTTGGGGAAGATTTCCGCCGGCGACTACCGGGCGCGGTTCGACGAGGCGTGCGCCTTTCTGCGCGGCGAACGCCCCGCCGTCATCCCGGCCCTGGTCGCGGACATGAAGGCCGCGGCCGCGGCCGAGGATTTCAAGAAGGCGGCCGGTCTGCGGGACACGGTTGCCGCGCTGAAGGAAATGACGAAGGCGCACTTCGTCCGCAAGTCGCCCGGGATGCGCCGCGAAGACGCCCTGAAGGGGATCGCGGAACTCGCCGCGGCCCTGGGGCTGCCCAGGCCGCCCCGCGTGATCGAGTGCGTGGACATCTCCAATCTGTTCGGCACGCACAACGTGGCGTCGCTCGTGGTCGCGCTCGACGGTCTGCCGGACGGCCGCTACTACCGCCACTTCAGGATCGAGTCCTTCGAAGGCGCGGACGATCCGCGCGCGATGGCGGAGGTCGTGTCGCGCCGGTACGGCCCCGGCTCGACGCTGACGGCGAAATCGCCGAAGGCCGATCTCTACATCTGCGACGGCGGCGTCACCCAGCTGCGCGCCGCCCGGGCGCGGTTCGCCGAGATCGGGCTGGCCGACATGCCGACGGTCGGCCTGGCCAAGCGGCAGGAGATCCTGGTGACGGACGACGCGCGCGGCGACGTCGTCCTGCCGCGCGACTCGGAAGGGCTGATGGTCGTGACGCGCCTGCGCGACGAAGCGCACCGGTTCGCCATCTCCTTCCACCGCAGTCTGCGGGAGCGGACGATCCGCGAATCGGTCCTGGACGAGATTCCGGGAATCGGGCCGGCGAAGAAGATGGCGCTGCTGCGGCGATTCCACTCGGTCCATGGCATCGCCCGGGCGTCCGAGGCGGACATCGCGTCGGTCGCCGGCGTGGGCGCCGAACTGGCGAAGGCGGTCGGGAAGGCGGCCCGGTCGGCGGCCGGGGAGGCGAGGCGCTGATGGCGGCGGACGGAAAGATCGCGGCGCGGCTGGGCGCCGTCCGCAGAATCGTCGTCCACGCGGGGCTGGCCCATCTGGACGACATCATGTCCTGCGCGCTCGCCTACGCGTTTGGCGTGCCCCACGACGCCGCCATCGAGCGGCGGAATCCCACGCCGGCGGAACTGGACGACGCGACGACGCTCGTCATGGACGTGGGCGGCGTCCACGATCCGGAACGGATGGATTTCGACCACCACCAGCGGGCGCGGACGGAGGAGCCGAAATGCACGTTCAAGCTCCTGGGCGAGTGGTTGGGGGCGGACGGCGAATTGAAGGCGCTTTTCCCCTGGTATGCGGCCTGGAATCTGATGGACGTCCTGGGGCCCCATGCGACGGCGGCCGCCATGGGCACGACGTCGGCGGCCCTGGAGGGGTTCATCGCCAATCCGCTGGCCGACTGGGTCGTCCGCCGCTTCGCCGACGATCCCGACATGCGCCGCAAACTGGTGCGTACGCTGGGCAACGGGATTGCGCTGACCCGCCGCTGCTGGACCGGCATCCGGGAGAAGACCGTCGTCCGGCAGGTGGGCGGCTTCAAGGTCGCCGACATGACGGCCTGTCTCGCGGAGGAGGTGTCCCGCTGTTCGGAGGCCTGGGTCCGCCAGCACCGCCCGGCCTGCATCCTGACCGGCGACTCGCGCGGTTCGGGACGGTCGTTGCTGCGCTGCAACGACGATCCGCGCCTCGATTTTGCCCGCTGCGCGGGAAAGCCGTACGCGCTGTTCGCCCATCCCGGCGGATTCATCCTGAAGACGACGACGCCGGAGATCGATCTGGCGGGCATTCTGGCGGACGCGCGCGTCGCGCGGGACGGCGATCATGGATGAAATCGCGACGATTGCGGCCCTGGCGACGGCTCCCGGACGCGGCGGCGTCGCCGTCGTCCGCGTCAGCGGACCGGCCGCCTTCGCCATCGCCGCGGCGCTGACGGGGCGGAAGGTGTCCGCCCGCGACGCCGGCCGCTTTTTCCATGCGCCGTTCCGCGCCGCCGGCGCGACGCTGGACGACGGCCTCGTCCTCGTCTTCGCCGGGCCGCGCTCCTACACGGGCGAAGACGTCGTCGAGTTCCAGGGACACGGCGGCAGCGTGGCGCCCCGCTGCGTGCTGGAGGCCTGTCTGGCCGCCGGGGCGCGGCTGGCGCGCCGCGGCGAGTTCACCCAGCGCGCCTTTCTCAACGGACGCCTCGATCTCGCGCAGGCCGAAGCGGTCGTCGATCTGGTGGACGCCCGGACGGAACGCGCGGCGGCTGAAGCCGTCTGCCGCCTTTCGGGGGAGGCCTCGCGGGTCCTGGACGGGCTTTACGACCGGGCGGTCGAGCTGTCCAGCCGGCTGGAGCACGCGCTGGACGTGAGCGAGGACGACCTGCCGCCGGCGTTCGGCCCCGCCCTGATGGCGGATGCGGACGCGTTGGGCCGGCGCCTCGCGCACCGCCTGGCCACGGCGCGCGAGGGGCGTCTCCTGCGCGAGGGGGCGCTGGTGGTGCTCGCGGGGGCGCCCAATGCCGGCAAGAGTTCGCTGATGAACGCGCTGCTTGGCGCGGACCGCGCCATCGTCTCGGAACGGGCGGGAACGACCCGCGACAGCATCGAGGAGGGGCTTGAAATCGACGGCTGGCCCGTCCGCCTGGTCGACACGGCCGGCCTTCGCCCGACCGCCGACTCGATCGAGGCGGCGGGGGTCGGCCGCGCGGAGGAGCTGATCGCCCGGGCCGACCTCGTGCTGCGGCTGTGCCCCGCGGACGCGGCGGACGCCGAGGAGCCCTCCGCCGGTCCCCGCGCCGACCGTGTCGTCCGCATCCGGTCGAAGTGCGATCTGGACGGCGCCGCCGCCGAAGGGTTCGATTGCGCCGTGTCGGCGCGCACGGGCGCCGGACTGGCGGAGCTGAAGCGCCTCGTCGCCGCGCGGCTGGCCAAGTTCGCCTCCCGGCGGGCGGAGGAGACGGGCGCCGACGTGACCACGCGGCAGAAGGAATGTCTGGAACGGAGCCTCGCGGCGCTCGAACGCGCGCGCGGCGCGCTCGCGTGGCCCGACTGGGTTCTGGCGGCGAACGAATTCCGCACGGCCGCCGAAGAGCTCGGCCGGCTGCTCGGCCGGATCTACTCCGACGACCTGCTCGACGCGCTCTTCTCCCGCTTCTGCGTGGGGAAATGAGCCCGCGCCCCGCCGCCGGCCGGCCGCGGACGTTTTGGCCGGACGGCATCTTGACGGAGGGGCGGGCGCGTGGTAGAATACGGACGTTTCAGGAGAAAGAGGAAAAAAATGACGGACTTCAGGTTCAGCGACGGTTTTGCCTTCGCCTTTGCGGGCGGAGCGGGGGCGTGTGCCTGAAAGCCGGAGGCGATCGGCAGTTTTCAGGAAACGGTCCCGCTTGAAGAAGCGAGGCCGTTTTCAGTTTAAGGAACAGGAACAATGGTCATCATTCTAAAGAACAATGCGGAGAAGTCCCAGGTCGACGGGCTGATGCAGCTGCTCCGTTCGCAGAACATCGATCCGCGGGTCACGGTGGGCGAGCGCCAGACGATCATCGGCTGCGTGGGCGACGTGTCGCACCTCGACGTCGGCCTCGTGCGCGCGCTCTCGATTGTCGAGAACGTCCAGCGCATCCAGGAGCCCTACAAGGCCGCCAACCGCAAATTCCACCCCGCCGACTCGGTGATCGACTGCGGCGGACCCCAGATCGGCGGCGGCCATTTCCAGGTCATTGCCGGACCCTGCTCCGTGGAAAGCGAGGAGCAGATCGTCCAGGTGGCCAGGGACGTGAAGGCCGCCGGCGCGACGCTGCTCCGCGGCGGCGCGTTCAAGCCGCGGACGTCGCCCTACTCCTTCCAGGGCCTGGGCGCCGAGGGGCTGCGCCTGCTCCTGCTCGCCAAGCGGGAGACGGGGCTGCCGGTCGTGACGGAGCTGATGGACATGGGCGACATCGGGCTTTTCAACGACGTGGACGTCATCCAGGTCGGCGCGCGCAACATGCAGAACTTCCACATGCTGAAGGAGCTTGGCCGGCAGACGCGCAAGCCGATCCTGCTCAAGCGCGGCATGAGCGCGACGCTTCAGGAGCTGCTGATGAGCGCCGAGTACATCATGGCGGGCGGCAACCCGAACGTCATCCTCTGCGAACGCGGCATCCGCACGTTCGAGACGGCCACGCGCAACACGATCGACCTGACGGTGATCCCGTGGCTCCACCGGCTGAGCCATCTGCCGGTGGTCGTGGACCCCTCGCATTCGACGGGCGTGGCGAAGCTCGTGCATCCGCTCGCCCTGGGCGCCGTGGCGATGGGCGCCGACGGGCTGATCGTCGAGGTCCACAACGATCCGGCGCACGCGAAGTGCGACGGCGCGCAGAGCCAGACGCCGGCGATGTTCGCGGAAACGATGCGCGAGATCGAAAAAATCCGCGCGCTTGACCTCAATGTTGGAATCCGGGACTGAAACCATGAAAGAGCTGAGCGAAATCCGCAAGGAAATCAACGAAATCGACGACCAGCTGGTCAAGCTGTTCGTGCGCCGCCTCGATGTCATCAAGCAGGTCGCGGAGGCGAAGCGCGCCAGCGGATCGCCCGTGAACGACCCGGCCCGCGAGCGGGAGATCCTCACGATGGTCGCGGACAAGGTGGGGCCCGAATACGAAAACGGCGCCCTGCTGTTCTTCATGACGCTGTTCAACATCTCGAAGGCCCGCCAGCGCGAGACCCTGGGCGCCGGCTCCCTGCTGGAAAAGCAGATCAACGCGGCGCGGGCGGCGGAGACGACGAAATTCCCGACGCGCGCGCTCGTGGCCTGCCAGGGCCTTGAAGGCGCCTACTCGCAGCAGGCGGCGTGCCGCCTCTTCACCGTGCCGACGATTCTCTATTTCAACAGCTTCGAGGACGTGTTCTCGGCGGTGGAAAAGGGGCTGTGCCCGTACGGCGTGCTGCCGATCGAGAATTCGTCGGCGGGTTCCGTCTCCGCCGTCTACGACCTGATGGTCAAGCACGACTTCAAGATCGTCCGCTCGACGCGGCTGCGCATTCGCCACGTGCTGCTGGCGCGCCATGGCGCCAGGCTGGAGGACATCCGCACGGTGGCGAGCCATCCGCAGGCGCTGGCCCAGTGCAGCAATTTCATCGAGAAGCACCGGGACTGGAAGACGCTCGCGATGTCGAACACGGCCATCGCCGCGCAGACGCTCGCCAAGAGCGGTTCGGCGGACATGGCCGTCATCGCGTCGCGCGAAACGGCCGACCTGTACGGACTCGACATCATCGCCGAGCACATCTCGAACGTCGAGATGAACTACACGCGGTTCATCTGCATCTCGAAGAACATGGAGATCTACCCGGACGCGAAGAAAATGTCCATCATGTTGACGCTCCAGCACCGGCCGGGCGTTCTCAACAGCGTGATGGCCAAGTTCGCGGCCATCAACGTGAATCTCACGAAACTCGAGTCGCGGCCGATTCCCGGCATGGACTTCGAGTTCCGCTTCACGCTCGACCTCGAAGCCTCGCCGTCCGATCCGCACATCGTCCGCCTGCTGGCGGAACTGGCCAGCGATCCGGACATCGAGCAGTTCGAGTTTCTCGGCGCGTTTTCGGAATGCTGACTTTCCCGTTGACTTTCTTTCGCGAATAGGGGATAATGCGGCCATGAAAATTGGAGACAGAAGCGGCTTCACGCTGGTCGAACTGCTCGTCGTGATCGGGATCATCGGCATTCTGGCCGCCGTCATGCTGGCGGGCTTCCGCGGCTCGACCGATTCGGCCCGCGCGGCGAAGTGCCTGACCAACATGCGCAACCTGGCGACGGCCGTCCAGAGCTTCGGCATGGTCGAGGGCTGGTATCCGCGGGCGGGATCGATTGAATTCGTGGCGGCGGGCAGCGGCGGCATTTCCTACTACGAGGACCGGGCGAAGGACGGCCGCAACTACGGCTGGATCTCCTGGCTGAGCCAGGGGAAGTACGGCAGCGGCAACAGGTCCACCTCGTCCCGCGCGGGATCGATTGCCGTGCCGTCGCTGGCGGACGACGACGCGCTGAAGGAAAACGGCAGCACGTTCGCGCTGACGAACGGCGCGCTCTGGAGCTACGTGTCCCAGACGCGCGAGACCTACCGCTGCCCGCTTCACGTGGACAAGATGCGCGGCGTCTACACGCCCCAGTGGAGCTATGCGATGAGCTCCTTCTTCAGCTACAATCGCCTGAAGCGGGCCGTGGTGCCGGGCGCGGGCAACCGGCGCGAATACGGGAATCTGGCCTCTCCGGAGCGCAAGCTGCTGTTCGCCGAGATCCCCTTCGTCGCGATTGGCGGGACCGGGCAGGACAATCCCGTCACCGAGGGCGGGCCGGGCACGAAGAAGCTGGATCCGATTCTCGAATACGACGACGGCACCACCGGTTCGGCGGAGGCGATTGGCTTCAACCACCTGTCGGGGAAGCGCTACACGGCGCACGTCGCGTTTGCCGACGGGCACACCGAGAAGCTCATGATGCCGAAGTCGGGGGCGTCGGAGGGCGACCTCAAGGAACTGACCAAGTGGCTCTGCGACGGCGCCGAGATCTCTTTCGACGGTAGGGTCTACCGCCGGGTGGTCAAGGCAACGTCCAACGACTGAATCCGTTCCGTCCGCCGGCGGACGGAACGGAACCGAGGAGAAAGAGAGAGGGGGAGAAATGGAAATGCGTCTGTTCTGTCTGGCGCTGGCGCCGCTGGCGCTGCTGGCGAAACCGATGATCGACGAGTCGCACGACCGCGTGCAGACGTCGCTGGATCCGCAGCTGGACCGAATCGGCACGCTGACGCCGCGGTCGGCGCGGGAAATCGGCCCGTCGCGTCTGGCGATCGGCTGCGAAATGCTGCCGCGCGGCTACGGCGAGTTCGAGAACTTCAAGGACTACATGCCGCCGCTCGGCATCGCCCGCGTCCGTCTGCACGCCGGCTGGGCGAAGCTTGAGCCGCGGCCCGGCACGTGGGACTGGGACTGGCTGGACCGCCAGGTGGAGTGGCTTGTCGCGAACGGACTCGAACCGCTGCTGGAGACGAGCTACGGCAACCCCGCCTATCCCGGCGCGGGCGGCGCGTCGCTTTCGGACGGCATTCCGAGGGGCGAGGCCGCGCTGGCGGCGTGGGACAATTACGTCGAGCAGCTGGCGAAGCGCTATCCGCAGGTCAAGAACTGGGCCTGCTGGAACGAGCCGAACAACATCCGGGACAACGGCGCGGAACTGGTGGCGGACAACAACATCCGCACGGCGCGCATCATCAAGCGGCACATTCCCGACGCGAAGATCGGCATGCTGTCGCTGGGCTGGTGCGACCTGGCGTTCACGAAAGCCTGCTTCAAGGTCTTCCGGGAACGGGACGCGCTGAAGCTCTTCCATTGGGCGATCATGCACGACTACTCGCCGAACCCCGACGTCTACTATGCGGGCGTGGCCGACAAATGGGCGGCGTTCGTCCGGCAGGAGGCGCCGCATCTGCGCATCTGGAACGGCGAATCCGGCGCGACGAGCGACCCCCATTTCTCGGCGGCGATCTCGTCCCTGAAATGGAATTCGGAACTGACGCAGGCCAAGTGGAACGCCCGCCGTCTGATCGGCGACCTCGGCCACGGCTTCGATTCGCTCGTCTTCACGATGTACGACCCGTGCTACGACTGCCCCGAACGCTATTGCAACCACATTCCGAAATACTGGGTGCGGACGCGGCCGGACCGCTTCATGAAGCGCATGGGGCTGGTGAAGTGCAACGACCGGCTTGAGGTCGTGAAGGTGAAGATCGCCTACTACACGGTGCAGAACGTCGCGACGCTGTTCGACCGCACGATCGAGCCGGGGCGTTTCACGGCGAAGCCCGTGAAGGGCGAAACGGCCGGCGGCCTCGTGGTCTACACCTTCAGGCAGCGGGACACGGGCATTCCGCTTGTCGCGTTCTGGGACGCCTCGACCCATCCGGTGAACGAAAACGAGGTCCGCCGCACGACGCTTTCGGTGCGCGGCGCCGGATTCAAGGACCCCGTCTGGATCGACATGGTGACCGGCGCGATCTACGACGTTCCCGCGCGCATGTTCATTTCCTGGCGCGAAAAGGACGGCCTGTTCGAGGACGTGCCCTACTATGACGCGCCCGTGGTGCTGACGGAACGCGCGCTCGTGATGGCCCGCTGAAACGGGCGGGCGCGGCCCGCCGCGCCGGGACGGCAACCGGCGGGGCGGGGACGGAGGACGCAAAGGCGCGGGAAGTCCGGGTTGGCAAAACAGGGGGCGCTGACAGGGGCGTTCATGAAGGAGCGTGGCGCGACAGGGGATCGCGACCGCGTTTTTCGGCGGGAAAGATTGGAGGGGAACAGCCATGAGGAAATCCGTTCTGCCGGGGATGCTGTTCGCGCTGTCCGCGTGCGGCGCGATTGACACGACGTTTCTGCCCGAAGCCGGTCTGTGGAGCGATCCGGCGAACTGGTCCGACGGCGTTCCGAACGGGCGCGACGACACGGCGCGTTTCGCTCTCGGCGTGCGGAGCGTCACGAACAACGTGGAGGATCTGGTCGTCAACCGTCTGGCCGCGGTGACGGAAGCCAATACGCACCTCTGGATCGAGGGCAAGCCGCTGCGGGTGGTCGGCACGTCGCTCGGGATGGGCTCCCGGCACGTGCACCTGAACGTGCCGGCGACCTTCGAGCAGGAAATCGCGCTCGACAGCGGCCGGCTGTATCTGCACCGTCCGTCGGCGTTGCCCGGCGGCGCGGCGATTGCCGCGTCCCAGCAGCTGGTCTTTGCCGCTCCCGCCGACCAGGGCGCCGTGCGGAACTGGGCGACGGCCGGCGACCCGCTCGCCCTGGTTGACGGCAAAAAGGGGCGGCTGGTCCTCACGGCCGAGACGGGAACGGACTATTTCCAGGCGGTCGATCGGCTCAATCTGGCGTCGCCCTACGTCGAGGTCGAACCGCAGGCGAGGACGACGCTGAACGTCCGGAGGATCCTGTCCGGCGGCATGGTGCGCAACATGGGGGCGGGCCGCGTGGAGCTGGCGGAGATTGTCGGCACGGGCGTCGACGCGATGCAGCAGATTGCGGGGAGCGGCCCGTTCGTGTTCCAGGCGACGGTGGATGCGGCCGGCAACGGCCCGGCGCTCAGTCCGCTCGTCCATCTTGACGCCAGCGACGCCGCGTCCTTCGAATACAAGGACGGCGATCCGTCGCTGGGCGTGATCCGCTGGAACGGCGTCGGCGGCGCGGGCTACGCCTACCACGACCTCTGCGTGGCCGAGGACGGCACGCAGGTTCTGCCGCAGCGCCGCGAGAACGTGCTCAACGGAATGGCCGTCGTCGATTTCGGCGACACCTACAACAAGAGCTACGGCGCGGCGGTCAACCGCGCGAAGGGCGGCTATCTCATTCTTGACTGCGGACCCGCCAAGGACCACGACGTCTACACGGCTTTCGTGGTGGAGTGCAGCCAGAACTTCGTCTTCACCTCGTTCGACACGGGACTGGGCCGCATTCTCCACGGCTACGACTCCTGGGACCAGGTGCTGGTGAACACGCGCGCCGAGTCGCATGTCGATTTCCGCAACCCCGCCGACGCGAACCATCCCGGCACGGGGAAGGGGCTGACGCATCTGAACGGCGTGGCGGTCGACGCCTGGTCGGCCAGGCTGTCGGGGCAGGGCGTCTACGACACGATTGCCATGCGGGCCGAGACGTGTTCGATCCACATCGGCCGCCTGGCCTGGGACCGGGTGTGGCGCACCGGCGCGGCGCGGATCGCCGAAATCATCCTCTACGACCGCAAGCTGACGGACCGGGAATTCATCGCCACGGAGACGTATCTGCGCAACAAGTGGCAGAACGCCGGCGCCGAACCGGTTCCGCTGGCGTACCACAACGAGGTGCCGACCCTCGTCAACGGGGGCGGCACGCCGTTCCAGATCGCGAGCAACGCGACGCTGCGCACGACGGTCTTCGACGCGAACGGCACGGCCGCGCGCCGCGTCTTCACCGGCGGCGGCGCGCTGGAACTCGCCCGCGCGACGGAACAGCGCGTGAACAACGCGGAATTTCCCGTCATCGTCCACGACGGCACGCTCGTGCCGGCCGTGTCCGCGGAGGTTCTCGCCGCGCCGGCGGCGTGTCCCGTGGCGGACGCCTTCTTCCACCTGGACGCGAGCGACGCGTCGTCCTTCACGCTGGATGCGGACGGCGCGGTCGACGAATGGCGCGACGTGACGGGCAACGGGCTCGCGGCCCTGTACGCCGGCGAGGCGAGCGGCAACGTGAGGCCGCGCCGCGTGGAGGGGCTGCTCAACGGTCTGCCCGGCGTGGACTTCGGCGACAACGGGTCGAAGATGTGCCTGCTCTGGAACCACACGAACACCACGATGCGCACGGTCTACGTCGTGTACGGGACGCCGGGCAACGGGGACAACTTCCTGCTGGGCGACGTCTATCGCGACAACGTGGCGCACTTCCACCGCGGCGAAAACGGCCTGATGTTCTATTCGGACGGCTACGTCGCCAGCGCCATCAAGACGGCCGACGTGCGCGTGAACGGGCGCAAGGTGACATGGAACAGGCACTATCTGCCGGCCGAGCCGTGCGTGGTGATGATCGCCGCCGAGGACGGCGACATGAGCGCGGCGGCGTTCGCCGTCGACCGCTGGGGACACCCCACGAACGGGATGAATTTCCGCACGGGCGGCCAGCAGATCTGCGAGGTCGTGATCTACAACCGCGTGCTGGATCTGGAGGAGCGCGAGGCGGTGCAGAATTGGCTGATCGCGAAATGGATTCCCCGTCCGCCGGCGGGCTTCGCCCTGGGCGCGGCCGACGAGCAGTTCGACGACGTGCGGAGCGCCGCGGCCGCCGGCGAGCGGGCGGCGGTGCGCGTGGCGGACGGGACGGTGCGCGTGGGCGCGCTTTCCGGCGCCGACCTGGTCAAGACGGGCGCCGGCGCGCTCGCCGTGTCCTCGCTTGCCGATCTGACGGGCGCGCTGGTCCTGGCCGACGGCGAACTTGAGGTGGCGGCGTCCGAACTCCCCGCCGACTGGACTCCGCCGGCGGGCTGCGTGGACGGCGAAACGGCGGTGGGCGACGTCCGCGCGGTCTTCGCGGTGTACGACCATGCCGCCGGCACGCTGCCGGCCATGGTGGACAGCGTCAGCGGCGCGAACGACGTGCTGCGCATCGACGGCGTGCGCCAGGCCTCCGCCAGCGGCGCGTCGTGGCCGGGCGGCGCCCACGTGGTGAGTCTCGTCACGTGTTCGCGCCGCCAGTCCGTCGCCTTCCCCGCCGCGGACGGAACGTTCCGCGAACTGCTCGTCTACCGCCGCGTCGTCTCCGACCGCGAACGCCGCGACATCGAGGCGTATCTCGCGCGGAAGTGGAATCTCGGCGGGCTGCCGGGCTACGTGGACGGAACGAACCGCCTGGCGCGCGTCGTGGCGGCGGGCGGCGCGCTGCGCGCGGCGGGCGGTTCGCTCGTCGTCTCGCGCGTGGAGGGAACCAACACGCTCGCGCTCGGCGGTTCCGTCCGTCTCCAGGACGCCGGCGATTTCACGGGGACCATCCGGGTGCCCGCCGGCGCGACGCTCTCGCTGGCCTCGGCGTTCCGCGCGACGGAGGCGTCGGTGCCGCAGGAGGGGCTTATCGCGCGGTTCGACATGTCGCACCGCGACACGCTGGAGACGTACGAGGAGAACGGGACGAATTTCGTGACGCGCTGGAACGACATGACGGGCCGCCACCAGGCCGTTGCCGACCCGACCAATCGCCCCTGGATCGTCGAAGGGGACTGCAACGGTCTCGACGTCCTCTGCACGGGGCCGTTTTGCTCCGCGACGTACTATCCCGAGCGAATCGTCCAGGCGGGCTGGCTGCGTTGGGACGACACGGCGATCAAGGCGCGCACGGTGGTCGAGGTCATCGGCGTGCAGGAGGGCGGCTCCTTCCTCGTGACGGCTTCGCCGGGCAGCCCCTGCATCCACCGCGGCGCGCCGACCTACGGCGGCGGCTACGCCGACGCGCTGCTGGCCTCGGGTCGGGTGGAGCCCACGGATGCGCTCTATGGCGCGGGCGCGTATTTTGCCGTCAACGGCACGAAGGTCGATCCGCTCACCACGGGCTTCCCGTCCCCCGACTACCACGCGGTGACGGTGCGCGTCGATCCCGACTACACGAGGAATGGCGAACTGGGCTATTTCTACGTCGGCCACTTCGGCAAAGACCGCACGTACCGCTGGGGCGGCCAGCGCGTCTGCGAGATGATCGCCTACGACCGGCGCCTGGACGACGACGAGATGTTCGCCCTGGACGCGTATCTTCGGAAGAAATGGCTCAACCGCGACGACGGGGACTACGCGTCGCCGTTCGTCGCCGCGCTCGAACTGGCGGGCGGCGTGGTCGATCTGGGCGGTGACGGGCGCCAGTTCGCGTCCGTCACCGGGTCCGGGCGCGTGACGGGCGGGCGGCTGAACGTCACGGCGCTGTTCGCGCCCGACGACCTGACGGTCGAAGGCGTCCTCGACTTTGCGGCGTCCGGCGGGACGATCCGGCTGCCCGTCGAAACCGCGCCCGCGCGCGGCTCCGAAATCAGGCTCGGTTCCGTTGGCGGACTCGCTGGCGACTGGGCGTCGTGGACGATCACGCCGCTGCCGGAGGGCACCTCCGCGCGGCTGCATGTCGTCGACGGGACGCTCTACGTCCGCGTGGGCCGGCTCGCCACGGTGTTGACATTCCGCTGAAACGGGCGGGCGCCCCGGCGGCGCGTCCGTTTCGGCACACGGGAAATGGCATGGGAGACAGACAAATGGAATTTGCGGTGAATGTGACATGCATGGGCTGCGGCAAATGCGTGAAGGACTGTCCGATGTGGCTGCTGAAGCTGGTCGACGGCCGCCCGGTCGTCCGCGAGGGAAAGGCGGGGGGCTGCATCGGCTGCCGGCATTGCGTGGCGGTGTGTCCGCGCGGGGCGATTGCGCTGAACGGCGTGGGGGCCGACGACTGCGTGCCGACGGAACTGCTGCCCGTGCCGCCGCCGAATGAAGTCGCGAACCTGGTGCGGACGCGCCGGTCGATTCGCCAGTATGCGGCGAGCGACATTCCGCGCGCGGAGATCGAGGATCTGCTGGAGACGCTCAAATGCGTGCCGACCGGCTGCAATGTCCGCCATCTCGTCTTCAAGGTCGTCGATTCGCGCGCCAAGCTGGCGGACTGCCGCCGGAAGGTGATGGAACTGCTGGCGGCGAATCTCGGCAAACTGCCGGAGATGCTCCAGAACATCACGCGGAGCTGGCAGAAGAATCCGGCGGCGGACGCCATCTTCCGCGGGGCGCCGCACGTGCTGATCGTCTACGGCGACCCCCAGGCGGTGACGCCGCAGGTCGACTGCGATGCGGCTTGCGCGTATTTCGACCTCCTCGCCCAGGCGCACGGCATCGGGACGACCTGGTGCGGATTCCTGTCGCACGTCTTCGCGGCGGTTCCCGAGGCGGCCGACATTTTCGGCGTCCCGCGCGGGGCGCCGTTCCATGCCATGCTCTTCGGCGATCCGGTTGTCGACTACCCGCGTTGCGTCAATCGCGCGGACGGCGCCCGCATCGAATGGCTTTGACGGGCGGCCGCCACGCCCTCCCGCAAAAGTGAAGTTTTTTTGCTTTGACCCCTTGCCGGGACTCGTCGCTTTTTGCTATCATTGCGTCGTCAGCAGAAGACCGGGTCCTCTCAGGGGATGCGGAGTGGCCGCTTTCTCTGGGAACTAGAAGGAAAAAACGATGAAGAAATCAATGTTCGCGCTTGCCTGTGCGGCGTCGATTGCGGTTTCCGCCGACGTTGTCAACGGGATTGGCTTCGAGGACTATTCGCTTGTGGATGGCCTTTTCTCGGGCATTAGCGGAAAGGATGATGCGGGCTTGGGTTCGGGCTCTCTCTACTGGCTCTACGAGGCTTCATCGGGGTCCGAGGACGGTTCGGCGGTCAAGGCCTTTGAGACGGCGCCGACCTATTCCGGAGTCGATTTCGGGAAGCAGTATCTTGAACTCTCGACTGAAGGCGGCACGCTGTGGCGCTCGATCAATACGCTGGGTGGTGACTCCGAAATGGCGTTGGGTACTGCCTACACAGTTCCCGACGCCGGCCTGTACATCGACACGATGGTGCAGTTCACCCCGACCGAGGACGGCGGCGATCCGGATCTCGTCGAGGCCGACAAACTTGCCATCTGGGTGGACGTGACGGATGACGTGACGAACCTTTACGTGCGTGCGGAGTTGATTGAAGATGCTGCTACCTTTTCCCCGAACACCTTCGTACTTGTTCCCGCTGATGGAACGACGCTCGCGATTGATCCTTCCGCCTGGTACAGACTGACGGTCAAAGCCGAAACGATTGCGCTTTCTGAGGAGGCTAATTTTCGTATTGGCGCCTTTCAGATTTTTATCGACGGGCAACAGATGATGGCTAAAGTTTCGCCGTTTGGCGAGGGAATTCCGGAGATGCTCGCGGACTATATAACCACGGAGTGTGCTGATCTGATGGCTAAGCAATGCCTTATTCCCAGCCTTGAGGGTATTGTTGATTTTAACAATTCGTTCACGCTCACGGCCGTGGGCTTCAAGGGATCGGGCGCGATCGACAACCTCTCGATTGGGCCTGACAATCCGATTGCCGGTGGAACCCTCGACTGGGAGAATCCGAAGGTTGATACGGGTACGGCTGAAGCGATGTTCGGGATCACGGGTGATCTCGCCGACGTTGACGGTCAGAAGCTTGCCGCTTGGGCGACGGCGAATGACATCGCGTTTGCGAACGCGTCCGACATCCAACTCAATGCGTTCCTCCTGAACTGCGCCAATACCGACGAGGCGATCAAGGCGGCCAATGAAGCATTCAAGATCACGTCCATCTCGTTCGACGACGCTGGCAAGGTGGTGGTGGAGACGACGTCTGGCCCTGAAGGCGAGAAGACGTGGAACGGCACGGTCGAGATCAGGGGATCGCAGACGGTCGATGGCACCTACACGAAGGATAACGAAAGTGCCCGCTTCTTCAAGGCCTTCTTGATTAAGTGAGTGGCCGATTCGAGTGAGAGGTCTGCAAAGGCCAAGGAAGGGCGCGGCGCGAGCCGCGCCTTCCGTTTTGTCCGCAAGGGCGTTTCCGTCCGGCCTGGCCATGCGTCGCGCGTGATCGGGCGGAACGCCGTGCCCCGATGCGGGACGGTCGCTTGCGCGGGCCGTGCGCCTGTGGTAGAATAGCGGTCGTCCATGATGAAACCGCCGTTCCAGCTGCCGCTTTGCCGTCTTTTCGCGTCGCTTGCGCCCGCGCTGGCGGGCTGGACGCCGTGTCTGGCCGCATCGCTTCCGGCCCCGGCCATCGAGACTCCTCCCGTGAGCGTCGATGAAATCCGCTGGAAGCGCTTCGCTCCGGCTTCCGAAGTGTACATCGACACCACGCTCCAGTTCACGCCCACGGTTGGCGCCGTGCAGAACGTGGACCCGAAAAAGGACAAGCTCGCCCTCTGGCTCGATGTCGATTCGCCCGGCGGCGCAGAGTCTGCGTCGCCCGACTTCCGGCCCGCCGTCACCAGTCTCTGCGTCTACGCCTCCCTGGCCGATCTCGCGCCGGCGCCGGTTCTCCGGACGGGCGGCTTGCGTCTGGGCGCCCGCGGCGCCGTCACGGTGACGAAGCCCCGGATTTTCCGGCTGAAGGGCACGTCGGACATCGTGCCGGGGCGCTGGTACCGTCTGACCGTGCGCACGATCAAGGACGTCTCGCGCCGGGCGGCCCGGACGGGCGATCCGGCGCGCGGTCTGCTCGGTTTCCAGATCTACCTCGACGGCGCGCTTCTGCGTGCGGAGGAGCCCTCGTTCACCGGCGTCTACACCGCATTCGCCGCCGGGACGGAGGGCTGGCTGGACCGGGTCGGGGACGGCGATCTTCTGGCCTTTCTGCGCAGCGGCACGGTTTTCGTGAGCCTTTGCGGCGAATCGGCCGACGATGCGATCGCCAGCGTCGGCTTCCGCGGCGAGGGCGAACTTGAGGACGTGGCGGTGTCGAGCGAGGCCCCCGCCTTTCTGGGCGTCACGTCGCTCGACTTCACGCTCGACTTCGCGCCCGCCGAAAGTCCCGTCGCCGCGCTGCTGTCGGCCGAAGAGCCGTAAGGGGCGGGGGGCGTTCCCGCCGGCGGCGGCCGCGCCGCGCGGTCCATGTCCGGAAGGCGTTTGTGGTATAATCTTCGCGAACGGGAAAGGAGCGAACATGAAAGCGACGATGACAGCCTGTCTGGCCGCATTCCTGGCGATGGGGTGCGGGGGGCTTCTGGCGGGGCCCAAGATCATTTTCGACACGGACATGGTCGAGGATTACGACGACGTCGGGGCGATGGCCTGTCTGCATGCGCTGGCGGACGAGGGGGCGTGCGAGATTCTCGCCATGGCCACCTGCACGCGCGACAACCAGTCCGTCGCCGCCGTCGAGATCCTGAACGCCTTCTACGGCCGTCCCGACATTCCGGTCGGCTGCGCGAAGGAATTGGGCGTTGTCGGCGTGCCCAATCTCGCCTTGCACCCCAACCGGCCCGGCCACGCGAAATACGTCCGCCTTGCCAGCGAGTACGCCGAATGGGTCAGGCATCCCAATTCGAACGATGCGCCGGACGCCAACGAGGTCTACCGCAAGGCCCTCGCTTCGGCGCCCGACAAGAGCGTGGTCTTCTGCTCCGTCGGCTTCCTGACGAACATGCGGCGCCTGCTTGAAACGAAGGGCGACCGCCATTCGCCCCTGGACGGTCGCGCGCTGGTCGCGCGGAAGGTCGTCGCCTGGTATGCGATGGCCTGCAAGGGCCCGAAGGGCCGCGAATACAACTCGATGCACGACGCGGAGTCGTCGCGCATTGCCATCGACCGGTGGCCGACGCCCATCTATTTCAGCGACTTCGATCTCGGCCGCCACATCTACGCCGGCCGGACCGTCGCCGAAACGGACTATGGCTACCGCAATCCCGTGAAGGACATCTTCGCCCGGTCGCTGTCGAGCCGCGAGAAGGTCCGTTCGGGGACGTGCTGGGACAAGGAGGAGGGCGGCCATTCGTCCTGGGACGAGGCGACCGTGCTCGCCGCCGTCTACGGGCCGGAGCGTTTCTTCGAGCTGGAGCGCGGCATCTACCGGATGGTCGGCGATGCGGGCGACGACGAATGGGTTCCCGACCCGAAGGCCCGCGGCGGCCGGCTCCTCCCCGCCGTGACGCGCGCGCGCCGCCGGTACGCCCGGCACAACATCGGCGCCATTCTGGACGAACTGATCGCCCGCGAGCCCCTGTGCCGCCGGACGGACGAGGCCATTTCCACCTTCCGCCAGTCGAAGCTGGAGCAGACGAAGACGGGCGTGCGGATGATGCGGAACGGACGGACGCTCTGGAACTTCGAGTTCGATCCGCCGGAAGGCCGTCCCCATTTCCATCCGCTGACGCTGCCCGGGGGGCGGACGCTGACGGACATCCGGCCGAAAGACCACGTGTGGCATCTGGGATACTGGTTCTCCTGGAAGTTCATCAACGGCGTCAACTACTGGGAACCCGCCGACGCGAAACGCCAGGGGACCGAACCGGAGGGCCGCACGCGCGTCGTGAAGACGGCCGTGCGCCGCGACGGGCTGGACTGCGCCATCGACATGGCGCTCGAATACGGCCCGCGCGCGGAGCCGCGGCCCGTGCTCGCGGAAGACCGGAAGATCCTGATCGACCCGCCGGATCCGAATGGGGGCTACACGATTACGGTCCGCCACAAATTCACGGCCCTGACGGACGTCACGCTCGACCGGACGCCGCCGCACGGCGATCCCGCCACGGGCGTCTGGGGCGGCGGCTATGCGGGGCCGACGATCCGTCTGGATCCCGCCCTCGCGGACGCGTTCCAGGTGAGGGGCCACGCCGGCGGGACGTCGTCCGCCGCCGTGACGGCCCGGGAGACGACGTTCGTCGACCTTTCCGATCCGGCGACGGGAGAGGGATTCACCTTCACGCAGCTGAAGGCGCCGGCGACGGGCCGGTTCTATCTGTGGCCGGACAGGAAAATGGTCAACGCGTCGCCCGTCTACACGGCGCCGCTCGTCCTGAAGAAGGGAGAGGTCCTGGAACTGGCCTACCGGCTCGCCGTCCACGCCGACCGCCGCGTGCAAGGTTCGCTGGCCCGGCGTCCCGTCGAGAAGATGGACCGCGGCGTCGTGGCCTCCGTCTCGTCAAACGGGACCTACGTCTCCTGGCGGATGCTGGAAACGGACGCGCCGGACGCGGCGTTCGACCTCTGGCGCAAGGTGGGCGAACGGGTCGAAAAGGTCAACGCCGCGCCGATTGTCCAGACGAGCGACTTCTTCCTGCCGGGCTTCACGGATGCCGCCGCGGCCTATTCCGTCGACGGGAAGACGTTCACGCCGGTGCGGAGCGCAAACCGCCCGGGCGCGCCCTACGTCAGCATTCCGCTGCAGGATGCGAACGCCACGGTCCAGGCGGTTGGCGTGGGGGACCTGGACGGCGACGGCGCCTACGACTACGTCGTCAAGACGCCCGCGGGCGGAACGGACCCGTGGGATCTCGTGTGGCATCCCGCGAAAGACACGTACAAGCTTGAGGCCTACGACTCGAAAGGCGGTTTCCTGTGGCGCCGGGACCTGGGCTGGAACATCGAAATGGGCATCTGGTATTCGCCGTTTGTCGTCGTCGACCTGGATGGCGACGGCAAGGCGGAGGTGGTGGCGAAGACGGCCCCGCTGTCGCCGGACTACCGCGATCCGGACGGCCGCGTGACCTCCGGCCCCGAATACATGACGGTCTTCGACGGCCTGACGGGACAGGTTCGCGCGCAGGTCCCCTGGATCTCGCGGGCGTCGCCGGATCCGGCCGGCGACTACAACCACTACAATTCCCGCAACCAGATCGCCGTCGCCTGCCTGGACGGCAAGACGCCCTGCGTGATCATGGAGCGCGGCACCTACGGCAAGATGATCGTCGACGCCTACCGGTTCACGGGCACGGCCCTGGAGCGCGTGTGGCGGTTCAACAACGAGTTCATGCCGCGCCGCTTCAGGGGCCAGGGCGACCATGCGTGCCTCTGCGGCGACGTGGACGGCGACGGGTGCGACGAAGTGCTGATCGGCTCGCTGACGCTCGACCACGACGGCACGGTCCTCTGGTGCAACGGCCGCGGACATTCGGACGCCCACTACTACGGCGACATCGATCCGCGGCGGCCGGGCATGGAACTGGCGTTCGTCTACGAGACGCGGCAGAAGGACGGCGGGCTGCTCCTGGCCGATCCCGTGACGGGCGAGGAAATCTGGAAACTGCCCGTGCCGACGCGCCACGTGCATGGTTGCGGCATCTGCGCCGACCTCGATCCGGCCCATCCGGGCCTTGAAATCTACGGACAGGAAGTCGACCAGTCCGGCAGTTCGAAGGAGAAGACGCACCCGCAGAGCGACAACCGCTGGTTCTATGCGGCGGACGGGACGCTGCTGTCGTCCTACACGAACTGCACGTTCCGCTACGGGAACGGCGTGCGCAACGCCTTCTGGGACGCCGATCTCCAGCGGGAGGTCTTCGCGCGCGGCCTGAGCGACCACGAGGGCGCGACGGTGGCGAAAATCCCGAGCCCGCTGCTGGTCGCCGACCTTTTCGGCGACTGGCGCGAGGAAATCGTCACGCGCGTCCCCGGCGAGATCCGGATCTACACGACGGACATTCCGGCCATGGACCGCCGCCTGACGCTGATGCGGGACGCGTCCTACCGTTCGCGCGTGACGATGTGGACGTCGGGCTACGACCAGCAGCCGATTCTCCTGTCGATTCCGTCGGCCGAGGCGCCGGGCCTGTCCTTGCGCGTGGCGCCGGACGGTCGGTCGCTGACGCTCGACGTCAACGCGCCGCTGGACCGTCCGCTGGCGGGCGAACTGGAGGTGACGCGGATGCCCGTGGACTGGCGGATCGAACTCGGCAAGGTGGACATCCGCCTGCCGGCCGGCGGGCATTGGCGGAAGACGCTGCGCATCTCCCGCCCGCCCTGCCCCAAGGGGAACTACGAGGCGACCGTCGAATTGCGCCGTCCGGCGGCGCCCGCGCTGGTCGTCCGCCAGCCGTTCGTCTTCTGATCCGCGTCTCGCCGGACCCGTCCGGACGCGGGCCGCCGGGTATGGTATAATGGGGGCAGGAGAAGGAATGAAACGGATTGTCGTCGACGTGGGCAACACGAGCACGGCCGTGGGACTTTGGTCCCGGGGCCGCGTGACGCGCGTTGCGCACTGCGACGGCGGTTTTGACGAGGCGGCCCGGCACGTCCGGGGCCTGCTTGGGACGGCCGGGGCCGACGTCGGACTGGCCTACCTGTCCGTCGTGCCCAAGGCGGACGGGCAATGGCGGCGCCTGGCGCGGGCGTTGGGCCTTCGGTTCTGTGCCATCTCCTGCCGCCTGTTTGCGTCGCCCGGGCGCCAACCGCCGCTGACGCTCGACTATCCGGAACCGGAAACGATCGGCGCGGACCGTCTCGCGGACGCGGCGGCGGCGGTCGACCGGTACGGCGCGCCCGTGCTCGTGTGCGATTTCGGCACGGCTTTTACGGCGGCGGTCGTCACGGCGGACGGCGTATGGCGGGGCGGCGTGATTGCGCCGGGCTTCCCCCTGATGCGCGACTATCTCTACGAGCGGACGGCCAAGCTGCCGCGCCTGGAGCTGGGGGGGCGGTGCCCGCGAATCGGCCGTTCGACGGAAGAGGCCATGCGGTTCGGCGCGCGGGTGGGCTATCGCGGCATGGTTCGCGAAATCGTGACGGAACTGGCGGGGAATTTCAAGACGGAGTTCCGTCTGGTGGCCACCGGCGGTTTCGCGAAGTGGGTGCTGAAGGACATCGGCATGCCGTTCGTGATCGACCCGACGTTGACCCTGCATGGCGCGGGGCTGCTGGCTTCGTGGGCGGACGAAACGGAAGGGAGGCGACGGGGATGAGCACGGGAAGACTGCTGTTGGCCTGCGCGACGGGCGCCATGGCGCTGCTGTCGGGATGCGGACTGTTCTGGGACGATCCCTATGTCAGGGTGACGGCCACGCCCCTCAACTGGTGCGAGATCCACTACTACAACGCGACGCGGGAGCCGATCCGCCGCGTCAACGTGCGGGTGGACGGATCGGGACACGTCCTGGTGAAGGCGGGAACGGCCCGGCGGGTCTCCGACTCGTTCGCCAAGGATCTGGCGGACGCCAATCAGGGCGACTGCCGCGTGTTCGAGTACAATGTCGACCCGGACCATGTCCGGGAGGTCTTCCAGAACCTGGTCAACGCGGGCCTGTTCGACAAGGACAAGATGTTCACGTCGACGAAATATCCGTCGCCGGGGCGTTTCATCGCGGTTCGGGCCGCGATGGACAACAAGACCTACTCGGAGCCGGTGAACGTGTTCGAGGAGGATCCCGAACTGGCGGAACGCCTGTACAACGTCGTTCTGGAGTTCAATCGGCCGGTTCTCGGCAAGAAGAGGCGCGCCGCGGAGAATCCGAAGAAGGACGAAGGCAAGAATCCCGGTGACGGGCAGAAGCAAGCGGAAGGAACGGAAACGAAATGAGACGGATTGGAGTTGTCGGCGCAGGGCGTTTTGGTTTGGCTCTGGCGGAGTCTCTGGCGGAAAAGGGAATTGACGTCGTCCTCGTCGAACGCAACGGCGGCCTCGTCCAGTCGGCGGCGAAGTCGGGCATCGGCGCCATCCAGGGCGATGCGACGAATCCGCTCACCCTGGAGGAGGCCGGATTCCGGGAGTGCGACATGGCCGTTGTCGCCATCGGGTCGAACATCGAGGCGTCGACGCTGGCGACGGCGAACTGCAAGGAGATCGGCGTGCCGACGGTTGTGGCGAAGGCCTCCAGCGAACTGCACGGAAAGATCCTCGCGAAAATCGGCGCCGACCAGGTCGTCTATCCCGACCGCGACAGCGCGCATCGCCTCGCCCACACGATTTCCACGCGCGGCGCCTTCGACCTGCTTGAAATCTCGGAGGGCTGCTCGATCGCGGAGATCAACGTGCCGGAAGTCTGCAAGGAGAAGACGCTGGCCCAGGCCGATCTGCGGAAGAAGTCGGGCGTGACGGTGCTGTGCATCCGCCGTCTGGACGAGAATCCGAAGCGGCCGCGCGCAATCGTCATTCCGGGACCGAACGACCAGATCCATGCGGACGACAAGCTCATCGTCTTCGGGACGACGAAGCAGATCGACGCGCTGACGGGCGTCGGCTGAACCGGGCCGGCGGCGCATCGGGCGCTTGGTTTGCGAAAGAGTGGCGTTTTCGCTTTTTGTCCAGTCAAAATTTCAATTACCCCCCCCCCGCATTATCTTCACTTTTGCGGTTGACAACCTCTTCGGAAAATGCGAACCTAGACCTTGTCTTTAATCCGTCAAGATGAGGTGTGGTGCGATGAAATCGAGCGTGTTGTGTGCGGGGTGTCTGCTGTTCTCCGCCGTTCCGGGGGCCGTGCAGAACGTGACGATCACGGCGGAGAACGCGTATGACTACTCGGACGAGAACAAGCTGATCTGCGATTCGGGGTCGATAATCTCCGTGGAGCATTCGTACCGGCTGGATGGCAAGACGCTGAGGGCGGCGCTGCTCGACTTCATCGAGGTCGTTCCGCCCGCGGCGGGCGATCCGGAGCCGTGGGTGTCGATCCGGCTCAAGGGCCCCGGGTTGACGAACGACGTCGATTTCTCGGCGCAGCCCTATCTGTGGCTGGGATCGCCGGCGGACGAGAGACGGGACATGTCGGGGGTGTACGAGCCGTACGGGGACGTCTACCGCTTTGGCTATGCGGGCGGCCAGAACGGAGAGTTCCGCGGCCTGGTGGTGACGAACCTCGTGGACAATCCCGTGACGGGCGCGCCGCGCAGCGTGCTGGTGCGCGGCGAGGGGAACGCGGCGTTCGTGGCGACGGCGTGCTCCTACACGGGCGGCATGGTCGTCGAGGGACCGGCCCGCGTCTGCATGAACGGAGACGATTTCGGCGCGGGGGCGCAGGCCAATCCGCTGGACTTCGTGACCCTGCGCAACGTGAACGGACAGCCCGCACGCCTTCTGTTCAAGAATCCCGACAAGGTCTACGCGACGGGTTTCCACATCGAAGGCACGAACGTCTTCCATTCCTGCGGCTCTTCGACGAAGGCGGTCTGCACGGTCTTCAACGGTCCGATCACGGGCGAGGGGTGCATTCTCCTGACCGATCAGGGCGGCGTGCGTTTCGCGAACACGAACAACACGTTCACCGGCGCGTTGGTGATGGAATCGGCCCACAAGCAGTACGACATCGAAATCGGCTTCGGAAACGGCGCCTGCGCCAGCTGGGCCGGCAACGAGATCGTCCAGAATGACCTGACGAACAACGTCATCGTCGTCAACTGCACCAACGCGTTCACGCTCGCCGCGAAACTGTCCGCAAATGGCGGCCGTCTGATCAAGAAGGGTTCGGGCACGCTGACGCTGGGGGCGGCTTTCGCGCGCGAGCCGTTTTCCGGGCGGCCGGACATTCCCGTGATGCAGATTCTGGCGGGCACCGTGACGCGCACGGTCGAGGAGCCGAAGGCGGCGAATGGCCTGGTGCAGATCATGCCCGGGAGCACGCTGGACCTCAATCAGGTGCCGGCGACGAGCCTGTGGCTGCCCTACGGCATCGGCAGAATCGTCAATCCCCCGTCCGGCGACCTCGTGTTCCAGGGCCCGGCGCAGCCGGACACGTGCTTCGGCGGGTTCGTGGAGGGGAACGGGAAGGTGGTCCTGAAGGAGACGGGCGGCAATTATCCCTGGCGGCTGAGTTCGCGGGCGGAGCTGCCCGACGGCGGGCTGGAAATCGTCTCCGGTACCGCGAGCGTCGATACGGGATTCGTCAGTTCGAGTCTTGCGCTTGCGGATCGCTCGACCCTGCGCGTCGAGTCGGGCGACAACCTCTTCGGGCTGGAACTGGCGGTGTGGTTCGCGTCTTCGGGCTGGGCCGGTTCCGGGAAGGCGGAGAGAATGGAGAACGCGATCGCCTACGCCAATGAGCATGTGGACACGCCGGACTTCCTGGGCGACATGACGACTTTCGGCGAATCCTTCTACTCGGGTTCCGGCGATTCTGTCGGCGGCACGACGGCCGGCGCGTTCGCCAAGGCTTTCGGCTCCTCCCGGGACTGCTTCATCGCGAAGTTCACGGGTTTTCTCAAGATCGAAGCGGATGGACTCTACGGCTTCCGCGCCGCCGGCGACGACGGGGTGTGCGTCGTTCTCGACAGAGCGAACACGATCATCAACATCGCCGCGGGCTCCCACAGCACCTGGGGCACGAAGGAGGACGTGCCGCTGACGGCGGGGCTACATCCGATTACGGTCTATTTCTACGAAGAAACCGGCTGGGAGGTCCTCTATGTGCAGATGAAGGCCCCCGGCGGGGAATGGGCGTATCTGCCCACGAGCCTGCTTTCGGTCAGCGGCGGCCTCCCGGCCAGTCTCGGCACGGTGACGGGGGCGGGCTTCATCGAGCTGGCCGACTCGGACGCCGTCTGGCCGGGCATGGATCTGACGGACTTCCAGGGATGGCTGATCGCCAACGAGGCCACCGCCGCCGAAACGGTCGGCAGCGTCACGCCCGCCGCTTCGCACATCTACTTCCAGGACAACAACACGGACTGGTGGAGTTGCGGAACGGTCCTGACCCGCTTCGAAGACGGGCACCTCGCCACCGACATGGGCGGTCTGGCGAATTCGGTGAACTGCCTGAACCGGCGCACGCCGCTGGATCTCGCGCAGCCGTTCACGGCGTCGTTCGACTTCTCGATCCACGAGCCGTGGGGGGGATCCCCGGGCGACGGTTTCTGCCTGATGCTGCATGACAAGGTGACGGGGACGTTCGGCAGCGTGTTCTCCTACGGCAACTCGTCCGACCGCATCGCGAACAAGGGCGCCTATGGCTTCCAGGCCTACATGATGCCGACCGAAAGCCGCCTCTGCTGGGTGAAGGACAATCGCTATCTGGATACGGTGACGACCAACAAGATCTACGTGATGAACAACGCCAAAGACCGGGCGAAGCCGTTTCACGTGACGATGTCGTGGGATCTGGAAACGCTCGTGTGCACCTTCGCGCAGGAGGGACGCGACCCGCTGACGTTCGCCAATCAGGCGGCGGCGGCGGATCTGGCGGAGAAATTCGCGTCCGGCCAGGCCTATTGGGGACTCTGGGTGCGGAACGGCGACTACTACTGCACGGCCCACATCGAGAATCTGGCCATTGTCGTGGGAAGCGGCGAAGCGACCGACCCCAAGACGGTCACGTTCAATGGCGTGCTGGGCATCACGAACGGCACGGCGCAGGTGGCCGTGGCGCCGGACGTCAGCCCCGTTCTCGCCAGCGATCTGCGCGTGGTCGGCGCGGGCGGGCTGGCGACGATGGAAGATGCCGCCGTGCTGCTCGCGGGGGATGTCTGGACGTTCGACCTGACGAATCCCGCATCCAAACTCGCCCTTTCCGGCTCGTTCACGTTCCCGTCGGACGCGGTCGTGACGGTGGAACTCGTCGGCGAGCCCCCGCGCCGCGCGCGCGTGCTGGCGGATCTGACGGAACTGCCCGCAGGGACCCTGGACGGCGTGACGTTCCGCCTGAGCGAGGGCAGCCCCGGCTCCTGGCGGCTGGTGCAGGAGGCGGGCCTCCTGAAGATTTCGGCGGCCACCGGCACGGCGATCATCCTCCGCTGAGGCGCGCCGGGGACGCCGGCCCGTCCGTCCGCGTCCGCGTCCGGAAATAGGCGCGCGCCCCTGGGGCGAAAGCTGCCCCGCAAGGGGCGTGCTGTCTTCGCCGAGCGCCGGCGACCGGTTCAGCGCCATCGCGCCGCCGTAATGTAGATGCCGCAATGAAAGAGAGTGAATCAGATGGATGTTTTTGGCCGCAAAGAACGCAAAGGGGTGTGGACGCGGCGCTTCCACGTGCCGACCGGGTGTTTTTTAGCCGCAAAGAACGCAAAGAGCGCAAAGAGGTGGTGGTGTAGGCAAATGTCATCACGGAAGCGAAACTGCATCCTCCGCATCCTCCGCATCCTTTGCATCCTTTGCGTTCTTTGCGTTCTTTGCGGCTAAAATATATTTCTTCCTCCAGGCCAAAGCGCAATCCCTGCCAGCAAGTCAGCCGTTTTTTAGCCGCAAAGAACGCAAAGAAAGAGAGCAGTTGGAATCTTTGCGGCTAAAATCACATTTAATGGTCAGTGGGCAGTGGGTAGGCGGGAAGTGAATCAGATGGATGTTTTTTAGCCGCAAAGGACGCAAAGAGCGCAAAGGGGTGTTGTGGCAAGCGAAT
>JBJEWF010000094.1:0-38975 GCA_051884915.1 Kiritimatiellia bacterium
GCGGCCGATGCGGACGCAGCCGATCGGACCCATGAACGGGATCTCGCTGATGTGGAGCGCGGCGGACGACGCGTTGACGGCGAGGAAATCGGCCTCGCGCGTGCCGTCGGACTGGATGAGCGTGGAGTTGACCTGGACGTCGTTGTAGTAGCCGTCCGGGAAGAGCGGACGGATCGGACGGTCGCACATGCGGGCCGTCAGGATCTCCTTGCTCGACGGCCGCGCCTCGCGCTTGAAGAAGCCGCCCGGGAACTTGCCCGCGGCGTAGAACTTCTCGCGGTACTCGCACTGGAGCGGGAAGAAGTCGATGCCCTCGCGGGGCGTATCCGTGTTCGTGACGGCGGTGAAGACCGTCGTGTCGCCATACGAGCAGAGGACGGAGCCGGCGGCCTGCTGGGCGAGCAGACCCGTCTCGAAGACGAGTTCCTGGCCGGCGATGTCAACTTTGAACTGTTTTGCGTTTTGCATGGGGCAGATGTCCTGAATTTAGCGGCGGAGGCCGAGTTTCGCGATGATTTCCTTGTACTTCGCCTCGTCTTCGCGCTTGAGGTAGTCGAGGAGCTTGCGGCGGTTGTTGACCATGCGGATAAGGCCGTAGCGGGAGGAATGGTCCTTCTTGTTGGACTTGAGGTGCTGCGTGAGCAGCTGGATCTTCTTCGTCAACGTGGCGATCTGGACCTCGGACGATCCCGTATCGCGGTCATGGCGCTGGAATTCGGAACGAATGGCTGCTTTATCGATCTGGCTCATTTTTCTCTGACTTTCGTTGGTTTTTGGTTGGTCGTTCCCGACGACCATCGGAGACCTACCCGCATGCGGGCGTACGAAAGTCGACATCCGCAGAGACTGGCGGACGCCCGCAACGGGGAGAAATCTCCTGAGACGGTCGCAGGAACGGGCGGGAGTATAGCAAAAACGGGACCGGAAGTCAACGCGGAAACGGCGCGTTTTCCCGCGTCACTCCAGCACCGAATCCGTCAGCGCGGCAACCGTCTGGCGCGACACCACGAAAATCGCGTCCACCCCGCCAACCGTCGCGTAGCGGCCGCCCCCCGACGCCGCGCCGCCCAGCAGCAGGTTGCGCCGCACGGCGCCGGCGGAATCGACGTCGATGGCCAGGGCGAACGACGGCTCGACCAGTCCGCAGCGCGCCAGGTCGGCGGGCGTGGCGGACACGGTCTCCACGCCCGTCGCGTCGACCCGGGCCAGCGTGGCCAGGAGTTTCTTGACGGCCGCGTCGCTGACGGGCCGCCCCACCGTCGCGCCGGCGGCGCCCTCCAGCCGCCAGGCCCCCTTCTCCGCATCGCGGACCACGATGGTCTCGCGTCCCTTGGCGGGGCGCAGCGTCAAGCGCTTCACGGCGCCGGCGTCCAGCTCCAGCACCGTCTTCGACCGCAGATCCGCAAACGCCGCGGCCGCGGCGAAGTAGGCTCTGGGGACGGACACGCCGGACAGGACCTCCGTCCCCGTCGAGACGGACACGTGCACGCAGGTCTGCCGGGACGTCCCCGACGTGCCGTCGGCCAGGTCGTTCTGCTTCAGCCGGAGGACCTTGTCGACGATCGCAACGGCCCGGACGGGATCGGCGGGGGCCACCACCGGGGATTCAAGCCGCCAGACGCCATTGCTGCCCTGCATCAGGACGTAGACGAGGTCGCCCTCCGTGATCGAGACGGCCTTCAGATCGGCGGCCTTGACCAGCGGGAAGACGCGCGTGTCGCGAAACGTCGCGTCCCCCACGCGGCATCGCTCCGCCAGGGCCGCATCCATGGTCACGACGGCCGTGCCATTCCCGACCAGCGCGTACACCAGATTCGTCCCCGCCGCACCGCCAAACACGATCTGCTCGGACGCGCCCGAATCCGCGCGGACCGTCACGGACAGCCCCGCCCCCGCGGCCAGACCGTAGATGGCCAGCGTGTCCTTCGAGAGCACGCCGCTCGCCCCCGGCCGGGGCTTTTCGGCGGACGGCAGGACAAAGCCCGCGATTCGCGCCTCCAGAAGGGATTCCAGCAGGGCGGCCACCGTCGGCGTCTCCGCCGGCGCCTCGCCGGGCGCGACCAACCGCCAGCCCGACGCCTGGCGGACGAGTTTGACGAACGGGGCGTCCGGCACGCGGAAGTCCAGCTCGGCGATCTCGTCCCGGCCAAACGGCAGCACGGTCCGCTGGCGCAGCGCGTCGGCATCCTCGGGAACGGCCGACAGCAGGCCCGCATCCACCATGAAAACCGTGGCGGCGTCGTCCGCGCACGCGTAGATTTCGCGGCCGCTCGCCGAAAACGCGCCGAACGAAATCCGCTCCTGCCGGTCCCGCGCCTTCAGGAGAACCGACACCCGCGGCGCCTGGAGGCCGAAATCCGACATCTGCGCGCCGAGGGCGGCGATCTCCGCCTCGCTCCGCCGGTCGTTCAGAGGCGTCAGCGCCACCGCGTCCAGCAGCCGCAAGACGGACCCGGACTCCGCCGACGTGCCGAAGGGCCGGACAAGTTCCCACGCGCCGTCGGGCTTCCGGGCCAGGGACACCAGCGGCTTCCCCTCCCGGAAAACGTCGAAGGCGTCGATTTCGCCCACCGGCAGCGTGCAGAGGAACTGCCGGGCTTCCGCGGAAGACCCGTCCTTCGCCCGTTTCTCGAACAGGAAGACGAGTCCGACGAGAAAGCCGATGCCGACGAGGAAGAAGAGAACGAGCCGGCGATTGCTCATGAGGACCTCCGGCGGCGCCACAATCCCAGCCACGCGCAAAGGACCACGAGACAAGGCCCCACCCCCGCGGCGTAAAGTCCGAACCGGACCCAGCCCGCGCGGTCGAGTCCCGTCTGGACGACATCCCCCGGCATGCGGACCGCCGTGAGCGCGTCCAGGCCCGCCAGCCACGCCAGCGCGTTGAGGAAGAAGTCCCGGTTCGCGTTCGCCCGTTGCGCCAGCGCGCCGTTCGTCACGAACGAGGCGTCGCCGATGACGACGATGCGCGTGGGCCTCACGGCAAGGTCCTTGGCCGCGCCGCCCCCCCGCTCAAGCGCAAAGGCCAACGCCAGGGGGCCGCGCACCTCCGCGGAGGGATCGAACGTCCACGGGCGGACGGAGACGTCCGACTCGCCCCACGCGGCCGCATCGGTCTGGGCCAGCACGGTGATGCCGGTCCGGTCGGCCTCCGCCGCCTTGCCGTCGCCGCCGGGCGCCAGCGCCACGCGCTCAAGCGGGACCGCGCCCGCGAAAATGATCTTCCCTCCCGCCAGCGGCGCGGTGATCTTGTGTTCGGGGAAGTCGGAGACGATGACGTCGGACCCGGTCAGCGTCCGCGGCGACACGACGGTGAAGGGCAGCGCCTTCACGCCCCAGTCGACGAGCAGCGGACCGATGCCCGAATTCGGCGACCCGCCCGCCAGCACGAGCAGCCGGCCGCCGGCCTTCAGCCAGCCCGACAGGCGGCGCATCTCGACATGGGAGAACGGTTCGCGCGCGCCCGCCACGACGAGAACCGAACAGTCCTCCGGCACCGACAGGCTTTTCGCCAGGTCCAGGGACGCCAGGCGGTAGCCGTCCACGCGCAAATCGCGGACGATGTCGCTCAACCCGTAAACGGCGTCGTGGGATTCGTGCGACAGCTCGCCGTGTCCCGTCGTCCAGTAGATGGACTCCCGGCGCGACGTCCGCGCCAGCCGCTGAAGGGCCGACGCGCAGGCGGACTCCCCGGCGAACACGCCTTCGGAGGACACCGCGACGGCGCCGTTCGTCGCCGGCTGGAAAAGGGAGGACACGGGGACCTCGACGCGCCGGCGGCCACGCCTGAACACGATCGTCCCCTCCGGCGTGCCGGCCCGGACGAACGCGCTGGCCGCGCCCAGATCCCACCGCGGATCGACATTCTCGACGACCAGCCGCGTCCCGGCCACCGCGCGGGCGGTCGTCTCCAGGCCCCGGAGCAGCCGGTCCACCGCCTTGTACTCGGGCGCGCGCTTGGCCAGAAAGCTCGTCACGCGAACCTCGCCGTGCGTCTCGGCGAGAATCTGGCGCGTCCGGGCCGACATCTCCGTGGCGCGACGTCCCAGCGGGATGGCCGGCAGATCGTGCCCGTAGCGGACGGCGATGGCCACGAGCAGGCAGGAGAACACGAAAGCCAGCCCCACGACGACGGCCGTCGCGGCGCGGTACCGCCGCGCGCCCCGTCCGCGGAAGCGCGCGCACGCGAGGATCTTGACCGCCGCGAAGACGGCGAAAAAGGCCAGCGACAGGTAGAAGACGAGCGTCGCCACGGGCACGACGCCGGTGGACAGGTCGACGATGTGCGCGTCAAAAGGCATTTCGGAAATCTTCGTTCTCAGCGCGGGCAGCCACGCGCAGGCCGCACGGAACGCGGCGTGCGGCAATGCCAGCATCACCAGCAGCGCCGTGACCGCCGCCACGGCCGGCTGGCGGCAGCAGACGCTTGCCAGCAGGCCGCACGCGCACCAGAGCAGACTCTGCAGGGCCAGGGCGCCGCATGCGGGCAGGAACGCCGCGCACGCCAGCCGGCCGCGCAGGGCGGGCGCGAAACAGGGCAGCAGCACCAGCGGCACGGCCGAATAGAGCAGAATGACCAGCAGCGACAGCAGCCACGCGGCCATGAACCGGCCCACGACCAGGTCCCGCTCCAGGACGGGCGCCGTCAGCAGCGTGTCCAGGCGGGACGTCAGCCGGTCTTCGGCGACCAGCCGCATCGTCAGCAGCGCGGCCAGCACGGGCAGGACGGGGACGGCGGAGACGGCCCAAAGCGCGGCGACCGGCGTCGAGCCCCCGTCGCCGCGCATCAGGGAGCCGACGAACAGCACCGCCGAAAGGGACAGGAACGCGCCAATCGCGACGAACGTCGACGGCGCATGCAGAAGACGGCCGAACGTCCGGCCGCAGATCACGCGCACCGTCTTCACGACGCACCTCCCGCCGCCGCCGCGCGCAGAATCGTCCGCACGCCCGCGGGCGTCTTCGCCTGAAGCGCCTTCCCGCGCTTCAGGACGACGTATTTCGTCACGTAGGACGCCATTTCGTCCAGTTCGTGCCCCGCCAGCACGATGGCGGCGAACGAGGACAGCGCCGCGAGAATCCCCCCGATGGTCTCGCGCGTGTCGATGTCCAGCCCCGCCAGCAGGTCGTCGAGCAGCAGGACGCGGGGGCGCAGCAGAAGCGCGTCCGCAAGCGCCACGCGCTTGCGGAGCCCCTGCGACAAGACCTCGATGCGCGAGGCGGCGTGCGCCTCCAGGGCGCACAGCTCCAGCGCCTCCTCCACGCGATGGCGGATCTTCTTCGACAGTTCGCCGCGCAGCCGCGCCCGGTACTTCAGGTAGTCCTGCACGGCCATGTCCTCCTCCGCCGGCGCGGATTCGGGCAGATACCCCATCAGGCGGCGGTAGCGCAAGGGCGCGGCGAACACGTCGAACCCGTCGAACCGGATCGTGCCGGACGCCGGATGGAGCAGCCCCGCCAGAATCTTCATCAGGGTCGTCTTGCCCGCCCCGTTCGCCCCCGCCAGCAGCACGACCTCCCCCGGCGCCACGGTGAACGTGACGTCTTCCAGCAGGGGCGCGCGGTCCCACTGAAACGAGATATGGCCGATTTCTAGCATGGCGGTTCGTCCATTCTAGCACACTCCCCGCCTGGAATCAAACTCCATCGTCCACATTCCGTTGTGGTATAATGTGCGCAAAGGGACAAACAGATCATGCGCATCATTGATTGCGACTATTTCGTCATTGGCTCGGGCATGAGCGGACTCATGTCGGCCCTCCATCTGGCCGCGGCGGGGCGGGTCGTCCTCGTCACCAAGCGGAAGCTGGCCGACTGCAACACGAACTACGCCCAGGGCGGCATCTGCTGCGTGGCCGACCCGGCCGATTCCTTCGAGGCCCACATCCAGGACACGCAGATCGCCGGCGCCGGACTTTGCGACGAAGAGGTCGTCCGCCGCATCGTCTCCGAAGCGCCGGCCGCCATCCAGGATCTGATCGCCTGCGGCGTGAAGTTCAACCGCAAGGAGGACGGCTCCTGGGACCTGGGGCGCGAGGGCGGCCACTCGATGCGGCGCATCTTCCACGCCGGCGACATCACCGGACAGAAATGCGAAGCCGCCATGATCCGCACGCTCCGCAGGCACAAGGACGTCGAGGTCCACGAAGACACGATGGTCATTGACCTGATCATCACGTCCCGCATCGGCGTCAAAGGCCCCGCCTGCTGCGTGGGCGCCTATGTTCTCGACCTGAAGACCAACGAGATCTACGCCATCCGCTGCGCCAACACCATCCTGGCCACGGGCGGCTGCGGCAAGGTCTACCTCTACACGTGCAACCCCGACACGGCCACGGGCGACGGCGTCGCCCTGGCCTGGCGCGCCGGCGCGAAAATCGAGAACATGGAGTTCATCCAGTTCCATCCGACCTGCCTCTACCATCCCAGGGCCAAGCGGTTCCTCATCTCGGAGGCCGTCCGCGGCGAAGGCGCCATTCTGGTCGACCGCACGGGCAATCCCTTCATGCACAAGTACGACGCCCGCGGCTCGCTGGCCCCGCGCGACATCGTCGCCCGCGCCATCGACAGCGAAATGAAGCGCACCGGCGATCCCTACTGCTGCCTCGACATCCGCAAGAAGGGCGCGACCTTCCTGGCGGCGCGTTTCCCCAACATCTACCACAAGTGCCTCGAATTCGGCATCGACATGGCCAAGGACCTCATCCCCGTCGTCCCCGCCGCCCACTACTGCTGCGGCGGCATCCAGGCGAGCGTGGACGGCGAGACCTCGGTTCCCGGACTCTCCGCCGTGGGCGAAACGGCCTGCACCGGACTCCACGGGGCCAACCGCCTCGCGTCTAATTCCCTGCTGGAGACGCTGGTGACCGCCCGGCTCGCGGCCCGGCGCCTCGCCGCCCATCCGGCCCGGCTTCCCGGGAACCTCAAGATCCCGGCCTGGCGGATCGGCCGCGCCGTCGCGCCCGACGAGGCCGTGCTCGTCTCCCACATGTGGGACGAGATCCGCCGCCTGATGTGGGACTACGTGGGCATCGTCCGCTCCGACAAGCGCCTGGCCCGCGCCCGCCACCGGATCGCCACGCTCCGCCGGGAAATCCGCGAATACTACTTCGACTATCTCGTCACGGCCGACACGCTGGAGCTCCGCAACCTCGCCGTCTGCGCCGAGCTCATCGTCAAAAGCGCCCAGAAGCGGCACGAGTCGCGCGGCCTCCACTACACGCTCGACTACCCGAACAAGTCGCCGCGCCGCCGCCCGACCGTCCTCCCGGGCTTTCCCGTGACCGGAAAGACCCCCGCCGGCTGAAGGTCCCGGCCGGAAATTGGAGATTGACAGAAGGCGCTTCCTTCGGTATGATGCTCTGCATTTCCGGTGAAGAGCCAACAAGGAGATGTGCGATGATGGCGAACGAGATTGAAGAGCAGACCCCCGACCGTCCCCCGATACGGGTCGGCATCGTCGGGCTTGGCCGCGCGGCGTTTTTCGACCATCTGCCCGTCCTCCGGCAGCTGCCCGCCCTGTTCAAGATCGTCGCCGTCTGCGACCTGCTGAAGGAACGGCGCGACCTCGTCGAGAAGGACGTCCCCGACGTCCGGACCTACCGCCAGATCGAGGACATGCTGGACGATCCCGAAATCGACCTCGTCGACATCGCGCTCCCCTCGCTGGAGCACGCCCGGACGGCGCTCTCGTCGCTCGCGCGCGACAAGTGGACGCTCGTCGAATCGCCCCTCGCGCTGACGACCGACGACGCCGCCAAACTCAAGGCCGCGGCGCTCAAGACGCGGGGCAAGCTCTTCGCCTACACGCCGGGGCTGTTCTCGCCCGAATTCCGCCTGGCGCGGGAGTTCATCGGCAATCCGCTCCTCGGCGAACTGTACGAAGTCCGTCTGCGCGGGCAGTGCTATCGCCGCCGCGACGACTGGTGGAGCGTCAACCGCTGCGGGGGCGGCATCGCCTGGACGCTCGGCCAGAACTATCTGCTCCAGGCCCTGATGCTCATGCAGACGCAGCCCTCGCAGCTGTGGAGCGAGCTCAAGCGCCTGGTGGCGCTGGGGGATGCGGAGGATTTCGCGCACATCGTGCTCAAATCCCGCGCCAGCGTGACGACCGACATCGAGCTCAACGGCGGCCATCTGGGGCCGCGCGATCCCGCCATCGCGCTGCGCGGTTCGCGCGGCATGCTGGCCATCGCCGCGGGCGCCTCGACCGGGACGTTCCATGGGCTTCCCGCCGACTACAAGTTCGCGCGCCGGCGCTCCAGCGTCCGCACGCCCGCGCTCAACGAGATTCCGGAAGAGCTGCCGCTGACGACCATGGAAATCAGCCGGTCGTCTTCCGGCGAGGCGGGACCCGCCGTGTTCTGGAAAGCCCTTTACGGAACGATCCGCACGGCGGCCCCCTTCCCCGTCGATCTGGACATGGTTCTGGAAGTCCTCAGATTCCTCCAGATCATCAAGCAGTCGTCCTCGTTCGCGAAATAATAAATCGAATTCCGCTTGCTTTATTCCCCGGAATCGGCTATTCTAGCACCGAAGAATTTTTGCAGAGCGGTTTTTCGAGTGGAGTCGTCGAATGTCTGAAGAAAACAAGGTCGAAGAGGGTTCGTTCGTGGCGTTCGTGTGCGCGGCCTGCGGCCAGGAGCTGGAGGCGCCCAAGACCATGGTGGGCCAGACGGTCGAATGCCCGGCCTGTGGCGCGCGCCTGGTGGTTGCGTCGCCCGAACAATCCGTCGCGATGACTGACGAAACGAAATCGCGCACGATTCGCATTGAACTTTCAGATCTTTAGTCGGGTGCCATGGCTTCGGCGGTCCTGATTGTCGCCTCCACCCGCGTCCACGTGGACCCGCAGGAGATTCTCCGCATTCAGGACACTGTCGCCGCGCTCCGGGAGCAGGCGCGCGCCGTCGACATTCTCGTTCCGCGGAAAGCGGCCCTGCTCACGGCAACCCTCGATCCTTCCGCGCGGGTTTTCGTCGTGCCGCCGGTGCCCTTTTCCGACGCGCCTCCCGACCGTCCGTCGCTACGCCGTTTCATCGCCGCCGCGTCCATGGCCTTCCGCGGGCTTTCCCTCGCCGCCAGGCGCGACTACGCGGTCATTCACGGTTTCAACGACGGCGCGATCGTCGCGAAGGCGATTGCCGGCCTGTCGGTCTCCCGCCGGCCCTATATCGCCGAGATTCTCTCCCCCTTTTCATCGCCGCGTTTCTTCAAAAGCCCGCGCCGGGCGATCGCCTGCCGTCTGGAGCGGCGGGCGCTTGCCCATGCCGCGGCCATCATCCTGCCGGACGAGTCCACGCTGGCGAGGTTCCGGCGCCAGAAAATCCCCGTCGGCCGCGTCTCCGTCCTGCCCGACCCGCATACCGGATTCGTTCCCGATTCCTTCACGCTGGGCGACTACCGCTACGCGCTTGAGCACATCTACGCCTACGTTCTGCGCCCCCGCCCGTAACCGCATTTCACCATGGCCGCAAACGAAAAAAAGACACCGTCCCGGAAAACGTCCCGCCAATCGCCGAAGCGGAAGGGGCCCGACACGCCCGCGCGCCGCTGGGCGCGGCGGGCTTCCTGCGCAATCGTCCTGCTCGTGCCGCTCGTCTGCCTCCTGGGCTTCTGGTACGTCCGCCATCCGGCGGACTGGCTGGCCGAACATGACGCCGTCTACACGGTTCCCCTGCGCGCATGCGGCGACCGTGTCGCCATGCTCACGGACGGCCTGGGCTGGACGGGACACGATGCGGTCTACGAATCCGACGATCCGGCTCCGGAAAACCAGATCTTCTTCGCGGGCGCTCCCAAGCGGACGGGCGCCCCCGCGCCAGCCGACATCCAGGTGCTCAACCGCGGCAACTTCGTCGTCGGGTGGTCGCCGTCGCTCCGCCACCCGGTCTGGACGGCCTACCGTCTGCCGGGTCCCGGACATTTCAAGATGTCCAAGCCGCCGGACTTCAGAAAAGACCTGTCCGTCGCCACGTCGCCCACGCCGGGCGACTACGCCCGTTCGGGCTACGAGAAGACGCCGCTCGTCGCCCCGCACGCGTTCGCCACCCGTTTCGGTCCGGACGAACTCAAGAAGGTGTTCAAGATGACGACGGTCGCGCCGTTCAGGCCGACGCTCGCGCGCGGGCCCTGGCACGAGATCGAACAGCGGATTTCCGATCTCTGGTCCGCCCGATACGGCGAACTCTGGATCGTGTCCGGCGCCATCAGCTCCACGGGCAACCGGACGACGCTCGCCGGCACGTCCATCGACGTCCCCGACAAATACTACATGATCGTCACCGCCCAGGCCGCGGACGGCGTGCGCGTGCTCGCCGTCGTGCTGCCCCAGACGGCCGACCGCGACCTGTTCCCCACCCACGCGATCGTCACGATCGACGAACTTGAGGAGATGACCGGCCTGGATTTCTTTCCCGAGATGCCGAAGTATCTCCAGAAACCGCTGGAAGCGGACAAGCCGACGCGTCTGTGGCCCATCCGCTTCCGCGATCTGTTCAAGTTGCTGCTGATCCGCTTTACGTGACGCGCGCGCGTCACTTCCCCGCCGGTCGGGGCGCGAAAACGACGACCGCGCCGCCCTCGCGCGCAACCGCCAACTTGATTGTGGAGGTGCGCGTCAGGACCTGCTCGGAAACGGACAGGTCCGTCGCGTCCGCCGCGGCGTTCGGGCCGTCCACGTAGAACGTGGCGTTCCATTCCGTCCCTTCGGGCAGGAACGACAGCGGAAACTCGAACGTCGCCTCCTTCACGCCGAGCACGGCAAGATAGAAGCGCCCGTCATGCGTCTCGCGGACGACGCCGTAGTGCCGGCCGATCTCGCCGGCCAGCGGCAGCGTGTTCTTCCAGGCCGTCGGAAGCGCCTTGAGCGCCTCGACGCCCTTTGCGCCGCGATAGCGCTCCGGCCAGTCGCACATCGTCATCAGCGGCGAATCGTAGGCGATGCAGAGCGCCATTTCGTGCGCCCGCGTTCCAATCACCTCGGCCCAGATCGGACGGCGGTCCGTCTCGTCGCCATAGCGATGACCCCGTTTGCACTGCGGAACGAACGCCTCCGAATGGACGTTCGCGAAGCCGCCCGGCGTGAAGTCGCCCGGCCCCAGCAGAAAGCGCGTGAACGGAAGCGTGGCCGCGTGCTCGGGCGTGATGTCCGACGCGAACTTCGTCATCTCGTTGCCGCGGATGCCTTCGCGGGTGATCTGGTTCGGCCACGTGCGGTTCATGCCCGTCGGCTTGAAAGCCCCGTGGTAGTTGATCATCAGATGGTGGCGCGCCGCCGCGCGGACCGTGCTCTCGTACCAGCGGACCATCCACTGGTCCTGCCGGTCGAGGAAGTCGATCTTGACGCCCTTCACGCCCCACGCTTCGAGCTTGGCGAACGTCTCCTCCACCCCGTTGTCGTGCAGCGCCTCCCAGTGGAGCCACACCCAGATGCCAACGCCCTTCTCCTTCGCGTGGGCGACGATCCGGTGCAGATCGAAGCCCTTGCGGATCGTGATGGGCACGTCGGGACCATGGTTCGGGCGACGCGCCCAGCCGTACCAGCCGCCGTCAATCGTATGGTACTTCCACCCCATCTCCGCCGCGAAATCGACCAGCTTGAGCGTCAGTTCGGTCGACAGCGAGTTGTTGGACTCCGTCCACCAGTCCCAGCTGGACGCGCCGGGCACGACCCAGCTGAAGTCCAGCGCGGGATCGGCAGGCGGATTGAGATTCAGGACGATGTCGTTGCGGTTGAGCAGATCGACGTCGGAATCGGCGCAGATCATCACGCGCCACGGACTCGCCGCCGGCGTCATGCGGATGACGGCGACATCCTTCGCGCACGCGTTGGACGGCGGCAGAGGCGTCAGCGCCGCCTCCAGAACCGAGGCGTCCGGCGGCTGCCCCTTCGCCGGCACGCGGTAGTAGATGCCGGCCCAGTTGGTCAGATCCGCTTCGCACAGCGCCACGCGCTGCCCGCCGACGTTGACGATTGCCGGCATGCCAACGAGTTCCTTCGCGCCGATTTCGGAGATCTTGCGCCGCCGGAAGTGATTTTCCTGCGAAGAGACCCAGTTGGAATAGCTCGTGAACCAGCCGTCCGCGCCTTCGGGGAAGCGCCATTGGGTGAACTCGCCCCTCAACTGGAAACCGTCGAAGGCCTTCTGTTCCGGAACCACGTAGCGAAACGCCACGCCTTCGTCATAGGCGCGGAAGACCAGCGTCAGCAGACGCCCTTCGCCGTCCTCCAGCGCCAGCTCAAGCTCGTTCGCCCGGTCGCGGATCCGCTCCTTCTTGTAGAGGCGCGTCGTCCATGCGTCATCATGCGAACGGCGCCGCGCGGAAAGGACGCGGAAGTTCCGCCAGGGACTCTGGAACAGGAAATCGAGGCCGAGCCGGGACGGTTTCACGAGTTCGACGCCTTTTCGCGCGACCGACCAGGACAGATCCCCGTCCGCGCCGACGGACACGGAAATCGTCCCGTCCGGCGACACCAGCGTTTCCGTCGCCCCCAGCGCCGCCAGCGCCAGCGCCATCCCTCCCGCCAAGAATCCGCGTTTCATCCGCATGTCTCCCTTATGTTTGTGTCCGCGCGTCAGGCCAGCAGTTCATCCGCAAGCGCGGCCAGCCGCGCCTCCGAATCCGCGTTGAGCGCCGAAAGAATCGTCACCGTATTCGCGCAGAACGAGATGTTCGCCGACTTCGCGAACATGTCCTTCATGACCTTCGCCGCCATCGGCTTCCAGCTGCCGTTCTCGATGAGGCCGATCCGGCGATTCTGGTAGTTCCGTTCCGTCAGATGGTCGATGAACGTCCGCATGAACGGAAAGACATCCGCATTGTAGGTCGTCGTCGCCAGCACGAGCTTGCCGTAGCGGAACGCGTCCTCGACGGCTTCCGGCATGTCGTCGCGGGCGAGATCGGCGAGCGCGACCTTCGGGCACCCCTTCGCCAGAAGCAGATCCCTGAGTTTCAGGACCGCCGCCTTCGTGTGGCCGTAGACGCTCGTGTACGCGATGCAGACGCCTTCGCTCTCCACGCCGTACGAACTCCAGATGCCGTATTGCCCGATGGCATGGGCGATTTCCCCGGCCGTCGTGAGCAGCGGGCCATGAAGCGGCAGGATCTTCTCGATCTGCAGCCCGGCCGCCTTCTTGAGAAGCGCCTGGACCTGCGGACCGTACTTGCCGACGATGCCGATGTAGTAGCGGCGGGCCTCGCAGTCCCAGCCCTCCGGATCGACAACGTCGTTCGCGCCGAACTTGCCGAAACCGTCGGCCGAGAACAGCGCCTTTTCGGCGGCGTCATACGTCACGATCACCTCCGGCCAGTGGACCATGGGCGCCGCGACGAACGCGAGCGTATGGGAACCCACGGCGAGCGTATCGCCCTCCTTGACGACCAGGCGCCGGTCGGCGAATTCCGTGCCGAAGAAATTCTTCATCATGCGGAACGCCGGCAGCGAGGAGACGACCGTCGTGCGCGGATTCGCCGCCAGAAACCGCGCGACGCAGGCCGAGTGGTCCGGCTCCATGTGCTGGACGACCAGATAGTCCGGCGACGCCCCGCCCAGAACCGCCTTGACGTTCGCCGCCCAGGCCTCGTAGAAGCGCGCGTCGACGGTGTCCATCACCGCCGTCTTCCCGCCGCCCAGAATCACGTAGCTGTTGTACGACATGCCCCGGGGCACGGCATACTGCCCTTCGAACAAGTCGACGTCATGGTCGTCCACGCCCACGTACTTGATGTCCGCCGTCACATTCACGTCAATCGCCACTTCGCTGCTCCTTGAAATTACCGAAACCGTCCCCCTGAACCGGGGATGGGTGACAGTATATCCCACCCCCGTCGGGCCGTCAACACAATCCCGCCGAAAACTGCGGACCGCGCTTCCGGCGTCTCCGGCCGTCCATCGTCCGCCGCGGGCGCCGGCCGCGGCGGGGGCTTGCGCCCCTTCACGGGACGCCCGGCCGATCCGTCGCGGCCGCGGCATCGGGATGGAAGAGCTTCCACGTCGCCCAGCCGCCGGACAAGTTGAACGCCCGGAAGCCGTGCTGCTTCAGGATGCGCTCCGCAAGATAGCCGCGCAGGCCGACGGCGCAGTACGTCACGTAGGTCGTCGCGCGGTCGAGTTCGCCCAGGCGCGCGCGCAGATCGCCCAGCGGGATGTTGACGGCATGCGGGAGCGAGCCCGCGTCATGCTCGGCGGGCTCGCGCACGTCGACGATCACGGCCGCCGGCGGAATCGCGTCGGGCGCGACCACGTCGCTCTTCCCCGTCAGCACGTTCTCGGCGACGAAGCCGAGATAGTTGACCGGATCCTTCGCCGAACTGTAGGGCGGGGCGTACGACAGTTCGATCTCCCCGAGTTCGGGCGCCTTCCGGCCCATCCGCATCGCCGCGGCAATCGTGTCGATGCGCTTGTCGACGCCCTTCCCGCCGACGATCTGCGCGCCGAAGATGGTGCCGTCGTCGCCGAAGAGCAGCTTCATGCTGAGGCGCACGGCGCCGGGATAATATCCCGCGCCGGACAGGGGATGGATGTAGATTTTCCTGAACGCGCGCTTCTCGGCGGCGAGGCGCGCCTCCGTCCAGCCGACGCCCGCAGCGCTCAGCGAGCCGACCTTGACGACGCTTGCGCCCAGGGTGCCGCGATAGACCGACCGGCCGCCGGCCATGTTGTCCGCCGCCAGACGTCCCTGCTTGTTCGCGGGCCCCGCCAGGGCGATGGCCGTCTTGCCGCCGAAGACGGGATCGGTCACCTCGATCACGTCGCCCGCGGCGTAGATGTCGGGATCGCTCGTCTGGAGCCGGTCGTTGACGACGACGTGTCCGCGCGGCCCGAGTTCGAGCCCCGCCGCCCGCGCCAGTTCCGAACGCGGCCGCACGCCCGTCGCGACCAGGACGAGGTCGGCCTCCAGACGCGCCCCGTCGTCCAGGACGGCCGTCACGCCGTCCGGATGCTCGTCATAGGCGGCGACCGTGCGGCCGAAGCGGATGGAGACGCCGAGGGCGTGCAGTTCGGCCGCGAGGGGCGCCGCCATCTCGCCGTCCAGAGTCGGGAGAACGTGGTCGCCGCGCTGGACGATCGTCACCGCGAGTCCCCGCGCACGCAGGTTCTCGGCCAGTTCGAGTCCGACGAATCCCGCGCCGACGACCACCGCGCGGCGCACCGCGCCGAGTTTGGAAAGGACGCGGTCCATGTCATCGAGCGTCCAGAGATGCGCGACGTGCGGCTGGCGCTCGTCCGTATGGACTTCCCCGACCGGCGTCGCGCCCGTGGCCAGCAGCAGCCGGTCGTACGGCAGCGACGCCTCCGTCCCCTCCGGCGTGCGGATCTTCACGGACTTGTCCGCGCGGTCGATCGCCAGCGCCTCCGTGCGCGTGCGGACGCGCACGTTGAACCACGCGGCGAACGTCTGCGGCGACATCACCGTCAGCCGCGCGCGCGACCCGATGACGCCGCCGACGCAGTACGGCAGGCCGCAGTTCGCATACGAGATCGCGGACCCCTTCTCAAGAAGGGTGATCTGGGCCGTTTCGTCCAGCCTGCGCAGCCGGGCGGCCGCGCTCGCGCCCGCCGCGACTCCACCGATGATGACGTAATTCATGGCGAAACACCTCCTGTCCATTGGGCTACGCGGCGAAGAACCGCTGGAGCACGACGACCGTCAGCAGACCGGCGATCAGGGCGAAAGTGGCGAGCTTCTCGTGTCCGCAGGAATGGGTCTCGGGAATCATCTCGTCCGACACGACGTAGAGCATGGCCCCGCCCGCGGCCGCCAGCATGAACGGAAGAACCGACGAAAAGACCGCGACGAGCAGGCTTCCGCAGACGACGGAGGCCATGCTGAGCGCGGCGATGGCGAACGAAATGCCGACGACCCGGCACGTCGACACGCCGACGGCGACAAGCGGCGCGACGATGACCACGGCTTCGGGGACGTTCTGCAGGGAAATCGCCCCGGCGACCGTCAGAAGGTCGCCGACGGACCCCGCGCCGAAGCTCACGCCCGTCGCCAGGCCTTCCGGGATCTTGTGGAGCGCGATGGCCGAGACGAAGAGGAGCGTCCGGCCGATCGAGCGGTTGTTGCGGTGCGCCTCGGCGTCGAGTCCCGCGAGCCGGTGCAGATGGGGAACGATGCGGTCCAGGACGCTGATCAGCCCCGCGCCCGCCGCCGCGCCGGCGAGAGCCAGCGCGAGATTGGCCGCGCCCGGAGGCGCGAACGCCGGGGCGAGCAGCCCGAGGACCGCCGCCGCCAGCATGACGCCCGCCGCATAGCCCAGCACGGCGTCGTTGAAACGACGGGGAACCCGGCGGACGAGCAGTCCGCCGAACACCCCGAGGACGGTCGAGCCGCCCACGGAAAGGAGAACAGGCAGCATCACGCGGTTCATTCTCTCTCCCCATCGCCTCCTGCCGTTCGCAGGTCGCCTCCAGCATAGCACGTGTCCGACGGACGGTCAATGGCCGGCCGGGATTTTCCGGTCCGGCGCGCACGGGATTCCGCCCGACGCGACGCGGCAATCGCCGCGCGCCGGGCCGTTCGCCGATGGACACGGACCGCCCGAAATGGTATAATCCGCGCCCGTCAAGCACAGGAGAATCCATGATCCGCGTCAACGAAAACTATCTGAAGATCCAAGCCTCCTACCTGTTCACCGAAATCGCGCATCGCGTGAAGGCCCATCAGGAGAAGAACCCCGAAGCCAAGATCATCCGCCTGGGCATCGGCGACGTCACGGAGCCTCTGGCCCCCGCCGTGCTGGAGGCGATGCACAGGGCCGTGGACGACGAAGGCCGGCGCGAGACGTTCCACGGCTATGGCCCGGAACAGGGATACGCCTTTCTGCGCGAGGCCGTTGCCGCGCACGATTTCCAGAGCCGCGGCCTCGACGTCGCGGCGGACGAGGTCTTCATCTCGGACGGCGCCAAGTGCGACTGCGGCAACATCCAGGAACTGTTCGGGCCGGACGTGAAGATCGCCGTCGGCGACCCCGTCTATCCCGTCTATGTGGACACCAACGTGATGGCGGGCCGCACGGGCGTCAACACGGACGGCCGCTACGGGAATCTCGTCTATCTCGACTGCACGGCGGCGAACGGCTACGTTCCCACGCCCGCGGACCTGCCGGAAAGCGTCGACGCCGTCTATCTCTGCTACCCCAACAATCCGACGGGCGCCACGGCGACGAAGGCGCAGCTGCAGGCCTGGGTCGACTGGGCGAACGCCAGCAAGGCGCTGATTCTTTTCGACGCCGCCTACGAGGCGTTCATCCGCACCCCCGGCATTCCCCGCTCCATCTACGAGTGCGCGGGCGCCCGCACGTGCGCGATCGAGTTCCGCTCCTACTCGAAGACGGCCGGATTCACGGGCGTGCGGTGCGGCTATACGGTCGTTCCCAAGGGCCTGATGGCCTATACCGCCGCCGGCGAAGCGGTCGAGCTGCGCCCGTTCTGGACGCGCCGCCAGACGACGAAGTTCAACGGCTGCTCCTACGTGACGCAGCGCGGCGCCGAAGCCATCTACACGGAAGCCGGAAAGGCGCAGACGAAGGCGACGGTCGATTTCTACCTCGAAAACGCCAAGCTCCTCAAGGACGCGCTGCTCGCCCTCGGCTACAACGTGACGGGCGGCACGGACTCGCCCTACCTCTGGGTTGACGTGAAGGGCGACTCCTGGGCGTTCTTCGACAAGCTGCTGAACGAGGCCAACGTGGTCACGACGCCGGGCGCCGGTTTCGGCAAGGCGGGCGAAGGCCACATCCGCATCTCGGCCTTCAACAGCCGCGCCAACGTGCAGGAGGCGATCGGGCGTTTCCGCAAGACGCTCGCGTAGCGGCCCGTTTTCAGCCCCTGAATTCCTCCATCGTCGCCTCGCCCGCATGGGCGATGCCGGCGGCGGAGAAGACGGCCGCCACCGTCAGGACGAGAATCTTGAGATCGAGGCGGAACGACCGGTGGTCGACGTACCAGACGTCGAGCGCAAACTTGTCCGCCCACGAAAGCGCGTTGCGTCCGTGCACCTGCGCCCAGCCGGTCAGGCCCGGCCGCACGTCGTGCCGGCGCGCCTGTTCGGGCGAATAGCGCGGAAGGTAGCGCGTCGGAAGCGGGCGCGGCCCCACGAGGGCCATCGTGCCCGTCAGGACATGGACGAGTTCCGGAAGTTCATCCAGCGACGAGGCCCGCAGAAACCGCCCCAGCCGCGTCAGCCGCGCCGCGTCGTCCCCCGCGCCCGGCTTCATCGTCCGGAACTTGAACATCGTGAACGGACGCCCCTTCAAGCCGGCCCGCTTCTGGCGGAAAAAGACGGGCCGCCCGTCCACGCACAGCACGACGCCCGCCACCGCGAGGGCGAGCGGCGCCCACAGCGGCGCCGCCGCGAGGACGAGCAGCGTCTCGAACGCGCGCTTAACCATGGCTTCCTTCGCCCGCCGCGCGCGCGGCGGCGCGGCCCACGGCCTCGCCCTGCGCCACGGAACTGCCCGTGACGCGATAGCTGGCATGGGCGATGAAGTCGCCGCTGATGCAGCGCCCCGCCATGTACAGGTTGTCGACATCCCGGGCCTGGCAGGCACGGAGCGGAATCTGGAACGGACGGAACGTCGCCCCGAAGTCCTGTCCGGCGGCCTTCACGTCGTTCGCCTTCTGGTCCAGACCGTGAATGTCGATGCCGAAACGCGATTCCGTGACGGCATCCGCGAAACGGCGGCCGGCGGCGACGTCCGCCCGCGTCACCGTATAGCGGCCGTGGATGCGGCGGGCGTCGCGGTGACCGATCTGTTCGGCCGTGCAGACGACGCGGAAGCCCTCCCAGGCGCCGCCCAGGCGCGCCAGCGCATCCGCCAGGCGGAAGATCTCCTGCCGCGCGCGGATTGTCGCCGCGGAAACCGCCGCCGCATCGTCGAGCCGCAGCTTGTAGGCATGCGTCGCCATGAAGCAGAACAGATTGCCCCGGCAGCGGAAAAGCGTGGGGTCGCCGTAGCTGGGGGACAGCCCCTGCGCCCGGAGCAGGTCGCGCAGCTTGTGCGAGGCGAAGATGTGGTGGCAGGTGGTCTTGCCGTTGGCCTGCGGAACCCGCGTCCACATCGCCGGTTCGTTGGAGACGAAGTCCTTGATGGCCTCGCCGTTTCCGACCGTAACCAGCGCGTTCAGCGTCGCCGGCTGGCCAAAGCCGTCCGGCGTCCAGCCCAGATCGAACCCGCAGCCGGACAGCGCACCCAGATCGCCATCGCCCGAACAGTCGATGAACGTCTTCGCGCGCCAGGCCTGGCGTCCGCTTTTCGATTCGGTGACGACCACGTCGACATTCCGGCCGGCGGCATCGCGATAGGCGGCGACAACCGGCGTGTGCAGATGGATTCTGACGCCCGCCTCGACGCACATGTCCTCGCAGACCCGCTTCATGTACGCGGGTTCGTAGACCCAATCCCGGTTCAATCCGCCCCGGTAGCACGCCATCTCGGCGGGGGCGGGCCGGTCCACGTTCCGTGCGCCGTAGGCGTCCAGCCGCAGCATGATCTCGCGGTCGGTTTCCGACTTGTCGAAGTCAAAAATGTACGTGAGCAACCCCGACGTCCAGACGCCGCCCAGCCCCCCCTGCAACTCGAACAGGCGGACCTTCCGGCCCGCCCGGGCCGCGTTCACGGCCGCCGCGACGCCGGCGGGGCCGCCCCCGCAGACGATGACGTCGGCCCACGCATCGACCGGCAGCGTGCGGGACGGTTCGGCAAACCCGTTCCGCGCCGCCGCGGTGGCGGGCGCATATCCGCAGGCGCCGGCGGCTGCGGCGGCGCCAAAGAACGTGCGCCGCGTCAACAAGGCTGGAGAGGAAACGGACATCGGACGAGACTATTTTTCGAGGCGAATCGAGGCGATGACGACCTTGGCGTCCTTCCGGTCCGTCGGGTCGAAGCGCAAATGGTTGACGCGTCCCTGCCACCGGCGGTTCGCGGCGACGTCGAAGACGTAGTCGTGGAAGGCGCCGTCCGCGACGACCGGCCGCCGCACGCTCGCATTTTCGCTGGTCGTCCGGCCCGGACCGGACCAGAACAGCTGGGCGAAGGTCGGCCCGGACGCCTCCACCTTCATCCGCACGACCACTTTCGTGAAGTTCTTCGTTTCGACGGGCGCGAAGAAACTGCAGACGGCCGGATCGTACGTCGTGGCCGTCATGGACAGGCCGTCGGCGGCGGCGACGAAGTCCGCAACGCCCATCTGCGGTTTCCAGCCCTGCGCCCGCCCGTCCGCGAACGACCAGGCGGTGACTCGTTTCGGCATCTCCGGCGGCGGAAAATCGTACGGCCCCAGCCCGACGTCCTTGGGCCCGAAGTTCAGCGGCCAGCCCGTCGCCGGTCGCCGGCAGAAGACGTCGCGGACCGCCTCGTAGAAGCCGAAACCGTGCTCCGCGTTCGGCTCGGCGTAGGAGCCTTCGCCCCATTCGTTCAGCGGCGCGAGGCAGAGGCGCCTGACGCCGGTCTTGTCCGCGAAGGCCTTCGCCTCCTGGCAGATCCGGCGGAAGTCGTCCGCGTTCTTGCCGTAGATCTCGCAGTGGTCGTTCCACGGACGGTCGTCCCAGCCGGTGGACAGGTTGGGCAGAAACGGCAGGATGCCGGCCTCATGCTGGCGCCACCAGTTCTCGGGATTGGCGGCGGCCACCGACTTGAAGGAGAAGCGGCGGCTGGACGCCTCGCGCCCGCCATGGCTCATGAAGTGGTAGATGCCCGTCATGTCGAAGCCGAAGTCCTTGTACTTCCGGATCGTCTCCGGCGAGCAGTCCGCCTCCGGCCACTTCATCGCGATGAAGTGGATGCCCTTGAAGCCGGCGGCGCGGGCCATTTCGCGCGAGATTTCGAGCAGCCGGCGGCAGCCGCCCGCCCCGACGTCGCGCTCCATGTTCTGCGGGCTCCACATCCAGACCACCGGCATGTCGTCGATGCGCAGGTATTCCGGCGTGTTGAAGTAGTTCTCGATCCAGAACTTCGTGACCGCCCGCTGGTCCTCGACCGAATGGCTCCCCGGCGCATTGTGGTTCGCCCACATCATCGCCCATTTGATGTAGGACTTGTATCTGGCCCGGTAGAAGGCCTTCACCCAGTGGTCCAGGTGCAGATGGCCCTTGTGCCAGTACCAGTCGACGTACAGCGTGCGGATGCCGTTCTCGACCAGCCACTTGATCTGCCAGTCCACGACCTCCGGATTGGACTCGTCGTACCAGCCCAAAACGGGCTTGCGCTCCGGGCAGCGCCGCCACACGCGCTGCCAGTCCTCGGCGCGCCACCAGCCCGGAAAATAGAGCGCCGCGATGTCGTAGTCCGTCGCCACCGGCTGCGGGACCGGCACGTAGGCGGCCTTGGGGAGATTGAGCGAGGGCCGCACGACGACGGGGATCTCGACTTTCAGGGGGACGCATCCCGGCGCCGACACCGTCAGGACGGCCGTGAACTCGCCCGCCGCCCGGCACCGGAGAACGGGCGCGATCATCAGCGTCTCTCCGCCCGAAACCGCCAGGCCCGAACATTCGGCCGCATTGACGAGCGTGACGCCTTCCGGCAGCTCCGCCGCCAGCGAGACGTCTTTTGCCTCGCGCGTTCCCAGGTTCTCCACCAGGACCGTCAGGGAAACGGACGACCCCGCGCGGTTGAAGGCGTCGGACGCGCGCGCGCCCCGGAGAATCAGGTCGGCCGGAAGGTCCGGCTCGTCTTCCACGAACGTCAAGTCGGAAGGCGGCGCCACGCCGTCGGGCACGTCGACCTGCATCAGCCCGATCAGGCCCTGCCAGCCGCGCCGGTCGGCCAAGGCCAGATAGTACCGGTGGCTGCGGCCGTCGCCGGGGATCCGGATCTCTTCCGTCTTCACGCCCGACTCGCCATCGCCCGCCCAGCGGACGACGCCCACGCCGTCCGCGGAGGCTTTCAGCGAGAACAGGACGCCCGAATACCGGTCGGCGGGAATCTCCAGGGCCTTGGCGGCATCCTCAATGGCCATCTTCTCGAACTCGAAGACGCCGCCATCGGCCGCGCCCGGCGGGAGATCGAGGCGCAGACGGCCAATCGTCTTCTCGCCCTGCCAGTAGGGACGCACGCGGTAGTCGTGCCACGCGCCGTCGCCAATCCACTCGAAACGGACGCTCCACTTCTGCTGCGGCCCCTTCCCCGGCGGCATCCAGAACAGCTCACCCGTTCCCGACCGGTCGCATTTCGCGCGGAAGACGAACTCCTGGGTCGGCCGGGCCGGAATCGAGAAACCGCAACTGTAGACGTGCGTGTCCGTGCCGCCGCCGACGAGGCGAAGCCCCGCGTCCGTCACGCGGACCTCGGCGCACTGGTGGGCCTGTTCGCGCCAAGACGCCAGATTTCCGCCCTGCCAGACAGGCAGGGCGTCCCTCCGCCCGGCGGCCGGGCGGCTTTCCGCCGCCGGCTTCACGCCGTCACCCCCCGGCACTTCGCCCGATGCGGCAAGTCCCGCAAGGGCAAGAGACAGCATCAGCGGTTTGCAAAACATAGCAGCAACATTCCTTTTTCTCATCTCTCGCGATCCGACACGTTTCTTTTCCGGGAACGTCGCCAGACACCGGGACCGGCGGCCGACCGCCGCACGGCCGGACACGATCCGACCCCTGCGGATCGGCCGCGCGGACTGCCCGCCTCCGGCCTTTCCGCCATCGGAAGCGCATCCGCCACCGCCCGATTTCCTTTGTTCCCCTTGACCAGCCGAATGTCCGACAAACGGCGGTCGTAGCGTAGCATTTTGGCCTTCCCCCTGTCAACCGGAGTTTGCGCCGGGGCGTTTCGGGCGGCGCGCGGGCCCATTACAGGTACTTCTTCAGCGTGTTGGGCGAAATGCCGAGCGCGCGGGCCGCCTCCCGCTTCGTCGGATAACGCCGGGCGACCGTCTGGACATGGCACCGCGTCATGGCTTCCAGATTCTCCGGATAGCCGGGACGATCGCCGGGCGCATCGTCGAAAAGTCCGCCGTTCATCGCCCGGTAGTCGGCCAGCACGTGCCTGAAATCCGGCTCCTCCAGAATCATCGCCCGCTCCAGGAGATTCAGCAGTTCGCGGACATTGCCGACATAGTCGAAGGACATCAGGTCGGCCTTCTGCCGATCCGTCAGCCGCACGCCCGTATTGCGGATCCACCAGTTGTCCGCGATGTCGGGAATGTCCTCCTTGTGTTCGTTCAGCGCGGGCAGTCTGATCTGCAGGACGCAAAGGCGCTCGAACAAGTCCAGGCGGAACCGGTTCTCGCGCACATGGCGGGCCAGATCGCGGTTGGTCGCCACAATCAGCCGCGCGTCCGCTTCGACGCTCTCCGTGCCCCCGACGCGCTGGAAGCGGTTTTCCTGCAGAACCCGCAGAAGAAGCCCCTGGGCCTCAAGCGGCAGTTCCCCGATTTCATCGAGAAACAGCGTGCCGCCCCGAGCCGACTCGAACAGTCCCCGGGTCCGCCTGTCGGCGCCGGTAAAGGCCCCTTTCTCATGGCCGAACAAACGGGATTCCAGCAGATTGGGCGAGACGCTTGCGCAGTTGAACGCCAGAAAGACCTCCCCTTTTCGCGGCCCCTGATTGTGGATCTGCTGGGCCACCGTCTCCTTGCCGGTTCCGCTGTCGCCCAGAATCATCACGCGCGTTCTGGGGAATTTGGCCGCGCGGGCGATCTGCGCCCGGACCGCCTGCATCGCCGCGCTGTTGCCGATGAGTTCGCGGCTCCCGTACTTGCGGAAATCGTCGACGACCCCGGCCAGACGGTCCCAGGCCGAAGGACTGTCCCGCGCCGCCAGATGGCGCATGGCCCGCGCATAGGCCCAATCGGCCCCCTGGACGCGATGGGCGTATCCGGCGGCCTGGAAGAGTTCCTGATAGAGAAAGACCGCCGACTTCCGGTCCGCCGACTTGACCGTGAACGGCAGCAGATCGTCGACGGCGACGGCGAAAAGCCGGCCGACCGCTTCCGTCACGGTCGACGCCGCCCTGTCGATCGCCAGCCGAAGCGGCGTCCCCGCGGCAAGCGGAGCGGCCTCGGGCGGGAGATCCAGAACGCTGATCCACGTCGTCGACGTCCCGTCGGCGGCAAGGCGCGCCACGACGCGCCCGATTTCATCCGCAGTCCCGGCAATCCCCACCCCCAGAATGAAAATCTTCCCGTACCCGCTCCCGGCCGCAAGAAATTCCGGAAGATGCCGCTGGCTGACGCCCCGGACATCCGCCGAAGGAAACGCGCGGAGCGCCGCCGCGCCCGCCGCCGCATAATCGGGCAGTCCCCAGCCCGTCAGAATCAGCGTCTTGTCCTTCACCCGTCCTCCTCGCGCCACTGCCGCGGCAAACGAACCGCCCCTCGCCGCGTCCGTGCCGCGCCGCGGGGCGCCGCAGACGGCACCGGCAGACTGTTCCCCTTTTCCATGCGCCCATTCTAGCACAAACGGCACGCCGCCGCCACGGGAGCGGATGCGCGCAATCCCCACGACCGGCGGTGCGGAACGGATTGGCCGGGCGGCGGCCCTGGCCGGGCGGCCGGTCCGGGGGAATGCGCGCGTGAATCCGGAATCGTTCCGCGCGCGGAAAATGACGTGCGCGAAGATGACGAAATGGTCATCTCGCCGTCAAAGATCCGTCATGTTCCTTTGGGACAATGGGCGGCATGAAACAACGGCTCATCAGGTTCGGAGTCAGCCTCGGCGCCCTGCTGGCGGTTCGGCTCTTCGTGATGTGGAACACGCCCGTGTTCGACCCGAGCGAGGCGCGCTACGCGGCCATCTCCGCGAACATGGCCCGCACGGGCGAATTTCTCGTGCCGCATTTCACGCATAAGGGCGTCTACCGGTCGTTCGACGGGAAGCCCCCGCTCGTCTTCCAGGCCGGCGGCGTGTTCTGCCGGCTCCTGGGCGTGAACGAATTCGCCGTCCGCCTGTTCCCGCTTCTCTCCGCGCTCCTTCTGCTGGCGATTCTGTTCCATGCGGTAAGACGCCTCAAGGACACGCGGACCGCCTGCCTGGCCGTGGGCATCTGCGCCACTTCGGTGGCCTTCTACGCGACGGCGGGCTTCTGCCTGACGGATCTTCCGCTCACCTGCTGCGTCTCCGGCGCGCTGCTTCTCCACGCCTGCCGCCGGGTGTCGCACGACTGGCGCGACACGCTGGGGATCGCGGCCCTGCTGGGCTGCGGCATGCTCGTCAAAGGTCCCGTCGCGCTCGTGCTCTTCGCCCTTCCCGTGGGGCTGGACGCCTGCCTGAACCGGCGCTGGCGAGATCTGCTGGCGGCGGACGGGCTGTGGGGAGCCGTGCTGTTCCTCGCCATCGCGGCGCCCTGGTTCGCACTGATGCAGGAACGGAATCCCGGTTTCCTCCGGTATTTCTTCATCCACGAGAATCTGCTCCGCTTCCTGGTCCACGACTACGGGGACAAATACGGCGCGGGCCGCGAGACCTTTCGCGGGATGGCGGCCGTCTGGCTCGTCGTCGTCACGCTCCCCTGGTCCCTCGTGCCGCTGGCCGGTTTCTTCCGCCGTCCCCGGATCGCGTTCGCCCTCCCGCGCGACTTCCCGTCCCTCGCCGTCCTGGCGATCACGCTGTTCTGGTGCCTGACGAGCCGCGTGCCGCTGACCTATCTGCTCCCCGCCGTGCCGCTCTTCGCCGCCGGCCTCGCGCTGAAGACGAAAGCGCGCGCGCGGCTGTGGCGCCTGCTCCCGCCCGTCGCCGCGCTGAACGCCGCCATTCTCTGCGGGACGATCCTCTGCGCCCGGACCTTCACGCAAAACATGATGGGGGCCGCGGCCCCCAAACGGAGCGACGACCGCCATTATTCCCACGAATTCTACCACGGCCCCTGGGGCGAAGGCAGCCCGGCCGTCCAGCCACGTCAGGAGGAACAGCCATGAAATCCCTCGTTCTCGTCGTCCCCTGCCACAATGAATCCCTCCGGCTCCGCCAGGAGGCGTTTCTGGACGCCCTCGGCCGGTGGCCCTGGCTTTCGTTCTGTTTCGTCGACGACGGCTCCACGGACGCGACGGCGGAGATTCTCGCCCACCTCGCCAACCGGTCGCCGGCGATTCACGCGCTCTATCTCCCCGAGAACCGGGGCAAGGCGGAGGCCGTGCGGGCCGGCATCACCTATCTCTGCGCCAACTCGACGGCGGAACTCTTCGGCTTCTGGGACGCAGATCTCGCGACGCCCCTCGGCGAACTGCCGCGCTTCGTCCACGCCTTCGACGAGTCGGCGTCGCGCCAGGCCGTCATCGGGGTCCGCTGGCCGCATCTGGGGGCGGACATCGCCCGTTCGTCCTTCCGGCGTCTCACGGGGACGATCATGAAAGCGCTGCTCCATTTCGCCCTCCACGCCTCCGTCTACGACACGCAGTGCGGCGCCAAGATCTTCACCCATTCCTTGGCACGCGAGATCTTCCGCGCCCCGTTCCGCACGAAGTGGCTGTTCGACGTCGAACTCCTGCGGCGGATCGGCCGGACCCGCCTGCGCCATGCGACCCGCGAACTCCCCCTCGACGCCTGGCACGACGTGCCAGGCTCCAACCTCGGCGTCCTGAACGCCTTCTCGCTCCTCCGGGAATATTTCGCCCTGTTCTGATTCCTCCATCCGCCAGCAACCGAGAAGAAAAAACATGAGACTGATCTTCCTGACCCTCCTGCCGTTCGTCGTCATCTGCGCCGTGACGGACATCCTGCTCAGGCGCGCGGAGAACCGGCCCGAGACCCCGGCCCTCGCGGCAGACGCGAACCGCGACACGCCCGCCATCTACCACCTTCCCGACGTCGAGAGCCTCCGGGACTGCGGCGGATGGCGGACTCTGGACGGGCGGCGCGTCCGCAAGGGCCGGATCTTCCGTTCGGCGGAATTCAACCACCGGGAGGACCGGCGTCCCAACAGGAACTTCGTCCTCTCCACGGCGTCCCGCGCCTTTCTCACGGAGACGCTCGGCATCAAGACGGACCTCGACCTGCGCTCCGAAAAGGAAACCGAAACCATGACGGCCTCGCCCCTCGGCCCCCAGGTCCGATGGGTCCGCGCCCCTTCCCGAGCCTACGCGAAAATCGCCACCGACGAGGGACGGGCCGCGTTCCGGACGGTCTTCAGGACGCTTCTGGACGAGACGGCCTATCCCGTGGCCATCCATTGCCGTGCCGGCCGCGACCAGGCCGGCACGGTAGTCTTCCTCCTCAATGCGCTGCTGGGGGTCGCCCCGGAAGATCTGCGGTACGACTGGGAGCTCACCGAACGCCTCAAGGGCAACGGGCGCTTCGACTATTCCCTGATCCGGGGCGTCGACGCCGCGCTCTTCAGGTATCCGGGCGCGACCGTCAACGAAAAGGCCGAGGCGTTCGTCCTGTCCCTGGGATTCACGCGGGAAGACGTCCAGCGATTCCGCGACCTCATGCTCGCGCCGTGAAGATGGTATAATCTCCTCTCGCCATGAACATTCTGATCATCGAGGACGACCGGACGACCGCGGAGTTCGTCGCCGGCGCGTTCCGCCAGGCCGGATATGCCGTGACGCATTGCGCAGACGGCGAAACGGGTTCCGTCGCCGCGCGCACGGGCCAGCACGACGCGGCCGTCGTGGACATCATGCTGCCCGGGAAAGACGGCCTGACCGTCATCCGCGAATTGCGCGCGACGGGCAGCGCCCTGCCGGTCATCGTCCTCTCGGCGCGCGGCAACGTGGACGCGCGCATCCAGGGGCTGGAGGCCGGCGCGGACGACTACCTCGCCAAACCCTTCTCCGTCGCGGAACTGCAAGCCCGCATCGCCGCGCTTCTGCGCCGCGCCAACCGCATCGGCGAGACAACCGTCCTCCGGGTGGACGATCTCGAAATGGATCTCGTGTCGCATCGCGTCACGCGCGCCGGCGTGCGCATCGACCTCCAGCGGCTCGAATACCAGCTGCTTGAGTATCTCATGCGGAACAAGGGCCGCGTCGTCTCGAAGAACACGATCCTGGAGCGCGTCTGGGACTACGACTTCGACCCCCACACCAACGTGGTCGAAGCGCGCGTCTGCCGTCTGCGCAACAAAATCGACAGGAACGCCGCCACCCGACTGCTCAGGACCATCAGGGGTTTCGGATATGTCCTCGGCTGAACGGACGGACAGGCCCCGCTCCATGGCCACGCAGATCGCCTGGCGGTCCTTCGTCTCCTTCGGTCTGCTCGCGGGACTCTCCGCCGCGCTGGTTCTCGGCGTCACGATCCACCACCACACGCACGACTATCACGCGATGCTGGCGCGCATCACCGGCGATCTCGCGTCCGAATACGCGGCGTGCCGCGGCGACAGGGAGAAGATGAAGGCCTTCTTCGAGGTGGACACCGAGGAGCACGGGCACGGCAACGTCTTTCTGCTCATCTCCGACGCCCAGAACCAGATCGTCGTCGAAGAAGCCGCCAGCGCCAGCATCCTGACGCAGATGCTGGCGCGCGCGCACGACGCCCACCCGCGGACCTACCGCATCGAGCGGGATCGCCGGGACGAACTCGGGCGTCCGATCGCCGTCCGCGTCCGGAAGACGCCGTTCCCCGACGGCAACGTCCTCTCCGTCGGCTACAACGTCACCGCCGACGAATCCCACATGATGCGGATCGCCCTGGCGCTGGGCCTGTCGATCATCATGATTCTCGGCATGAGCCGACTGTTCGGCGTGCTGCTCGCGCGCCGCTTCACGCGCCCCCTCCGGCAGCTCGCGGACGCCGCGCGGAAAATCGGCTCCGGCGACTACTCGGCCCGCATTCCCCCCACGAACGAGGGCTGGGAGATCGCCGACCTCGAAAACGCCTTCAACACCATGAGCGCGCAGAACGAACGAACGCTCATGGAACTTCACATGCTCACGGACAACATCGCCCACGACCTCCGCACGCCCCTCACCCGCCTTCGCCTCGCCGCGGAGCTCGACGCCATGGCGGAAACGCCCCGCCGCTCCCTCCCCGAACTGGTCTCGAAGGAGACGGGCGACATGCTCGACATGATCAACACCATGCTTGAGATTTCGCAGACCTCCCACGGCATCGACCGGACGCCGCGCGAGATTCTCGACCTGGCCGCCTTCGTGCGCAACACGGCCGAACTCTACGCCACGCTCGCGGAAGACAATGGGCAGCGGCTCGTCGTCCACGTCCCCGACAGCCCCGTCCCCTTCTCCGGACACAAGGGCAAACTCCAGCAACTTCTGGGCAACCTGCTCGACAACGCCGTCAAGTTCACGCCCCGGAACGGCGAGATCGTCGTCTCGCTCCGGGCGGACCCCGTCACGCTCGCCGTGTCGAACACGGGCCCCGGCATCGCCGCGGCGGACATTCCCCACGTCTTCAAGCGCTTCTGGCGCGCGGACTCCAGCCGGACCCTTCCGGGCAACGGACTCGGCCTCGCCCTCGCCAAAGCCATCGCGACTTCCTACGGCGCCGGACTCGTCTGCGCGTCCGCGAACGGCCTCACGACTTTCACGTTCACGGAAGCCGCGGCCATCGGGCAGGCGGAAGGCGCGGGAGAGAGCCGCGCATTTTCGCCGCGGGACGGGCAGTGAGGCCGCAACCTTGTTCGCCCGCGCGGGATCTGATAGAATGGGCGCATCCGGTTCCCCTGCGGCAGACGCTCTGGCCACGTGCCGGCAAGCCGGGTGGCTTGCCGTGACGGGCGGGCGGGCGGAAGCAGGTTTTTCGGAGAGACGATGATGCGCGCGTTCCTCTTTCTTTCGTCGTGCGTCGTGGCGGGCGTTTCCGCGGCGGCGCATCCCCATACGCCGCCGGCGGCCCCCCGGCAGACGCGGGTCCTCGCCGCGACGGCCGAACGGATCCTGCGCGACGGATTCACGATCACGCTCGACATCGACCTCTCGCGGCCGTGCCGGAACGCGGACGCCCCCGCGGGGGAGGTGCTCTATTCGGCCGGTCCGGTGCGGCTCGTGCTGCGGCAGGCGGGGGCGGACAAGGCGCTGGCGGACTACGACTGGCGGAGCGGCAATTACCTCAATTGGCCGCTGGCGGACGGGACCTGTCCCGTCATCGAGGCGACAATCGCCGCGCAGGCCGGGCGGGTGGGCATTCCGCTCGGCCTTCTGGCGCAACCGGCGGGCGTGCACACGGTGACGCTCCAGTACGCGCCGGTCCGGTGGGCGATCTGCGTCGACGGCCATGTCGACGAGGAGTTCCCCGTTCCGGCCTGCCCCGTGGTCTGGCCGGCCGACGCGCAGGAGAAGGTCTTTTCGCCGCGCGTGCGGACGACGGCGTTCGCCACGCCGGCGCGCGCCGACGCCTTGCCGCCCGTGCCGGACGCGCGCGCGATTGCCGGGCCGATCCAGTACTGGACGCCGCAGGGCCACAACGCCTGGGTGGGCGACGTCGCGCCGGCCTTCCTCGCCGGGAAGCTGCACGTTTTCTATCTGATCGACCGCCGCCACCATGCGAGCGGCATGGGGACGGGACGTCACCAGTTCGCGCATCTGTCGTCCGCCGATCTCGTGCATTGGGTCGAGCATCCGCTTGCCGTGCCGATTGCCGAAGACTGGCAGACCGTGGGAACGGGCACGCCGTTCATGAAGGACGGCAAGATCGCGATTGCCTTCGGCTGGCACACCGCGCGCTATCCGGAGCGCACGGGCAGGCCGATTGGCGGCTCGTACGCGACCAGCGACGACGGCATCCATTTCGCCAACGCCGGCGCGATCATTTCCGACGCGCAGAATCCGAGCATCTACAATCTGGCGGACGGGCGTTACGAGCTCGTGACGAGCTACGGCGGAGCGATTGGCATTTTCCGTTCGCGCGACCTCCTGAACTGGGTGCTTTACGACGCGAAACTGCCGTTCCGCGGAGACTGTCCCTCGCTCTTCGACATGAACGGCCACCGCTACCTTCTGCAGGGCTTTGCCAACATGGCCTATTCGCCAGACGGCAAGCCGGGCAGTTTCGTCAACTGGACGCACGAACCCGATGCGCTTTACGAGGGGCTGTCCGTGCCGATGGTGGCGAAGTGGAGGGACGGTCGCCGCCTCTATGTCGGCTGGCTCAACCACCTCTGCGGCTGGGGCGGCTGGCTCGTGTTCCGCGAGGTCGTGGCGTATCCCGACGGCCGTCTCGGGCTCAAGTGGGTGCCGGAAATCGAGCCGCCGGCGAAACCGCGCGCATACGCCGTCAGGGGCGGCGAACGCTTTCAGCTGCGTCTGACGCCGGCGCAAGGCGGCACGGCGCTTCGCTTCACCGTCGATCCCGCCTCCCGGGAAGCCGCGTTCGCCGATGACGTGCCGGACGTGACGTGGGGGAAGGCGCACCATGCGGGCAATGTCAGAATCGGCGGCGTCCGCGGGCTTGACGGCGATTACGCCGTCAAGCTGATCGTCCATTATGACGCCAAGGCCGACGCGACCCTCTTCGATGCCGAAATCGCCGGCCAGCGCACGCTCATCTGCCGCCGCCGGGGCCGGTACAGATGAGCGCCGCCGGCGGCCGCGCTGGGCACGTCCCTTTCGGCGCCGGTCGCGTCGACTGGCGCTTCAAGGCGTTCCCGCGGGCGACGGACGCGCTGGCGCCGGACTACGAACTGCGACTGCCGATCCGCGCCGGCGGCGGGTGCGCCGCCCCATCCTTCGCAGTCGCGAAAAACCCGAAGCGGGCCACGACCCGGTCCGTTTCGTCCGCGGCGGAAAGGCACGACACCGAATAGCTCGCGCCGCCGGGCGGCACGTCGAGGACAAGATGGCACGGGGCCGCCCGCACGGCCTGCGGGACATCGGACAGATAGGCGCGCCCGGCCGGCGTTTCGGGGCGGTTCAGCGGCATGTAGGTGGGGAGGATCGTGCGCGCCCCCGGATAGAGCGTGCGATCGGCCAGACGGGACGCGGAATCGTCGGTGACGTGCTGCTGGTCGAGGACGCACGCCGTCCAGACCCGCGCCCGCAGCGCCTTGACCAGTTCGGGGAACATCGAATGGTGGCCGTGGTGGTTCATCTTCGCCACGTCGACGGGCCCCACCGCTTCGGCGAGAAGGTCCTCCGTCTGTTCCCGCGAACCATCGGCCCTGCGGCAGGCGTCCGAGAAGTCGCCGGCGGTGAAATATCTGAATCTGCCGTAGGACACGATGAAACCGCACGAAAGGCCGTTTTCGTTCAAGGTCTTCGCCCCGGCGCCGATCCGATCGGCATAGAGGTCGCGAACGGAACCGTCTTTGCGCACGTAGCGGCCATTCGCGCACAAGTTGAAAATCTGGAAATCAGGTCTCGCCCGCGCGCCGTCGCGCTGGACGAACTGGTCTTTCGCGCCCAGGCGGAACGTCTCGATCCGCGTCCCCTCCGCCGCGAGACGGGCATAGACCGCGCGGATGTTCCGCGCCGTTCCATCGCGGGATGTCGCCAACGCGTCCAGCGGGTCGCCGAATCCCGGCCACGCGCGGTCGACCACCGTGTCAAAGGAGAGAAACCGCGCCGCATCCGCCAGACCGCTGCACCAGTAGTCGCCCGTCGGCGCCGACACGCGATGGGCGTGGTAGCGTTCGCCGCCGCCGTGGTCCTCATGGTAATGCGAAAGGTGGAAATAGTCGACCCGGCGGCCTTTGGGATTGACGCGTTCCACGTAGCGCGCAATCCATTCGCCCGAACGGCGCGAGAGATCCGGCAGAAGCGGCGTTTCGGCGGGCGTCTGGTGGAAGCGCATGGAATCGCCGCAGTCCAGCAGCAGCGACGTCCCGTCGGGGAAGACGTGGAACGTCGATTCGCCGCGTCCCGTGTAGATGCAGTGGACCTGGTAGTGTCCGGGCCGCCAGGCGCAGCCACCTTCCCAGCCTCCTGCCGCCCGCGCGGAAATCGAATCCGCCGAGTTGAATCCCCGGATGTTCGCGCGTCCCCCGGCGTCGATTTCCACGAGCGCAAACGCATTGGCCTCCGGCGCGTCGCCGATCACGCTCGCCTTGGCCGTATAGTAGCCGATGCCGTTGACGTCCCTGAAGGAGCCCTCGTGGAAATGTCCCTGGAGGACGCAGGAGACCTTGCCCGACCGCTCAAGGATCGCGCGGATCTCCGCGGCGTTGCGGATGCACGTTTCATCTTCGGCGTCCAGCTGCTGATGGACGATCGGCACGCAGGGACCGGGGGCGGAGGCCAGTTCGGCACGCAGGAAATCGACCTGCTCCCGCGGGATGAAGGCTTCCTTCCAGGAGAAATTCCCGCGGCAGTAGGGCGTGCCGTCCGGCCGGTAGCAGGCGTCGAGCACGATGAATCGGATGCCGCCCCGCGTGAAGGAATACCAGGCCTTTGCCGCCGGCTGTCCCGCGTTGGCGACGTGGGCGAGAAACTCGTCCTTCGCCAGATTGTCGTGATCGTGGTTGCCCAGCACGTGATAGCGCGGCCCCTTGAATCCCGCCAGGCGGGACTCCGCCGCGTCGAGATAGGCCAACGATTCGGCGGGCGTCCGGCCGAGATCCTTGAAATCCCCGCCTTCAACGACGAAATCCACGCCTTCGCGGTTCATCGCCGCGGCAAACTCGTCAAGTTTCCGCAGCGCCTGCGGATAGCGGCGATTGTCGCCCGGGCGGACGATGTGGGCCGCATAGTGGCAGTCGGAAATGAAGCCAAAACGGACAACCGGACCGTCCGCGCGCGGCGCCGCGCGGCCCGAAAGGACGCCGGCCGCCCCCAATCCTTCCAGAAAAATCCGACGCGTCGTCATTTCGGGCCCCCGAGATCGGCGCGGCCGTTCGAAGTGGGGCAGGCGGTCGGGCGCGACGTCGGCACGCACGGGAAGGTTTCCCCGTCGCCGTCGTTCGGCACGCCGCCCCACCACCGTTCCCCGGACAAGGGCGGAATGGCGGAATCGAAGGCGCCCGCCGCTGCCGCGCACATGCCGGAACGCGCCTTCACGGCGTTCCCTCCGGGAAGAGCTGCGACAGAATCCGTTCGGCGGGCGTATAGGCCTTCTTCGCGGCATTGCACGCCGCGCAGCACGGCACGCAGTTGCCCCGCGTCGACCGCCCGCCGCGCGCCACGGGAATCACGTGGTCGAGCGTCAGGTTCTCCGCCCCGACCTTCTGGCGGCAGTAATGGCAGACGCCGGCCGCGATCTGCGCCCGCCACCAGTCCGTCCGGCGCAAGGCCCGCGCCTTTTCCCGCTCCCGCTTCACATGCGCCGGATCCGGCCTCAAGTCCAACCAGTCGTCCATGGAATCTCCCGCACTTGACTGCCGCCGTCCGCCGGTCACTGGTCGTGCGCGCCTTCGCCATGCCAGGGGACGAACGCCGGAACCCGGTCGATCCCGGCGGCGATGCGCTGGCGAACGGCCTCGTAGACGAGAATCGTCGTCGCCGCGCTGACATTCAGCGAATCCGCGAGTCCCAGCATGGGAATGCGCACGCGCAGATCGGCATGATCCATCCACGTGGCGGTCAGCCCGTACTGCTCGGCGCCCACGGCCAGCGCGACGTTCCCCGTGAGGTCGACTTCGAAGTGAAGCTTTTCGGCGTGGGGCGTCGCCGCCAGAATCTTGAACTGGCGCGCCTTCAGCCATGCCAGCGCCTCTTCGGACGTCGCCTCGACGATCGGGACCGAAAACATCGTCCCCGTCGACGCCCGCACGACATTGGGATTGTGGATGTCCGTCGTCCGGTCGCACACGATGACCGCGCTGGCCTTCGCGGCGTCGGCCGAACGGAGAATCGTGCCGAGATTGCCGGGCTTTTCAATCGCCTCCGTGACGATGACGAGCGCGTGGGGCGGCAGTTTGAGATCGTCCAGGCGAAGCGACACGTGCGGACCAACCATCAGCAGACCGTCCGGGCGGTCCTTGTACGCCATTTTCAGAAAGGCGATCTTCGAGCACGCGTAGACCTCCGCGCCGCGGCGTTCGCAGTCGGCCACGAGCGCCGGCTCGTTCGCGTTCTTCAGATACAGCTCGGGGCAGTGGAAGATCGCATGGGGCCGGTAGCCGTTGTCCAGGGCGCGGCGGCATTCGCGGAAACCCTCGACGATCATCTCCCCCGACTCCTCGCGAAACGCGCAGGAGCGAAGTTTGACGACGTGCTTGATCTTAGGATTTGCGGGCGACGCGAGTTCCATTTTTCACCGCCTTGGGGGATGGCATCGCCCCGCGCAGCAGCCGGGCGGACAGCGAACCGGGCTGCTTGAGAATCCGCGCGCCCCGGGTGATTTTGCAGAGGGAGATTCCCAATTCCGACGCGATGGTCCGCTGCGACGCGCCCTGCGCCAGCCGTTCGAGGAGCTTCCACCGCAGCCCGAGGTCGTGCAATTCGGCGGGCGTCAGAACCTCGCCGAGCAGCGTCTCCACCTCCTGGGGCGAGGCCAGCGACGCGACGGCCTGCGCAAACCGTTCCCGGGATTCAGGGCCGCTCACTGCGCATACTCCGGATTCGCGCCGTTGACCATGCTCTTGAACTTCTCGTCCTCCTCCAGGCGCTGGCGATGGCGCAACAGGGCCGGATAGTCCGCGCGGTTCGCGACGAGATCCTCGCAGAGTTCGCGCGTCATGAACGCATAGCCCTTCTGGCGCATCAGGGCGTGCAGGTCGGCCGCGCCGTCCGCGTCGCGGATGGCCTCCGGCAGGATCTTGAGCAGACCGCGGCCGATCCGGGGCGCCACGTAGACGGGTGCGTAGCGGGAACCGAAGAAGCAGACGTCCCCCGCCAGCAGACGGCGGTTGATCGACGTCCGGCGGGCGTTGATGCGTTCGAGCAGCTTCTTCGTCTGGCCGTTCGGGGCAAAGGAACCGTCCCCGCCGTCGTCCTCCACGGCCGAAGACGCGCCGGCGGACGCCGCGTTCGCGTCAGAAGCCGGCGGCGCTTCGTCGTCGAACAGGTCGTCGACCGTCTTGGCGGCGGGCGGCTTCGCGGCGGGCGCGGGCGCGGGAGCCGGACGGGCGGCCGGACGCGGAGCCGCCCCGTCCTGGGCGTCGAGAAACGCGCGCCAGGGCACGATCTGCCCCGAAATCTGCGTGTCGTTCACGAAGATCGCCGTCCCGTAGCGCGCCACCCGGTAGGAGGGCTTGATGAAATGGCCGTTGGCAAACACGAGTCCCGTGTCGACAGGCTTCCCGCGGACGCCGGACAATGCCGTCCGCGCCGCATCCGGAACCTTCTCGAACTTCGGCGCCGCACCCAGGCCCAGCGCCACCAGCAAGCCCGCAACTGCCAATCCCCGTTTCATCAGCGCTCCTCGATCTTCCGCTCTTTCACGTTTTGTCGTCCATTCAATAAAGAACCCCGTTCTGCCGTAACTACAGAATCCCTGGAACCCGGAATTCCAAGTGGGCACCCCCACCGACGGCGCACACGCCGCCGGCTTTAGGCTCCCGTCTAAATGCGTAGGTCAGAGATGTGCTGCGAATTCGCGAACAGATCAGGGTCCACGTCGTCATAGATCAGTTGTCCCGGACATCCACCTGCAGCGTCGTCTTCAGCGCCTCGGCGATTTTCGCAAAGGCGCGGTTCACCTCCTCGTCGGTCAAGGTGCGGTCGGCCGCACGGAACGCGAGCGAGTAGGCAAACGAACGACGGTCCTTGCCAATGTCCTTCGATTTGAAAATGTCGAACAGCGTCACCGAGACGAGTTCCGGCGGCGCGGCCTTGCGGATGCAGGTCTCGACCGCCTCGTGCGTGATGCCGTCGCTCGCCACGAACGCGATGTCGCGCTTGACCATCGGGAACGCCGGCACGGGCGAGACCTTGCCCACCGCGCCGGACCGCTTCGTCAGCACGGCGAGATCGAATTCCGCCAGCGCCATCTGCGTCGTCAGGCGGAACGGGTGGCGCAACTTGGCGGACAGCACGCCCATGACGCCGGCGGTGCGGCCGTAGGCCCTGATCTCAAGCGCCGCGCCCGACGCCATCGCGGGGTGGTCGACCGGCCTGAATTCCAGACGCGCCACGTGCAGCGCCGCCGCCAGCCGCTCCACCGCGCCCTTGATCCACAGCAGCGCCTCCTCCACCGACACGGGACGGCGCCGGTCGAGCGCGCCACGACCGACCGGCCCGATGAAGCCGAGCGCCAGACGCTCCGCCTCGAACGGCCGGCCGTCTTTCGCTCTGCCGAACACGCGCCCCAGCTCGAAGAGCTCGGCCACGTCCACCTGGCGCGTCGCGTTGCGCCCAAGCGAATCCATCAGCTGCGGTAGCAGCGAATCGCGCAGCACGCCATATTCGGCGCTGACGGGATCGGGAAGCGCCAGCCGCGCGGCCTTCACGTCCGCGCGCGAATCGAACAGGTCGAGTTCGCCGGCGGACAGAAACGAATAGTGCATCGCCTCGGTGAAGCCGAGCGCCAGACAGGTCGCGCGGACTTTCTCCTTCGCCCGGAACGCCTCGTCCGAAAGCGGCGAAACGCTCGGCGCGGACGGCATCGTGTCCGGAATGCTGTCCAAGCCGTACAGGCGCGCGATTTCCTCCACAAGGTCGGCTTCGAGCGTCAGATCCCAACGCCAGCTCGGGATGCCGAAGGAGACCTGCTCCTTCGCGGCATACGGCGCCGCCTCGCGGCAGACGAGGCCGAGCGACGCCAGCAGAAACACCATCGCGTCGTTGCCCACGGGAATGCCGATGAGCCTGCGCGCCCGCTCGAAATTCAGCGTCACGTCGGCATTCAGCGGCTGCGTGCGGTAGTCGGCGTCGACCACGCCCTTCGCGACGACGGCCTGGCCGTATTTCTGCAGCAGATGCACCGCCCGGCGGCTCGCCCAGTCGGCCAGATCCTTGTCGACCCCGCGGATGTAGCGGTAGGAGGCTTCCGTGGCCAGGCCCAGTTTCGTCGCCGTCTGCTTGGTCGAAGCCGGCTCGAACAGCGCGGATTCGATCAGCACGCAATCCGTGCCGGCGGCGATTTCAGAACCCTCGCCGCCCATCACGCCGGCCACGGCGCTCGGCTTTTCCGCATCCGCGATCACCAGCATCGAGGGGTCGAGCGCGCGCGCGACGCCGTCCAGCGTCCGGATCGTCTCGCCCGGCTTCGCGTCGCGCACGACGATCGTGCGGTCCGCCAGCGTCCGGTAGTCGAACGCGTGCATCGGCTGGCCGCATTCCAGCATCACGTAGTTCGTCACGTCGACGAGCAGCCCGAGCGAACGCACGCCGCACGCTTCGAGCCGCCTGACCATGAAGTCGGGCGACGGGCCGTCCTTGACCGACGTGATCACGCGGGCCGTGTAGCGCGGACAGCGGACCCGGTCCTCGACGACGACCTTGACCTCGCGGTCGACCTCCACGTCGCTCTCGGTGAAATCGACCGGCGGAACCTTCATCGGACGCCGCAGCACGGCGCTGAACTCACGGGCCAGGCCCATCACGCTCAAGGCGTCGGGACGGTTCCAGGTGACCTCGACCTCGAAGACCGTCTCCGGCTTCTCGCCGCCGAGGACGTCGCGCGCGAACGCGCCGACTTTGGCATCGGCCGACAGCTCGATGATGCCCTCGTGCGTACCGCCCGGAAGCGCCAGTTCCTTCGAGCTGCAGAGCATGCCGAACGACTCGACGCCGCGGAGCTTGCCCTTCTTGATCTTGAATCCGCCGTCCGGAACGACCGCGCCGATCTTTGCGAGAACGCTCTTCAGGCCCGCACGGCAGTTCGGCGCGCCGCAGACCACCTGGACGGTCTCCGCGCCGTCCGTCACCGTCGTCCGGTGGAGATGCGTGCCCTCGATGGGCTCGCAGGTCAGCACTTCGCCAACGACGAAGAAATCGGAGAGCGGCTCGGGGCCCGACGTCTCAATCGCCTCGACCTGGAGACCGCCGCGCGTCAGGCGCTCGGCCAGTTCGGCAACGGGGATGTCGGACACTTCGACGAATTCATTCAACCAGCTAAGAGGAAGCTTCATGTACAGACGAAAGATTGGAAGTTAGAGATTGGCGGCGGCAGGTTCGGCCGGCGCTTCGGCGGCGGGCGCGCTTTCGGCGACAGCAGGTTCGGCCGGCGCTTCGGCGGCGGGCGCGCTTTCGGCGACAGCAGGTTCGGCCGGCGCTTCGGCGGCGGGCGTGCTTTCGGCAGCGGCGGGTTCGGCCG
>JBJEWF010000095.1:0-2139 GCA_051884915.1 Kiritimatiellia bacterium
CTGCGCCATCCGCCCGTCGGCGGTCACGCGCAGCGCCTCGCGCTCAAGGCCGAAATTGCCCTCCAACGCATAGGGGCGAATCGTCGGATCGCGGATGTCAAGCATGGCACGCCTCGCTTGGCGACAATGCGCCGTAGTCGTCCGCGACCTGTTCAATCGTCGCGCCGCGCTCAAGGCGGACGAGCTGTTCGATGGCGGGATTGGAAAGCGAATCGGCACGTTGGCGCAACGGCTTCAGGAACGGCGCCTCGCCAAAGCCGCGGCGGCGGAGTCCGTCTTCGGCCAGATCGAGGATTCGGTGCAGCTGCGCGACCAGCGCCGGACGGTCGACGAACGAGGGCCATTCGCGCCGCGCCATCATGCCGCGCAGCTCGGAGGCGCCGTAGCCGTGGCCGTACAGGGTGGTGTCGGCGGCGAGAAGGTCGGCGAGTTCATCCACGCATTCCGCCAGCCCCGCGTGGAACGCCGCCGGCGCGAAGGCGTCGCGCACAGGCTGCTCGCAGACCGAACGGAACTCGATCGTGCCGCGCTGCGTAAGGTCCTCGAACTTGAACGGACGCAGCCATCGGACGTCATCCGGCGACGGACGGAAAAGGCACTTCCAGTGCGTCTTTTTCGCGCCGTCCCAGTATTCGGCGACCATCTCGTTCTTCCGTACATATTCCGCGAGGGGGACCGGGGCGAAATTCAAGTATCTGCTGCCGCGTTCCGTGCAGTAGATGCTGGTCGACTCCAGGTAGCCGACAAGGTCGGCGAGCGAGCGCAGCGTGACGCCGTACATGCCGCAGTTGTGCGGATTGAGGCCGTGGAGGCTGTGGCTCCAGAGCCTGTCGCGTCCGCAAAGGAACTCGCCGCGTCCGCCGAACGGGGAGTTGGCGAAAAGGACGGCCTTGAACGGCTCAAGGGCGTTGAAGGCGTTGATGGCCGGGATGGCGGTGGTTTCGTCGGCGTCGACCTGAATCTGCGAGGCGCACGAGAACAGGCCGAAGTCGGGATGGTCGTGGAAGCGCGGCGCGCCGCCGTATTTGGCGTATGACTTCAGATGATGGAGAAGCATGCGATAGCGTCCGTTTTCGATCGGCTCCGGGCGGTTCTCCCGCCAGCGGGGGTTGATGCCCATGCCGGTGAGCGCGTGGCCACGTTTTCCGAACGCCTCCTGCAACGCCGGGAAATAGGCGAGAAAGCGCCTGTGGACGGCTGTCAGATCCTCGTCGGGGCCGAAGGAGATCTCCAGCGTGTTGAACGAGCAGTCGAACGACAGCTCGTCGCCTGTCGCCGGATCGACCGCCCGGCAGAGCGCCCCCGTGTCATCATACTCGAACGTCTGAAACGGGAATCTTCCAAGAAACTCGACCGTCGCTGCATGGACGGCGGCGAAGTCCGTCGCCGCGCCGGGCGCGCGGTTCCAGACGGGAAACTCCAATTCGACGCCCACCCGCCGCGTGCGCGGTCGGCGCAGCGGCGCGAAGAAGCGCCGGTCGATGGCGGAGGCAAGCGCCTCGATGGTGTCTGGCGGCTCGAACATTTGGCCTCGATTCATCTTCTGTTGTCCTCGTTTTTGAACACGACTTCCTGTCCATTGGCGCGGATGGCGGCATAAACCTCGGATGCGGGTCGGCAGTCGGAAAACGCGAACCGGGCGATGTCGCGCCGCCGTTCGCCTGCCGGCAAGGCGTGCCCGGCGGGTGTCGTCCGGGACCCTGCGCTCATGTTGTCGGCGGCGGTCTGCACGATACGGTCGCGCCGCTGCGTCAGGCCAAGCCCCGCGTCAAGCAGCCACGGCTCCGCCAGCTTCACCCGTTCCAGCGCCGTGGCCGTGATCCGCTCGCCGTAGGGGAAGCGCGAGGCGAGGCGGGCGAACGACGGCTTCTCCGACTTCCGTCGCGGCGGGGACCTCGACGAGCGCGCCGGTCTTCACGTCGTAGATGTAGCCGTGGAAGGGGATGTGCTTCGGCACGAGCGGGTTCCCCCGGATCGTCTCGTCGCTCACCCGGCCGCCGGCGGTGCGTATCACGTGCGCGTCGCCCTCCGCAAGTCCGGCGAACTTGGCCGGGTCAAGCCGCGCGTCCATGCCCGTCACGATGGCGAAGTGCCGCCCCGGCGGAATCGGCAACTTCCCCTTGTCGCCAAAATCCTTCT
>JBJEWF010000096.1:0-9162 GCA_051884915.1 Kiritimatiellia bacterium
TGCCGGCGCAGGCGGCGAGGTTCGTGGTCATGGCGACGCGGCCGATCGAACCGATGCCGGCGGTGTAGCTGCCGGGGTTGAAGCCGAACCAGCCGATCCAGAGCAGGAAGACGCCGAGCGTGCCGAGCACCAGGCTGTGTCCCGGAATCGGGTTCGCCTTGCCGTCGTGGCGGTATTTGCCGATACGCGGCCCCAGCATCATCGCGCCCGCGAGGGCAATCCAGCCGCCGACAGAATGGACGACCGTGGAGCCGGCGAAGTCATGGAAGCCCAGAGCCTCGATCCAGCCCTGCGAATCCGAGCCCGCGAGCGAACCCCACATCCAGTGTCCGCTGATCGGATAGACGATCGCGCTCACGAGGACGGAATAGATGAGGTAGCTCTTGAACTCGATGCGCTCGGCCACCGCGCCCGAGACGATTGTCGCGGCGGTGGCGGCGAACATGGTCTGGAAGAAGAAGAACGTCCAGTCCCAGATGCCCTCTCCCGTTGCGAGCGAGGGCATGCCGAATCCGCCCCATCCGAACCACCCCGCCGCTTTCGAGACGCCGAACATCAGCGCCGCGCCGAGGATGTAGAAGCCGAGCGAACCCGCCGCGAAGTCCATGAGATTCTTCATCATGATGTTCGCCGCGTTCTTCGCCCGCGTAAAGCCCGTCTCCACCAGCGCGAAACCCGCCTGCATCGTAAAGACGAGAATGCCCGCGATAAGAGTCCATACTACATTCAGGTTGCTCTGAACGGCATCGGCGGTCTGCGGCTCGTCCGCACACGCAACCCCTGCACCCATGGCAACACCCAACGCCAGAATCAATCTTTTCATAACACTCCTTGACTCATCAACCAATAGCCGCACTTCCCCGTTCGCCGGTCCGAATGCGAATGCACTCGTCCATCGGCAGGACGAAGATCTTTCCATCGCCGATATCGCCCGTGCGCGCACCGGCGACAATGCCCTCGACCGTCTTCTCGACATAATCGTCGTTGACGGCGATTGCGAGGCGCAGCTTCTTCAGCAGCGTCACCTCCTCAATCGCACCACGATACTGGTGCACATAACCCATCTGCTGCCCGCATCCGAGCGCATTGGAGACGGACATCTTGTAGACCTCGCGTTCATACAAGGCCTGTTTTACTGCATTCAGCCGCTCGGGTTGAATGTAGGCGATAATCAGTTTCATTTTGCCTTTCCTTTGCAATGCCACCGCGACCTGCGGCTTTGCAAAGGAAATAGCAGAATGCGTGCCAAGGGTCCCACGCCCCCCGACGCGCGCATTTCATTACACGGCGTGTAAAGGTCTGCCGCCGGCATCCCAAATCGTGTCGATGCAGCCGAGAATCTCATGCGCGGCCAGTCCCAGCGCGTCGCCATCCGACTGGAGGAGCGCCATTGCGGCGTCCAGACGCGCGACGGCCGCCTGGCGCGCGGCGGCATCATCCAGCCAGGACCTGAGAATCGCCGTCACGGCTTCGGGCGTGAACGCCTCCTGGAGGAGTTCGGGCATGGGGGCTTCTCCCGCGCCTCCGCTCTTTTCCCAGATGACGTTGGCCAGACCGATGTAGTGAATGTCCTTGATCATGCGGCGCGCGAACCACGCCAGACCGCGCGAGACGGCATAGACCAGCACCGTCGGACAGCGCGCCAACGCCGCCTCCAGGGTTGCCGTCCCGCTCGCCACGACCGCGCAGTCCGCCCGCCGCAGCAAATCGCGGGCGCCCCCCTTCTGGATCTCGACGGCCGCGGACAGGCCCGCGCCTTCGACCAGATCGCGGATGAGCCGGTCGGCCTTTTCGTTCGCCGTGGGGATCTGCACGTGAAGGTCCTTGCGCGTTTGCCGGAAGTGCCGGATGACGGGCAGCAGCCGCGGCAGGATGCGGCTGATCTCGGCGACGCGCGAACCCGGCAGAATGGCCAGCGTCCGTCCGGACACGTGTCCGGGCGACGGCGCGCGGCCATTCTCCAGGGCGAACACGTCCGCCATCGGATGGCCGATGAATCTCGTCCGCAAGCCCGTTTTCGCGAACAGTTTCGGCTCAAACGGGAAGAAGCACAGCAGTTTCGTCAACGCCGCCGCCACTTTCGGAATGCGGTTCTTGTGCCAGGCCCAGACCTGCGGGCAGACGACGTGTACGGCCGGGATGCCGAGCTTCTTGGCGGCGGCGGCCAGCTTCAGGTTGAGCCCGGGATAGTCGACGGTCACGACGACGTCGGGCCGCCAGTCGCGAATGATGCCCTTCATCGTCCGCGCCACGCCAAGGAAGAAGAAGAGCTTCTTCAGGACGGGGCCGAACCCCATGACCGCCAGATCGCCCGTCTTGAAGCCCTCGGTCTGATAGCCGCGGAACAGAAGCCGGTCGGGCGAGATGCGCGTCAGGGCCTCCTGGAGGCGCTCCGCGTAGAACAGCCCGGACTCCTCGCCCGCCAGCAGCAGGATCTTCCGGGTCCCGCTCATGCGACGGACTCCGGATTTTTCCGGACGGGACGCGCCGGCCGGATGGGCGCGGACGGCAGATCCGTCCTGAAGCCGGCGATTGCGATGCCCTTGCGGTTGGCGAAATCGACAACGGCCTCGCGATCCAGCAGCAGCAGGCGGCCCGCCTGGAACGCGAGCGCCGAGACGCCCGCGCGGTTCATCACCTTCAGCGTCTTGAGGCCGACGACGGGAATGTCGAAACGCATGTCATGGCCCTCGCGCGCGCCCTTGACGAGCACGGCGCCCTTCCCGCCCAGCCGTCCGCCCCGCCTGATGGCGGCGTTCGTCCCCTCGAACGCCTCGACGGCCAGAACCATGCCCTCCTTGACCAGGACGGTCTGGCCGACGTCGTGCCGGCCCATGTCCCGCATCACGGCCGCGCCGTGCCGGGCGTCTTCCAGTTCGCGCTCGTTCAGCGTCCGCGCGGTCAAGGCGCCCTCCCCCGGCAAGTGCCGTTCCATGAACGACGACGCCGGAAACACGGGCACGCCGGCCTTTTCGAATTCGAACGCCAATTTCCCGTAGACGGTGTGGGCGGTCTTGCAGGGCAGCGAACGAAGCCACATCCTGGTTTCCTCGTCGAATTTGGCGGTAAACAGGGACAGCGGATTGATCTGGCCGGCGAACACGCATCCGTCGTAGCCCTGCGCCGCGATCCAGCGAAGCCCCGCCGCGATGCCGCCCAGGTTGATCGTGTGGACAAAATCGGCCGCCGCGCAGGTCGCGCGCGCCGTCGAACCGCGCACGGCCAGCACGTCGCAGCGCTTCACGCCTGCGGCATGCGCGCCTTCCACCACGAGGCGCGGGTAGGCCCCGGCGCCCGTAATGACGATCATCTTCTCGGGGAGATATGCGTTTTCCATGTCGGGACCATTATATCACTTTCTGAAAAAGACCCAGGTGCCGGGCTCGATGGCCTTCTCGTCGATCTTGTCGCCGCGAAGGATCCTGCCGCGCGGCGTGTAGTAGTAGGTCGTTGCGGCGTTCCAGGCCGGACCCGCGATCCGGTAAGGTGATTTTTCGGGGCTGACGGGGCCACCACGCGCATAGCCCGGCAGTTTGACGAGCGCTTCCAGATCGCGGATGTCGTCGCCCACCTTGCCGATCACCAGATTGGACGGCAGCGGCAGGACGTTCGCGTCCGGCGGGGATTTCGGATTGGCGGGAGCGGGCGAGTTGACGAACTTCGCCTTTTTCCTGAAATACCCGCCCTTCAGCCCGAGCGTCTGCAGCCAGTCCGAATCCGCCTCCGGCGTCTCTCCGGCCTTGCCGGGCGCCTGAGGCGCCGGTTTGGTCTGGGGCGCCTGAGGCGCCGGAGCCGGCTTGACGGCGGCGGGAGCGGGCGCGCCGGGCAGCTGAGGCGCCGGCTTGGCCTGGGGCGCGCGGGCCGCCGGAGCCGGCTTGGCGGCGGCGGGAGCGGGCGTGCCGGACGGCGGAGCCGGCGTTTTCGCGGGCGGCTTCGCCACCTTGGCCGCCTGCGGTTTCGCCGAAACCGCCGCGGCCTTGTCCCCGTAGAAGCGCGCCATCGTGTCGACGGAACCGTACAGGACCGAATTCAGATACCCGTCGGCCTGGACCAGCCGTTTGGCCTTGACGTCCGGATCGTAGGCGGGCCGCGTCGCGAGTCCCAGTTTGCGGCGCACGCTGGCCATCGCGAAAAGCATGCCGCAGCGTTTCCGTCCGCGGTGCTTTTTCTTGTGCCAGGCGTTCGGCGCGCCATAGGCCACGTGGGAATGGCAGACGACCTGGTGGTCTTTCAGCCGATAGGTCTTCTTCAGGCGGTCGAGCAGTTCCCTGAGCGCGTCCAGCTGGACGACCGGCATCGACTGGTCGTGGTATCCGACGACTTCGATTCCGATTGCGTATTCGTCGCAGTCTTCCTTCCCGTTCCACATGGAGCGCCCGGCGTGGAAGGCTTCACGGTCGCGGTCGACGATCCGGTACACGATGCCCTTTTCCGTGACGCAATAATGCGCCTCGCCGCGCTCGCTCAGCTTGTTCAGCGAACTCTTGGCGTGGGCTTCCGTCGTGTGGAGCACGATCAGCGTCGTGGCCTTGCGCAGCGGACGCTCCCGGTTGCGCGGCGAGCGGTAGTCGTCTTTGACGACCAGGGCGGCGGCCTCCGCGCCGAGAGCGGACGAAAGGAAGACGAACAGCGCGAAGAACCGGAAGGCGAGCGTCAGGAGATTGCGCATCTCGCGTCCTATGGTCTCGTGACTCCGCCCACCGGTTCCTGCCCGATCCGCAGTCCCGTCAGATGTTGAGGGCCGTCTTCGACCACGGCGCCTTGCCCGCGAGAAGCGAGGGCGTCGTCATTTCCGGCGGCACGGGAATGCCGAGCAGCTGCAGCGCCGTCGGCGCGATGGCGGAAAGCTTCGCCAGCGGCGTGAGCATCACGCCCGCCGCGTCCCGGGCCACGTAGAAGCAGTCCACCAGGTTGAGCGTGTGGCTCGTCTTCGCGAGACCGGTCCCGTAGTCGACCATCTGCTCGGCGTTGCCGTGATCGGCGAAGATCAGCACGTGCGCGTCAAGTTCCATGAGGCGCGGCATGATCCGGCCAATGCACGCGTCGACGACCTCGACGGCCTTCGTCGCCGCCTTGATGTCGCCCGTGTGGCCGACCATGTCGCAGTTCGCGTAGTTGACGACGACAAGTCCGTACGGGTTGTTCTCCAGGCGCTTCAGGAGCTCGTCCGTCACGTTGTAGGCTTCCATTTCCGGATGGGAGGCGAACGTCGCCGCGTCGAAACGGCTCTTCACTTCCACCTGGTCCTCGCCTTCGCTCGGCGTCGTGGACTTGCCGTTGAAGAAGCTCGTCACGTGCTTGATCTTCTGCGTCTCCGCCAGACGGAGCTGCCGCAGCCCGGCCTTTGAGACGACCTCGCCCAGGAGGTTGTCCATGCCGCCGCCCGCGCCCATCGCGCCGAGGAGATAGTCCGCGAATTCGTCCCAGTAGCGGGTGAAGCCGAGGAACGTCACCTTCGGCTTGGCCGCAAGCCCCGCCGCGTCCGGATAATCGGGCGAGACGAAAGCCTGCGTGAGCTGGATCGCACGGTCCTGGCGATAGTTCGTGTGCATGACGACGTCGCCGTCCTTCATGCCCGCGTAGTCGCCGATCACATGGCACGGAACGTATTCATCCGTCATCTCCGTGCCGTCCGGCGTGCGGCCCGACGCGTACTCGCTCCTGACGCAATCCTCGATCGTGGCCGACTTCTTGCCCTGGCACGCGACGATGCAGTTGTACGCCTCGGTCGTCAGTTTCCAGTTCCTGGAACGGTCCATGCCGTAGTAGCGGCCCATCGCCGTGCCGATCACCGCATTGCCGACGGCGGCGAGCTCCTGTTTCAGGCGGGCGACGTACTCCAGCGTCGAGCGCGGCGGCGTGTCGCGGCCGTCGAGGAACGGATGGACGACGATCCGCCCCTCCGGGAACTCGGCGCGCGCGCGCCGCATGAGCTTGAAGAGGTGCTCCTGATGGGCGTGGACGCCCTCGTCCTGAAGCAGGCCGAGGAAATGGAACTGGGAGTTGTTCGCCTTCCAGTTCGCGACGAGCCGGGTCCACTTGTCGCTTTTGAAGAGTTCGCCGGAGGAAAGCCCGTCGTCAATGCGCTTGAGTTCCTGGACGACGATGCGGCCCGCGCCCATGTTCAGATGGCCGACTTCGGACGAGCCCTGGTAGCCGTCCGGCAATCCCACGGCCTCGCCGCAGCAGTTCAGCAGACAGTGCGGATAGCGGGCGCGGATCTGGTCGATGACCGGCGTCTTCGCCGCCGCCACCGAATTGCCGTCATGATGCTCGTTCACGCCCCATCCGTCACGGATGATCAATACGACTGGTCTCATCTCTCTCATCTATCTCTTTCTACGCAGAAAATGCGTACCCTAATGATAGCATGATAAACGCCCGACCGCAAGAATGCGCCGGCGGTTTTTCGGCGCGGCCGCAGACCGCGGCAACGCCGCGCGGCCCGGGCGGGCGAAGCGAGGACGGCCAGAGGGGACGTTCCCGCCGCCCGGACCGGCGAGTCCCCGGCGCGCCGGCGAGGGACGGGGGACAGCGGCCGGAAACGAGAAAAGCCCGCGCGCCGGACGGCGCACGGGCTTCGCGTTCGCGCGCGGGGCGCGAAACTAGAGGAACTTGGGATTCAGCGTGAACCCGAAATCCTTCGCGATCTGCTTGAGCTGCCTGACCTGGATGGCGCTCTTCTTCATCGCGCCGGTCGACTGGGCGCGGATGCGGATTTCCGCGGCCTTCTCGACGGTGTCCATGAGGCCGAAACAGCGGTCGAAATCCCTGCCCGAGACGAACAGCCCGTGGTGGACCCACACGACGATGTTGTACTCGCGCATCAGTTTCGACGTCGCCGCGGCGATCGGCCCCTTGCCCGGCACCATCCACGGCACCACGCCCACGCCCTCGGGGAAGATCACGGGGCATTCCGTCATGATCTCCCACAGCGCGCGCGTGAAGGCCTTGTCGGTCGGCGGCAGCACGAACGTCAGGGCGATGAGGTTGACGGGGTGCGCGTGGTAGATCACGCGATGTTCGCCGCCCGTCATCTCGAACTTGACCTCGTGGTTCTTGAGGTGGCTCGGGAACTCGCTCGTCGGCCGTCCGCCGTTGCCGAGGCCCCACCAGATGCGGAACTTCGTGCCGGTCCCGTCGATCTCGACGACGCCGAACGCGTTCTCCGGATCGCGCATGACGTTGCGCATGTAGCCCGTCGTGCGCGTGACCATGAAGAACTCGCCCGCCAGTTTCGGGACGGATTCGTAGATGTCCTGCCAGTCGCCGGCAGGTCTCTTCCGCACCCGCTTCACGTTGGCCGCCTCGGCTTTCGTCAGACGATAGCTGAGGTTGCCGCCGTTCATCTCGTGCCAGCCCTTGTCGGTGCCGTCCTGGGCAAGTCGCATGAAGCCCTTCGTGCAGGGCATTTCGAGAATGTCCATCTCGCCGTCTCCCCCGCCTCAGGCGTTCGCCTGCGCATCCGCCTCGGCCATCGCTTCCTTGCGGCTGAGCTTGATGCGCCCGCGCTGTTCGTCGATGCCGATGCACTTGACGCGCATCTTGTCGCCGACCTTGCACACCGCGTCCACGGACGGGATCCGGCGGTCGCTCAGTTCGGAGATGTGGCAGAGGCCTTCCAGCCCCGGCAGAATCTCGACGAACGCGCCGAAGTCCTTGATGCCCGTGACCGTGCCGTCGTAGATCCTGCCGACTTCCGCCTCGGCCGTCAGCTTGTTGACTTCCTTCTTGGCGGCTTCGAGCATTTCCGGCGACGTCGCGTAGATCGTGACGAGCCCGACGCCCTGCTCCTTGTCCTCCTCGATGTCGATCTGGGCGCCCGTCGTGGCGCAAATGCCCTTGATCGTCTCGCCGCCCTTGCCGATCACGGCGCCGATCTTGTCGGCCTTGATCGTCAGGGTCACCATGCGCGGCACGTAGCGGTTGAGCTCGGCGCGCGGCGCGGGGATGACGGACTCCATGAAATCGATGATCTTGAGCCGCGCGTCATGGGCGGCCTTGATGGCGCCTTCGACGAGGTCCCACGTCAGCCCGCGAAGCTTCAGGTCGACCTGGAAGCCCGTGATGCCCTTGCGCGTGCCGCCGACCTTGAAGTCCATGTCGCCGCAGTGGTCCTCCGCGCCGAGAATGTCGGTGACGAGAACCTTCTGGGACTGGTCGTCGTTGGTGAAGAGGCCGATCGAGATGCCGGCGACCGTGCGCTTGAGCGGCACGCCCGCGTCCATGAGGGCGAGGCAGCCGTTGCAGATGGAGGCCATGGACGACGAGCCGTTCGACCCCATGATCTCGGACACGACGCGAATCGAGTACGGGAAATCGTCCGGCAGGACTTCCGCGATCGAACGCTCGGCGAGGGCGCCGTGGCCGATTTCGCGGCGGCCCGTGGAACCGAGACGACCGACTTCGCCCGTGCAGTAGGGCGGGAAGTTGTAGTGGAGAATGAAGCGCTGGCTGGTGGGCCCGCCCGTCACGGAATCGAGGTCCTGCGCGTCCTTCTTCGAGCCGAGCGTGACCGCCGCGAACGACTGGGTCTCGCCGCGGCTGAAGACCGCCGAACCGTGGAGGCGCGGCAGCACGCCGACCTGGGCGGCGAGCGGACGGATCTCGTGCTGGGCGCGGCCGTCGATGCGCTTGCCGTGCACCAGCACGTTCTTGCGGACCGTCTCGATTTCGAGCGCGTCGAAGAGGTGGACGAACTTGACCGCGTCAATCTCCGGCCACTTCTCGGACACCTTCGCGAGCAGATCGGCCTTGATGGCGCCGACCTTGCCCTGGCGCTCGAGCTTGCCCTTGATGAGAAGCGCGGCCGCCAGCGCCTCGCCGCCTTCCTTGCGGACGAAATCCATCTGGTCCTGCGGCTGCGGGACGTCGGCGATCACCTTGTCCGGCTTGCCGAGCGCGCGGCGCATCTCGATCTGGCAGTCGATGATCTTCTCGACTTCCTCGTGCGCGCGCTTGAGGGCGGCGAGAAAGTCCTCGTCCGAGATTTCGGACGCGGAGCCTTCCATCATGAGGAACTTGCCGCGGATGCCGGCATAGAGCAGATCGATGTCGCTCTTCGCCTTCTGCTCGTGCGTGGGGTTGATCACCCACGCGCCGTCCACGCGGCCGATGCGGACGCAGCCGATCGGACCCATGAACGGGATCTCGCTGATGTGG
>JBJEWF010000097.1:0-2107 GCA_051884915.1 Kiritimatiellia bacterium
TACTCGTCCCGGTCGTAGATGCCCTCCTCGATGCGGCGGGTGATCTCGCACTCGTCCATGTTCTCGGGCCGCATGCCGAGGTAGTCCTGGAAGAAGTCGACGTTGACGAAGGAACCCGCAATGCCCATCGCGCTCGAACCGATCGAAAGGTAGCTCTTGCCCTTCATCATCGCGACGGCAAGCCCCGCCTTGCAGAAGCGCAGGATCTTCTCCGCGACGTCCGCCGGGATCTTCGCCGACTCGTCGCGGTTCTGGACCTCGTGACCGTAGATGCCGTACGCCGGCATTCCGCGCTGCGCATAGCCTGCCAGCATGCACGCGAGATAGACGGCGCCGGGACGCTCCGTGCCGTTGAAGCCCCAGACCGCCTTCGGAATCTGCGGATCGGCGTCCATCGTCTCGGTGCCGTAGCACCAGCACGGAGTGACGCTGAGCGACACGCCCACGCCGTTTTCGCGAAACTTCCGCGCACACTTCTCGGCCTCGTAGACGCCGCCGATCGTGTCGTCGGCGATGACGCACTCGACCTTCGAGCCGTCCGGATAGCGGAGGCTGTCGCCAATCAGCTTCGCCGCGGCCTTCGCCATCTCCATCGTCTGGGCCTCAAGCGACTCGCGCACGCCGCGCCGACGGCCGTCGATGATCGGGCGAATGCCCACCTTGGGAAAACCGTTCATCTGCCAGATTGTCTGTGCCATCTCCAGTTCCTCGTTTCGAAAGCCGGACACCGCGCAACGACGCGGGGACGTCCGCCGCAATTATACCAAAAAGCGCGTCCCGCGGGAGGCCGGTCGCGCCGCAGCGGCGGACGGGGGAAAGTGTAATATCTAATGGAACACTTTTCTATGATGGAGTACCGAAGTGGGTCAAGCACAAGGAGAAGAAGGAAAAGCCCAAGGGGATGATCGGGAGGAACGGACGCCCTCCTCATCGCCCCCTAGGGGGCGACCGCGTCAGAAATCAGGGCTGCAGTTCTGCTACAATGCGCTTGACACACACGCAACTGCAACGAACGACAACCCCGATGGCAGAGAATTGTACCATACATCACGTCCGAGGTCATCACCTCAGATTCGACCAGCGCGAAGCGATCGAGACCGTCTACAACGCAAACGTCCGGCAGCCCCCGGGCAGGCGCAAGTCCCAGAACCGGCTCGCGAAGGATCTCGGGCTCGCGAAATCCACCTTCAGCCGCGAGATCAGCCGCGGCAGGTGCGTCAACCCGACGTTCTTCGCAGGCAGGACGTTCTGGGAGTACTCCGCCCACAGGGCGCAGGACTCCGTCGACGAGGGCAACAGGAACAAGGGATGCCCGATGAAGATCACGAACCGGATGGCGGCGCGGCTGCAGGAGCTCATCCTGAAGCGGGGCCATTCGCCCAACCACGCGCGGACGACGATGGTCGGGGAGGGCTTCGACATGCCGCGCTCGACGACGACGATCTACAACCACATCGAACACGGCGACATCGGCATCCGCCACGGCCAGACCCCCTACCATCCGAAGCCGAGGCGGAAACGCGGGGAGCGGCCCAGGCGGTCCTACCGCAACCCGTTCGGCCTCTCGATCGAGAAGCGGCCGGAAGCCGTCCTCCGGCGGGACCGGTTCGGGCACTGGGAGATGGACACCGTCGTTTCCGCTCGGGGCGGCAGGGGCGGGCTGCTCGTCCTGACCGAGCGCAAGACCCGCTACACCGTCATCGAGAAGATCAGGGCGATCTCACGGGACGAAATCGTCGCGGCGATCAGGCGGCTCGTCCGCAGGAACGCGCTCGGACGCGTGCGCTCGATCACGACGGACAACGGCGGCGAGTTCTCCGACTACAAGGAAATGTGCAGGATCCTGCGCAAGACCGACAGATTCCTGAAGATCTACTACACGCACGCCTACGCGGCCTGGGAGAAAGGATCCGTCGAGAACGCAAACCGTCACATCAGGCGCTTCTACCCCAAGGGCACCAAGTTCAACCACGTCTCCCGGAACCGCGTCAAAGAGCTCCAGGACTTCATCAACTCCATTCCAAGGGCATCACTGAAAGGACAATCCGCCAATGAGTCGTTTCTTCTGGTACGCTAACGTACTGTTCCGTCTCACTTGCAATTCACC
>JBJEWF010000098.1:0-9095 GCA_051884915.1 Kiritimatiellia bacterium
TTGGACACCCACGGCTCCAGCACCGCCCCGTCAACCGACGCGACAATCGACGCCTTGTCTTCCGCGGCGGTGATGAAACAGGCGCAGTAGGTCGCATCGCCCGTCACCGTCGTGATCGTCGTCGACGTCGCCGAGTCCTTCGCCGGCCTCGCGCTCCGGTCGATCACCAGTGTTGGCGTGGTGGCGACGAACGCCCCTTCCTGTCCGGAGAGAGTCGCCGCCGCGCCCGCAGTCCAGCCCCTGAACACGAACCCCTTGTTCGCGGTCGCCTTCAAGGTCACCTTCTTGCCCGCCGCGCAGAGGCCGCTGCCCGTCACCTTGCCGCGATTGGCCGGATCGGCGAGTCCGCGGATGTAGGGGATCCGCTCGAACACGGCGACGTAATCCGCGCCGTTGGTCACGACAAGCTGCCACTTCGCCTTGTCGGAGAGAATCGCGCCGTCGCCATCCTGGAGCCGCCAGCCCACGAACGCCCATCCGGGACGCGCCTCGGCGGTCAGCGTCAGCTTCGATCCGCTCGTGTAATCGCCCGTCCCCGCGACGAATCCGCCCTCGCCGCCGGCCGCGGCAACGCCCACATGGTTCGTCGCCACGCTCTCGCCCGCCTTCGGCTTGTACGCCGTCACGGCGGCCTTCAGCGTCTTGTCGTTCAGGTCGCGGACCGTCACCGTGCACACGCGCGTTTCGCCAAGCTCCATGCCAACCGGCTCGGCGAGCTGCAGCGTGAAGAACTCGTCGTCCTCCACCGCCTTGTCGATCTTCGTCGGGATGGCAATTGCCTTCTCGCCGATCTCGCCCGCCGCCCAGTTCAAGGTCAGCGGGAACTTGAGGTTGGTCGCCTCGACGCCGCCGTCGGCCGCGCGCGACTGCGGTTGATTGCCGCCGGCGACTGTCGCGTTCTTGAGGTCAATGTCCGCCGCCGCCGCCGTGTTGTACGTCAGATAAACCTTCACGCTCGAATTCACGTTGGTATTTCCGCCCATCACCCGCACGACGACATTGCTGCCCTCGTCGGCGACGGCATCGGCGGCGACGAAATTCGCCTCGCCGACCGCCGGCGCGACCGTATTCCACCACGCCGGATCCGTCGCGATCGGATCGTTGTAGTCGAAGACGATTGTCGCGGCGGCATCGATGCGCGCCCCCGTGGGCGCGTCCTCGCGCACCTTCACGCGATAGGTGATGTGCCCCTCTCCGCAGTGCGTCCCGTCGTTCGGCGGCAGGAAGCCGGCGTCAACCGCGGTCGGCCAATAGCCGAAATCCGCATTGTCGGGGTCGTACGAACGCAGGTACCAGTGGACGGCGCCCGTCGCCTCGTCAAAGGCGACCGAAAGCTGAACCTTGTCGTCCGAACCCGTCTGCCCGACGATCCGCGTCGCGTTGCGCAGTCCCGTCAGCGCCGTCTCGTTCTGGTTGTTGAACGCGACCTCGCCCATCTCGAACGTCGTCCAGTCCAGATACTCGCTCAACTGGGCGTCGACGAAGACTTCCTGCGCCGGGACGTCCGCATCCGCCTTGTTCTCGAAGTAGACGACATACGTCATCCACTCGCCGGGCTTTACGAGGCGCGCCTCGCCTATTCCCGACGGACCCGCCATTTCGTTCGGATCACGGGATACGCTGGGGCTGGCGCCGCCATTATCGTCAGGCACCGGCGGATCTTCCGGCGGTTTCGGCTTGCCGACGTAGAGTTTCTGCTTCGCGGCATACCGCGGACTCAGAATTCCGCAGCGCACCTTCTGGGAAATCTCATACACGCCATCGGCAGCGTACGAACAAGACGGCGACTGCAGCGTCGAACACATGGTGCCGAGATCCCACGCCCAAGCCGTTGGTCGCAGATCCTCCAACACGACGCTCAGGGGGATCCCTGAAAGGGTCGGCACGGCAACACTCATCTCCCCGCTTTTTGAATTGTCAACAAAACTCACGCGCAGCGGCGACTCCCCCGAAGCCGGCGACATCACAAAGCCGGGCTCCGGCCCCTTGGCGCTCAGCAGAACCCACGCCCGCACCTCCGCCTCGGCCCTGGCGCCGATCTTGAAATCCAACCATTTTCCAACGAGGGGTAATTGCGTCGAATCGAACAGATTGGCCTCCCCGGCGATAGAAACCGCCTGCTTCACCTCGAATTGGGGCGCGCTCCGCGTGCCCCCGCTCAAACTACCCGTCAGCGCGACCTTCCCTTCAACCCCCACATTCATAACCTTGAACGCCTTGATGAATCCCTGCACCTTGGCATAGGTTTCGATATTAACTTTGCCGCCAACCTCAAGCGGTTCAATGCCATGACCGAAATTGAACCCGTCCCGGCATCTGGCGAATTTCCAGTCCCCGTCACCCACTTTCTCCATCGCAATCTTGATGCGCGGACAGGCAGACACGTTATAGCCGCCCTTCACATAACCCGAAGCGCCAATTATCATGCCGAATTCGACCCCCGCCTCAACTTCGACAAAGGGAACGGGCGTCGGAATGCTTATAGCGAGAGGCATCTTCGTTTTTTTCTGCACGCCCAGTTCACCCGACAATTCCACGGCGAAATCCAGCGCCACTTCGCCCACGATACCTACGCATTGATAAGTCTGCCCGTTCCTGCGCGTATTTTCATAAACAATGTAGAGCCGCGGGCTACACCCTACTTGGGCCTGAAGGCCCAAACCGCCGACGACTTCTGTCTGCGACTCCTTTGCCCGCGCCACCTTGAGACTCAGTCCGGACGCGGACGACACCGACGCGAGAGCCGGTTCATCCACGATCTCAGCCTCCTGACAGCTCAAGAAGCAGTAGCTCTCGTAGAGATCGTCCAGTTCCGCGTCCTCGGTCGCCAGTTCATAGCGGTCGCCGTCCTGCGTGACCCGGACGAGCCGGCGGACGTACCACCCGTCCCCGAACGAACCGCCCACGACAACGCCGGGAACAAGCGCAATCGGCGGCGTGCCGACCAGCGTCAGCGTATTCTCGTCCAGCGCCGTGCAGTCGAGGCCCGGCGTCTCGTCCACCCGGATGGCGTTCGCGTTGAGCACGTTGTCGATCTGCTCCTCCACCGTCACGCAGGCCTCGTAGAGCGACTCGCGCGCGCCCTGCGGCGTGTTGACGACCAGTCGCACGTCATAGGTGCCGACCGTGCCGTACGTCCAGCTCGGCTCACTGGCCGTCGAATCGACGGTGCCGTCGTTGTCGAAGTCCCAGGCGAAGGACGTCGCGTTGGTCGCGAGCGTCTGGTTCGCGAGCATGAACTGCGTGGTCAGCGAACCGTATCCACGCTGACGGACGGGGAAGAACAGGGGAATCCCCTTCGCCTCCAGGTCCAGCGTGCGCGTCTCCCCCGCGACCAGCGGCACGTCGACGAAATCGGTCTCGAAGTCGCCGCCCGAATAACGGACGCGATAGTCGTACGGCGGCAGCCCGTCAAAGCAGTAGACGCCGTTCGTCGCGCATTCGGCCCGCGCCGCCGAACCGTCGGCGAAACAGGCGTAGACGATGCCGTTGGTCAGGGCCGTGCCGCCGTATGTCACCGTACCCGACAAAACGGCGCCCTTCTCCAGCTCAAAGCACCCGGCGGCATAATGGCCGCCGAGGTTCAGCGTGACGTTGGTGACGGCCTTGCCCACGTAGCCGTCGCGCGAGTTGACGACGAGCGCATACGCGCCCGGCAGCACGCCATCGAGCCTGAACACCCCGTCGTCGTCCGTGACCCCTTCGTCGGACGCGATCTCCCCGCCGTCGCGGTAGAGGCGAACCGCCGCGCCCGCAAGCGCCTGATGGGAGTCGGCGGCGACCACCGTACCCGAAACCGTCGCCAGCATCCGCACGGGCAGCGTCCGGCCGTTGACGTCGCGTTGCGCGGCAACCGTGACGATGTTCGTCCCGTCCACCGCCGCATTGTCCACCGAAAGCTTCCAATCGCCGTCCGCCAGCATGCCGAGCGAATAGCGTCCGTCGGCATCCGTCTCGCACTGCGCCGTGACCGTCAGATCGTTCGTCAGCGCGGCGCGCACCATCACGCCGCCCAACGGCTCGCGGGTCGCCGCGTCGACGGCCACGCCCGAGATCGCCGCCACGGGACGACCGGCGCGTTCGGCCAGGATGAAGTCGACGCACTCCTGCACGCGGCATTCCGCAATGCCGCGTGCGTTGAGCCGCGTCGCGGCCTCCGCCACCGCCTGGCGGTAGTCCGCGGTATCCGCGAACTGGGGGTAGGCCGATTCTCCGCCCTCCACCTCCGCCGCATGCGAAAGCGCGAATCCATACCTGCCGTTGGGCACGAAGTAGAACGGAATCCGGCCCGAATCGCCCGCCGCGAGCACGCCCGCCGGGTAGGCGCCGCCGATGCCGACCAAGTGGAGCGGATCTTCCGCGAAATCATCCTCCTTGGTCGCCTTCAGGCGCGAACCGCCATCCGTCCGCCTGACCGTGAACAGCGGAGCGGCCATATCCTCATCGCCCGTATTCGCGTATTCGATCCAGGCCGTGTAGACGCGGCCGTCGCGGATGGAGTCCGGCAACACGAGCTTCGCCGCCAGCTGCGGACCCGTCGTCGCCCTGAAGAGTTCGACGGCCTCGTTCAGGACGGCGGAACGGCCGCTCGCCTCCACCCGCACCGAATAGCGTCCGACGGGGGCGGAAGCCAGCTCAAACACGGCGCAGACGTGCGCCGCGTCGATTGTCTCCGTCCGGCTGGCCGTCAGCGTCGCACCGCCCACGAGCGAGACGCTTGCGCCCTCCAGCAGCGTCCCCGCGAGCGTGAGCCGCACCGTCCCGTTGTTCACGAGACGCGCCGGACTCAAGCCGAAGAGGGCCAGTTCGACTTCCTTTACCTCCACGTCGACTTCGACCCTGCCGGGAATCTCGCTCGCGAACGTCAGGTAGGCCTGCTCATTCACCGTGCGCGGAGGGAAGACGAGCGCCGTGCGCCCGTCGGCCAATGTCACCGCCACGGCGTCGCTGCGCGACGCGTCCGGCACGTAGCCATTCGCGCCGTAGGCGTCCACGCCCTCGGGGAGACTGAGTAGGACCAGCCCGCCCGACTCGGGTACGCCCGTCAGTTCGTACGCCCCGACCCCCGTCGCCACTTCGAGCGTCGTGGTTCCGACCGCCACCGCGTCAAGCCGCACGGCGGTCTTTTCCTCCCCCAGGCGCGAATTGTTGGCGGTCAGCTGCTCATACACGTCGCGCTCGGCGTTGACCGTCACCTGGAACCGCCAGTTGCCGCACGCTGCCGCCGGCACCGGCAGCCGGACCACCTGCTCGCAGCAGCCCCCGCACGCGAGGTCGTAGGTCTGCGCCGTCGTGCCGAGCTCGATCCGCCGGTCCCCGAGCGCATCATCGTCCGCCACGAACGCCACGCGGTCGCGGATCACCCCCTTCACGGCCATCGCCGAGCGGTTCGTGACCACATACGAAATCACGACCGTGTCGCCCGCGCGAACCTCACGCGGCGAAACCGCGACCGACAGCACCTCAAGGTCGGGCGACTCTTCCACCGATTCTCCGTCCGCCTCGTAGATGCCGATGTCCGGGCAGATGCCCTGCGCATTGGGGACGCCCGTATCGCGAACGCGCCTTACGTCCATGCGCGGCCGCCCGTAGGCGTCCGTCGCAGCCGCCGCCGTGCCGTCGCCCGCATCGACGCACGGCGAACGGGCCGCGATGCGGAAGTCGCCGTTCTCCGCGTCGACGAAGAGCGGATCGCCCCAGATGTTGCCGTTGGAGCCGACCTGCGACGCCGACTGTGCGCCAAACCCCGGTTCGTTGTAGAAGAGGCAGTGGTCGCACGATCTTGAAGTCGATTCGAGGAACGTGGGGCAATTGTAGAACACGGTGTTGTAGAAGTGCTTGTTGCTGGCGCGGCAGGCGATTGTGCAGTCCGCAATCACGCCATTGTAGACGTAGACGCCCGAACCGCCGTAGTAGCCGAATCCCATGGACGCATCACGGAACACGGAATTGTGCGAGATGAATTTGCCGCTGTTCATGCGGACACATTCATACGTCGACGCCTCGATGACTCCGTTGTCAAACGTCACCGTCCCTCCGGTCCCCTGAATCGCGCCCTGGTCGCTGGTGTTGTTGCAGTAGCGAATCCGGCAATAGTTCATGTTGAGCGTACCGCCCGCATAGATGCGCGCCCAGTCACCCGCCCAGGGATACGTCTCCTCCCCGTCCCCGTTGGTGTCGCCGCCGACATCGTCGTCCTTGATCGACGTGAAGTAAATCGGCGCAAGCCGCGTGCCCTGCGCGTCAAGCCTCGCGCCGCTCGACACGGTCAGCGAGGTGCCGCTCGCGAACTTGACGATCGAACCCGGCTCGATCGTGAGCGTGGCGCCGCTCGCAATCGTCACCGACCCCGTCAGCCAGTAGATGTTCCCCGTTGCCCACGTCGCATTCGTCGCAACCGTACCCGAAACGGTCACGACCTCCCAGGGTTTCAGCGTCCAGCGCGCATAAAGCGTCGTCGGTCGCGACGGGACGAGGCTCGCTTCCGTCACCCGCGTTCCGCCCGCCTCCGCCGTGTACCAGCCGAGGAACTGATACCCCCAGCGAGTCGGTTGCGGGAACGATCCGTACGTCCCGCCCGGCACATACGGCCGAATCTCGCTCGCGCCCGCTCCAGCGACAAAGGCGATCTCCACTTCGTACTGCGCCGTCACCGTCATGGCATTCGTCACCGCCGAGCTGTCGGCGCTCCACCCTGCGAAACGATAGCCCGTCGCCGGGGTCACGTCCGGGGGAACCGCCGCCTCGCCGTGTGGCACGACCTGGGTCGTCGAAGAAACGCCATTGGCGAACGCACCGTGTTCCCCCGCCTCGAAGGTCACGTCGTAGGTCGCCGACGTGAAGGTCGCCGTCAGCGTCAGCACCGCGTTGGACGTGCCGCACGTCACGTGCTCCACCGTGACCGCCGCCGGAAGCGGAAGCGCGGGCCGCCACACATAGACGCCGTTCGTTGCCGTGAAGGACGAGAGAACGCGCGCCCCGGCCACCGTCAACTCCAGCTGCGTCGCGCCCTCGCTCCAGTCCGTACTGAAACCCAGCGGCTCCTCCGGCCGCGCATACCGCATGCCCTCCCGGCAGTCGAGTGCCAGATGCGTCACCGCGCAAAGCGCGGGAAACCCGGCCAACGCCAGCATCATCAACATCATCAGTCTTTTCATCGCTCTTCCTTTCAACTTCTCAAACTCCCCTTGCTTCCTTCAATCTAGGGGAGAGTACGCCCGGTAAAAACCATTCGCCTCCACCAGACGCAAAACGCCCTGCGGTTTCTCGCTTTCAAACTTGACGACCTGTTCGTACGAAGCCATGCCGATTTCTCTACCCTTCTCCAAATAAATCACCTTCTCCAAATAAATCAAATCAATCGGAATGAATCGGAGACGCGCGCATGACGCGCGCTATTGGGCAAATCCTCGGAGCGGGCGAACAGACCGCCCGAAGTAGCGGGTGAAGTCGTAGTCCCGGTAGAAATCGCCCGAATTGAAGCACAGGGACCACGCGTAGCTCGAATAGCCCGAAAACGGCGCAGAGGACCAGTAGTAGCCGTCCGAGCCGAGGTTGTAGAGGCTGGAGTCGTAGCCGTAGCCGGCAGCGGGGAGAAAAATGCTTTCCGACGCATACGCGCCCTTGCCCGTCACGAGCCGACCGTAAACGCCGTTGCGGTTCGTCCAGGTTGTCGTGCAGTTGCTGATGAGTGCCGCGAACTCCGCATCCGTCGGCATCCGCCACGGCGCGCCGAGATGCGCCGTCGCCGCGTCGTGTGCGGCCACGAGGTTGCCCGTCGAATCAATGTAGCCTTCCGACTGAAGCGTCGAAAGGCTCTTGCCATACGTTGGACAGTTGCCACTTGAGAACGAGAATGACGATCCATCCTTGACCGACACCCAACCGTCGTTGTTCGCATTGCGCGTGTACCCCACCGTGTCGCCCCACCAGAAGTGGTAGCCAGACTCTTCGGGCTTTGTCGCGCCCACATTGCACTCCGCCCAGTAGGGGCCGTTCTCCCACAGCTGCACGCCGTCCGACAACGCCTCGGCAACGAACGTCACATCGGCAATCTTCACCGCGCCGACGTCGGCGGCGGCATCCCAGACATACCGGCGCACCCAGCCGGCGCCAGCTTCCTCGTCAACGCCAACCCGTGTCAGGCGACTTACCGGCAATGCCGCCTGCGTCGCGCTGTTGGTCGCCGCAAACGCACATTTAGTCCAGGCCACGTCGTTCGACGCGCCGACCAGCGTCACGACGATATCCACCAGACCGTTCCACGGATAGCGCTGCCGCGCGGTGACGGACGTCGCCGTCACCTCACCAGCTCCCACGCCCGCCGCCATCGCCGCCGCGGCGATCATCGCCCACACTCTTTTCATGCAACCCGTCTCCATCTCCGCACCACCCGTAATCCAGGCTACGGCCATCCGGCGCGGAAAATGGAGTGGCGTGCCTTCACATCGATGTTCTATCTGAGGCACGACCAAGCGCCTAAGCAAAAACACAAAATAGAAGACACGCCACGTGGTTGCCACGCAGCGCATCTCACATATTAGGCCTTTGCTTGAAGAATTGGTCGTTTTCAGATAAAGCCAAATACACAAGACTGCGTACGTTGCACGGGTTAGCTTGCGCACCCCGCGCACCTCCCTCTCCGGGTCGCCCCGTGGAGAAGCCGGCCGCCATTGCCGCACGACCGGTATATCGCCGCGTTAGCCTGCGCCGTTCCCGGCGGCCTCACCGCCACCCGGACGCGACGCTTCCAACGCGATTGCCGATCATTATACCATTTTTCTCCGCCGCGTCATAGGCTGGATTTTCACCTGGGTCGTGCGGGCCTCCGATTTAGAAACACCGCTGGTTCGTGCTCCCGCGGCCTCCGGCTGTCCCGCTCCGCAGCCTCGCGCTGGCCAACCGCTTACCTTCGTCGCCATCCCTCCTTGCTTTGCTTCCACGTGCCAGCCGGGTGTTTTTTAGCCGCAAAGAACGCAAAGGACGCAAAGAGGTGGTGGTGTAGGCTAATGTCATCACGGAGGCAAAATTACGTCCTCCGCATTCTTTGCATCCTCCGCATCCTTTGCATCCTCCCATTCTTTGCGTTCTTTGCG
>JBJEWF010000099.1:0-9065 GCA_051884915.1 Kiritimatiellia bacterium
GCGGCTAAAAACCAATCCTGTCGATCCTGTCTGAAAACAGGCAGGGTCTCACCGAGGGCAATCGAACCTGAAAGGCGACGCCCTTTCCCCAAAATCGGCGGAAAACCGCGCAGGCCTCCGCAACCCTTCGCCAGCCAAGAAAAAATTGGGAAACCTCCAATGCCGCATCGACCTTGCGGGACGTCGGGGCCTATGCTATAATCCGCACAACTGTCGGACCCGATGGCGAATGGCTCCATTCGTTCTATAGTTTCAATGATGAGATACCGACGGAGGCTGATTTCCTGAAGACAATTGGTGATTATCTCAAATTCGAGTTCTCGATGGTCATGCAGGGCAGGGAGGATTTGTTCAAATGAAACTGACAGATAGAAAATGGAAGCCGTTCTACATCGGCAAAATATTTGACAAGATCGTTCCTGGTAAGGCAAAGGGACGCAACCATCTTAAACATGATGACATGGCGTTTCCTATATCGGGGCGACAAACCGCAACAACGGTGTCCTTGACTTTGTGACGCCAACCAATGCATTGCAACCAGGAAACGCGATTGGATTTATCAAGAACGGAACGGCGCAGTCGCTTTTCTCGGGCAGTTATGCATGGTACAATCAGGAATCGCGCAAAGGCCAATGGCCGATGCTCCTGCCGGGAAACAACGAGGCCGGGTGGTCGTTCAACAGCGCGTATGACAATCTGCTTTCCCACATGAACCCGACGAACGCGGCGGAATTGGCGGACTCGCAGATTTGCACAAACTCTTTCTTTGGCTTGTTCGACGAGCGCGGGCTTTACGGAACAAATGGCTCTTTCCTTGCGACACATCCCGCCGTTCGCATCCATGCGCTCGCCGACGGCATCCCCGCCGAATCCTACGCGGCGGGGGCGAACGCGATTGATCCTAGTGGGGCATGGGAATTCCGAAACGAAAACATGCCGGAAATATCACTCAACGCATGGGAACGTCTCTATGGGGTTGGACATAGCCAAACTTGGCAGCACAGCGACATAAAGAATCGCCCTTACCAAGCTGTTCGTGATGTGTTTCTGTCAATAATCGAGAGGGGAAATCTCAGATGAGAATGTCATTGCTTTTTGTCGGGATGATTGTGGCGACGTTTTGCAACAACGCAATCGCCGCGATGTTCCAGCACGATTCTACCGCGAATTTCAAGGTTGTTGACTTTGACGGCAACCCGATAAGCAACGCAACTGTGAGAGTCGCCACGCTCAAGAAGTGGGTTCCCGGCGAAGGATTTGGGCGTGATGAGATGATGGAAATTGATGGGACTACGGACGCAAATGGAGAGGCGAGGGTCGTGTTTCGCTGCAAGTCGATGAATTTTTCATACGCGGTTGGCGCGAATGGCTATTATGGCACTGGCGGCGGAATTGGCTTTGAGAGGGCGGGGAGTGGATTTTCTCTTCATCAGACGCAGTTCGAGACAAATCTTGTCGTGAGGCTTAAGCCAATTATGAACCCCATCCCAATGTGCGTCTTGAGACAAATAATCCATCACCCGTTAAGATACCCGAACAATGCCACCTCTGGTGCATGGGGATTCGACATGGAAAAAGGCGATTGGGTTAAGCCTGACGGGAAAGGCGATGTCACGGATTTCATTGTAGAATGTTCTGACGAACACTTTGCAAAGGACAAAGCGCTTGATGGTGCGCTTGTGTTCACCAATAGTGTCCACGATGGATTTTACATGGCGAAATGTACGGGAACGCGATTCCGTTCGGACTATGTGGCAAAAACAAATGCCGTGTACATGAAGCGGCTTGATTTTGATTCGTGGGGCAAGAAGGACAAAGGGCGATATGCAACGCAGCTGCTTGACGATGACGAGTATATAGTCGTTCGAACCCGCACAAAGTGCGATAATGAAGGAAATATGGTTTCCGCGCACTACGCGAAGATATATGGGCCAATAAATCTCAAGAGCGGAATATACGCCAAAGGAATGTACTTTAATTCGAACGAAAACGATCCGAATCTTGAGGCGGACACAACGGTTAACCTCATGCCGGGCGTAGGAATGGGCTTTGCGCCGTGACGTCAATCCATAAAGTGCTGCGTAAGACACGGAATCCGTGAACGGCTTGACCAGCCTCAAGTTGGCGGCATCGTTCTTCTTGTTGGCGGCAGTTGGACTTGCCAATAGCGCCATCGCCGACAGCCCAATCATTGACGGTTCATTGGCCGATGTCAAAATCGAAGTCGTTGACGTCATGGGCGAAGCCGGGTGAGACGCGGCAGTTTCAGACCCAGTTTCGCCCGGCGCCGCATCGACCTTGCGGGACGTCGGGGCCTATGCTATAATCCGCACAAAGACCAGTTGTCGGACATGGGAGGAATCGAAGATGAAGAACATGCCAAGGCGGACCTTTTTGAAGGCGGGCGTCACGGGTGCGGCCGGCGTGGCCCTGGGGTTCCCCGCCATCGTTTCCGCGCGCGCGCCGAATAGCCGCGTGTGCCACGCCTGCATTGGCACGGGCAACATGGCCTGGGGGGACCTGAACAGCTTCAAGTCGCATGGCCGCGCCGACATCGTGGCCCTGTGCGACGTGGACGCCGACTATCTGGCCCGTGCGCACGAGCTGCTGCCGAACGCGCGCGTCTATGCCGACTGGCGCGAACTCCTCGCGAACGAAGGCGACCGGATCGATTCCGTGAACGTGTCGATTCCCGACCACAACCACGCGATCGTCAGCGTCAACGCGATGCGGCGCGGCAAGGCCGTCTACTGCCAGAAACCCCTGACGCATGAAATGGCCGAGTGCCGTCTGATGCGGGAGGAGGCCGCGAAGGCCGGCGTCGTGACGCAGCTCGGTTCGCAGTTCGCGGCGTCTCTGGGCGACCGGCTGACGGTCGAGATCCTGCGCGGCGGCAGCCTGGGACCCGTGACGCACGCCTGGCTGTTCTCGACGCGCAGCGGGATGTCGCGCCGGAAGCGCGAGGCGCCGATTCCGGCTCCGGTGCCCGGGAAGCTCAACTGGGATCTCTGGATCGGGACGGCCCCGATGCGCGCCTACGCCGAAAAGGTCTATCACCCGCTCATCTGGCGGATCTGGAAGGACTTCGGTTCGGGCTGGATCGGCGATATCGGCTGCCATCTGTTCAGTTCGCTCTGGCAGGGATTGCAGATGGGGCGTGTCGCCCCGATCAGCGTCCGCGCGGACATCGAGGAGCTGGCGCGTACGGCCCCCATCTACAAGCAGTGCTGGCCGCTCTACGCGCACGTCACCTGGGAGTTTCCGGGCGTGCCGGGAACCGGCGGGAAGCCGTTCCGCGTCGAGTGGCTGGACGGCCATTCCGATCCCGCCGCCGGCACGCCGGCCGAGTTCCTGCCGCCGAAGATGTTCGAGGAAATGGCCGCGCGGACGCCCCTCAGGAAACTGCCGCTGGAAGGCAAGGTCATTGAATGCGCCGAGGCGTGGATCATCGCGCCGCACGGCGGCAGCAGCGTGCCGGTGATCGTGATGAAGAACGGGTCGACGCCGCCGAAACTGCCGAAGCTGCCGCGGGTGCCCAGCCACTTCCACGACTTCTTCAACGCCATTCTCGACGGCGGCGGGACGCGCAGCGACTTCGCCTGGTCGACCTACATGATGGAGGCGATTCTCTGCGGCAACGTCGCGGAGCGCGTGTGGGGCCAGACGCTCCAGTGGGATGCCGAAAAGATGGCGTTCCCGAATTCGGCCGAGGCGAGCGCGTTCCTGACGCGCGCGTACCGCGCGGGCTGGAAACTGCCCGGATTGCGGGAAGCCTGAAGGCGGGGGTGATCGGGCCGGACGCCATGCGTTTTTTCGGGACGACATTCAGCGCGCGCGCGCTGTCGGCGCGGCGGACGTTCACGCGGGCCGGCGCGGCGCTCGCGGGCGTCGCGGCCTGGACGGCGGCGGCCGTCACGCCGTTCCCCGTCATCTCGAAGCCATACGCGATTACGCGGGGACCGCACGAGCATCTGCTGGCGAACTATTTCGCGATCAGCGCGTGGAGTCCCGACAACCGGTACGTCCTGGTGCTTGAAACCGACGTCAACGGGCGTCTGCCCGAGGCGGGCGAGCGCTGCACGGTCGGCCTTGTCGACCTGCAGAACGGCAACGCCTTCGTGCCGGTCGCCACGACGGCGTGCTGGAACTTCCAGGAGGCCGCGATGGCCCACTGGCTGGACAACGACGAAATCCTCTTCAACGATCTGCGCGACGGGGCGTTCGTGACGGTGGTGCTGAACTGGAAGACGAAGGCGGAGCGCATCCTGCCGCGTCCCGTCTCGGCGGTCTCGGCGGACAGGACGTGGGCCGTCTCGATCAACTACGCGCGGCTGTCGCTGACGCGCCCCGACTACGGCTACGCGGGGCCCGGGCAGGATCCGCTCGAAGAGGTCGAATGGCCCGCGGACGACGGCCTGTGGGTGATGGACCTCAAAACGGGCGCGTCGAAGCTGATCCTTTCGGTCGCCCAGGGGCGCGCCCTGATGCCGCCGCCCCGCGCCGCGAAGGGCAAGCCCGGCCGGCCGCTCGCCTACTACTGCCACACGGCCATCTCCCGGGACGGCAGGAAGATCTTCTTCCTCGCCCGTTCCGTGGACTGGTTCGACAAGGCGACCCGCAAGGCGTCCATCTGGCAGACGACGAGTTTCACGGTGGACCGGGACGGAACGAACCTCCGCCGCTGCTTCAAGGACGGCTGGGCGGGTTCGCACTTCAACTGGGCGCCGGACGGCAGCCACCGGATGCTCGTGACGGCGATCTGGAATGGCGACAAGTTCGCGCACTGGACGGCGGGCGCCTGGAGTCCCGTCGAGTTCACCGTGGGCGAGGAGGAGAAGGTGCGCCGCCTCGGCAAGGGCGCCTTCGACCTCGACTGGCACTGCTTCTATTCGCCCGACGGAAAGTTCATGAGCGGCGAGACGTACTGGAGCAGGAGTTTCGAGCGGCCGTGGATTCTGATGCGCCTTGAAGACGAACAGGTGATGCCGATCGGCACGTTCTTCGTGCCGGAGGCGTATCGCCAGACCTACTGGCGCTGCGACCTCCACGCGCGCTGGCGCGACGACGGGAAGCAGATTGGCTTCACGAGCGTCCACGAGGGCAGCCGCCAGGTCTATCTGATGGACGTCGCCGCCGGGGCGGCCGAGTGATTTGGAATGGGAAAGGAGTCAAAGGAAAAATGAAGACGATGGTATTCTGTTGGATGACGGCGCTCGCGGGCGCCGCCGTCTGCGCAGGACTTGAGGAGGGGTTCAAGTCGCCGCCGGATGCGGCGAAGCCCCATACCTGGTTCCACATGATGAACGGCAATGTCACGAAGGAAGGCATCACGCGCGACTTCGAGGAGCTTGCCAAGGTGGGCATCGGCGGCGTGCAGATGTTCGACGCGGGATGCGAGATCCCGCCGGGCGGGCTCGACTTCAACTCGCCGGAGTGGTTCGAGATGTTCAAGCACGCGGCGACGGAGGCGAAGCGGCTGGGACTTGAGATCTGCATTCCCAACTGCTCGGGATGGTCGAGTTCCGGCGGCCCGTGGAATCCGCCGGCCAACGGCATGAAGGAGCTGACGTTCCGCAAGGTGACGGCGTCGGGACCGGCCCGGTTCTCCGCCACGCTCGAGCGCGAGACGAACGACCACGGGTTCTACGCCGACGTCGGCGTCTTCGCGTTCCCCACGCCGGCCGCCGAGAAGGTGAAGTTCGACGGCGTCAAGACGACGGTCGAGACGGACGGCTTCGCCTTCGCCTCCGACCGCCCGTTCGAAATCGCGGGCTTCTCCTTCCGCCTCTCCTACCGCCATACGTGGAGCGCGGACGCGAACATCTCGGTCGAGATCTCGGAAGACGGCCATGCGTTCAAGCCGCTGGAGACGTTCCGCATTCCGCTCGCGCGGTCCGGCAGCACCGACACGTCGCTCCGCTTCCACGCCCTGCCCCGGAAAATGACGATGCGGGCCCTGCGGGCGAAAGTGGTTTCGCGCAGTGTGAAGACGACGCTGGCCGAGGCGCATCCCGAGATGCGCATTCAGCTCGCGAACCTGCGCGCCAAGACGTTCGGCATGCGCCAGGAAGTGTCCTGCGACACGATGGCGGCGACGGCCGACCAGATCGTGCCGAAATCCGCCGTGCGCGATCTGACCGCGAACCTGCGGGCGGACGGCACGCTGACGTGGGACGTCCCGGCGGGCGAGTGGACGATTCTGCGCATCGGCTACCGCTGCAACGGCCGCTGCAACCATCCGGCCTCCGACCATGGCCGCGGGCTGGAGGTGGACAAACTCTCCGCCGAGGCCATGAACTTCCACTTCGAGCAGTACGTCTCGCGCCTCTGCAAGACGCTGGGGCCGCTGGCGGGCAACGTGCCGGCCGGCTTCAACAACATCCTCGTCGACTCCTACGAAGTCGGTTCGCAGAACTGGACGCAGAAGATGGAGGAGGAGTTCCTGAGCCGCTGCGGCTACTCGATCCGCCCGTTCATGCCGGCCTTCGCGGGCTACATCGTGGACGGCGTCGAGACGACGGAGCGCTTCCTGGAGGACTTCCGCCGCGTGGTGGCGGACCTTTTCGCGGAGAACTACGCGAACGCGCTCACGAAGAAGTGCCACGAATACGGGCTTCAGTGCTCGATCGAGCCGTACGGCAACTGTCCGTCGGACAATCTCCAGTACGGCCAGTACTGCGACATCCCGATGGGCGAGTTCTGGAGCCATGCGAGCGATCCCTACGGCCTGGGCAGCGGCAACTCGAAGTTCGTGTCGTACATCGCGCACGTGTGGGGCAAGAAGTTCTGCGGCACGGAGTCCTTCACGGCGTCGCCGGGCCCCGGGTCGGGGCGCTGGATGACGACGCCGTTCGCCATCAAGGCGCAGGGCGACAGCGCTTTCGCCAATGGCGTGAACCGCATCATCTACCACCGCTTCACGCACCAGCCGTGGGCGGATGACAAGTATCTGCCCGGCATGACGATGGGACGCTGGGGCATGCACCTCGACCGCACGCAGACCTGGTGGGACTTCTCGAAGCCGTGGTTCCGCTACCAGGCGCGCTGCCAGCATCTGCTGCAGGAGGGGACCTTCTGCGCGGACGTGCTGTTCTTCGCGGGCGAGCAGGCGCCGAACCAGGGCGGCAACACGGACGGCGCGGGAAGCACCGCGTTCTACAATCTGCCGGCGGGGTACGACAAGGACGTGTGCCCGACGGACGCGATGTACGCGCTCACCGTCCAGGATGGCTGCGTGGTGGTGCCGGGCGGCGTGAAGTATCGGCTGCTCGCGCTGCCGCCGATGGAGGCGGTCTCCCCGAAAATGCTCGCGTGCGTGATCAGGCTGCGCGACGCGGGCGCGACGGTCGTCTGGCCGAAAAAGCCCGTGCGGGCGCCGGGTCTCCGGTGCGGCGCGGACGGCGACGCGACGGTGCGGCGGCTGGCGGACGAGCTGTGGGCGAAAGGCGTCCTCGCCTGCACGCCGACGGAGGCGCTGGCGAAAATCGGCCTCGCGCCGGATGTCCGCGTCGAGTCGAACGGCGCGAAGGACGTGAAGCGCATCGAGTGGCTGCACCGCCGCGACGCGACGGCCGACTGGTATTTCACGGCGATGCCCAACCGCCTGGAGACGACCGCCGAGCTGTCGTTCCGCCAGACGGGGCGCGTGCCCGAACTCTGGGACGCCGAAACGGGCGTCTGCGCGCCGGCCGACGTCTGGCGCGAAGAGGGGGGACGCACCTACGTGACGGTGCCGTATGCGATTTGCGGCTCCAAGTTCGTGGTCTTCCGCACGCCGGTTGCGTCGGGAGCGACCCGGCCCGGCTTCGTCGCCTGCGAAGTCGTCGCGAACCGTCGGCCCGATCCCGTCCTGGCCGATCCGGTGAAGCACGAGCTCGTGATCAAGAAGGCGCTGTACGGCGTTCCCGCCGTGCAGGAGCGGCCGGACTGCGCGGACGTCTCGCGCATTCTCAAGCCGGGCGTGCCGATCCGCGCCGACAACGCGTCGATGGGCGGCGATCCCGCGAGCATGCGGCACAAGGCGCTTGAAGTCGTCTACACGCTGGACGGCGTGCGGAAGCGCGACTGCGTGAAGGAGTACGCCACGTACACGCTGCCGAAGGACGCGAAACTCCTCTCCGCCTGGTATGGCGTGATCGACCCGGCCTGGAAAACGGCCGAGGACCACTTCGTCGACGTGACGGCGAAACTCGGCGGGATGGTGAAGGACGGTAGGATTTCCGTGCGGATCGACAACGGCCTCGCGGGATGCGACCCGATCTACCTCATGGTCAAGAAACTCTATCTCACCTACGTCTACGACGGCGTGGAGCGGAAACTGCAGGTTGGCGAGAACCAGATGCTCACCATCCCGGCGAGTGCGGCGAAGGCCGTGCCGCCGCCGGATTGCGAATGGCGGAATGGCGTGCTCTACGCCGGCCAGCCGTTGACCGCGAAGCTGACGGGCGCGGACGGCACGGTGAGGACGCTGACGGCGGAGCCGCCGGCGGCGATTCCCGTGGCGGGCGCCTGGACGGTGTTCTTCCCGAATGGCTTCCTGCCGAACAAGCTCGCCCGGGGGGCGGACGAAAAGGCGGTTTTCGACCGGCTGACGTCGTGGTCCGAGAACCGGCACGAGGGCATCCGCCATTTCTCCGGCATCGCGACCTACGAGAAGACGCTGGACGCCCCGGCGCTGCCGGCCGGCGCCCGCCTGAGCCTCGACCTCGGCATCGTGAAGGACTTTGCGGAGGTCACGGTCAACGGCAAGACGTTCCCCGTCCTCTGGAAGCCTCCGTTCCGCCTGGACATCACGGACGCCGTGAAGCCGGGCGAGCCGATCCGGCTGTCCATCCGCGTGGCCAACCTCTGGGCGAACCGCCTCATCGGCGACGACCGCCAGTTCGAGGAGGACTGCACGTGGCGCGGCACGGTGCGGGAAGGCGTGAAGGAAATCGGCGTGAAGGAAATCCCGCAGTGGGTCAAGGAAGGGAAGAAATCGCCGACCGGCCGCTGCACGTTCACGACCTGGAAGCACTGGGACAAGAACGACGAACTGCTGCCGAGCGGCATTCTCGGCCCGGTGG
>JBJEWF010000100.1:0-37894 GCA_051884915.1 Kiritimatiellia bacterium
GACTTAACCAAACACCTCACGGCACGAACTGACGACAGCCATGCAGCACCTGTCTGTGGGATGGCCTCCGGCCCTGTTTCCAGGACCATCGCCCACGATGTCAAGCCCAGGTAAGGTTCTTCGCGTTGCATCGAATTAAGCCACATGCTCCTCTGCTTGTGCGGGCCCCCGTCAATTTCTTTGAGTTTTAGCCTTGCGGCCGTACTCCCCAGGCGGCATACTTAACGCGTTAGCTGAGCGACTGGAGGGGTGAAATCCCCCAACCGCGAGTATGCACCGTTTAAGGTCGGGACTACCAGGGTATCTAATCCTGTTTGCTCCCCCGACTTTCGCGCCTCAGCGTCAGATACGTACCAGGAATCCGCCTTCGCCTCCGGTGTTCTGCAGGATATCAACGCATTTCACCGCTACACCCTGCATTCCGATTCCCCCTCCCGGCCTCCAGCCGAGCAGTCTCGGACGCACTTTCCGGGTTGAGCCCGGAGCTTTCACATCCGACACACGGGGCCGCCTACGCGCCCTTTACGCCCAGTAAATCCGAACAACGCTCGCGACCTCTGTATTACCGCGGCTGCTGGCACAGAGTTAGCCGTCGCTTCCTCTTGCGGTACACTCAACTGGGACGCGTGTTGGGCGTCCTCGCCTGTTCCCGCATGACAGGAGTTTACAGCCCGAAGGCCGTCGTCCTCCACGCAGCGTCGCATTGTCAGGGTTTCCCCCATTGCAAATGATCCTCGACTGCAGCCTCCCGTAGGAGTCTGGGCAGTATCTCAGTCCCAGTGCGGCTGGCCATCCTCTCAGACCAGCTAACCGTGGGCCTTGGTGGGCCGTTACCCCGCCAACGAGCCGATGGTGCGCGGGCCCCTCCCCGAGCGGGAGCCTTGCGGCCCCCTTTGGCGCGCGTCCGATGCCGGTCGCGCGCCGCATCCGGTATTAGCCGCCGTTTCCAGCGGTTTTCCCCGTCTCCGGGACAGGTTGCCCACGTGTTACTCGCCCTTCCGCCACTCTCACCGCCCCATATTGCTACGGGGCGGATCCCGTCCGACTTGCATGCCTAATCCACGCTACCAGCGTTCGTTCTGAGCCAGAATCAAACTCTCAGAAAAAGAAAAACACGATTCTCTCCTGGAGACCCCCAGGGGGGGCCTCCGGGCACCACACAAATCCAGTCTCTTCCGTCTTTGTGTTCCGCGTCCCCTCCGGGGGCCCACCGTGGTGGGCCGCCGTGCGGGTCCGCGCTCTTCAGCACTCTCGTCTCGTTCAAGGATCGACTCGCGCCCCCGCGGCTTCCCGGAGGGGTGGCGAACGGATGCGTAGTATACCACACGCCGGAGGCGCGCGCAAGGGGGTCCGAGAAGATTTCCGAAAAAATTTCGGCCGGCCCCCGGACCGCCCCCCAGGACCGGCCCCGAACCGCCTATTTTCCGGCGCGGACGCGGATCTGGGAAAGGCGACGGCGCAAACGGACACTGCCCATTAAATGTGATTCGAGCCGCAAAGATTCCAACTGCCCTCTTTCTTTGCGTCCTTTGCGTTCTTTGCGGCTAAAAAATATCCAACTGATTCACTCTCTTTCATTGCGGCATCTCTATTGCGGCGGCGCACGGCGAAGACAGCACGCCCCTTGCGGGGCAGCTTTCGCCCCAGGGGCGCGCGCCTATTTCCGGACGTGGACGCGGACGGACGAGCCGGCGCCCTCGGCGGTCGCGCACGTGATGACGTGCGTGCCGATTTCGGGCGACCAGAGAAACGCGTCCAAGCCCTTCGTTTCGCCCGACGGCACGCCATCGACGAACCACCACAGACGTTCCGTCCCGGCGTTGCCCACGACCTGGCATGCGATCCGCTGCTGCCGCAATCCCGGGACAAGGCAGAACGTCGCGTCGTTCTCCGGCTTGGAGATCGACAGGCCTTCCGCCTTTCCGATCAGCCCCGGAGAAGCCGCCGCGGACAGGTCGTTCCGGACCGTCGGGCGGCCTTCGGCGTCCCGCCCGTGGAGCGGACAAAGCGCCGGCGAACTCCGTCCTTCGATTGCGCGGCCCGTCTCCGTCTTCGGGCAATCCGCGTGCGCGGGCTGTCCGCTCAACGAACAGATCGTCCGCCGCACGACCGTTTCCGGTTCGACAAACCACGGGCCTTTCGGGCGCGGGTAGAGGCCCCGCGCGATCTTCCAGGCAACGGGGGCGGCCGCACGCACGCCGACAACCGACTTGTCGCCGAACCTGCCCGCGAGATGGCCGCACCAGACGCCCACCACGTACTCCGGGTTCCACGCCACCGTCCAGGCGTCCCGGCAGGCCGAACTCGTTCCCGTCTTCCAGGCGAACCTGGCGCAGGCGACATCCGCCATGTGGCCAAGCGAAGCCGTACTCCGCTCCTCGCCCGACAGCATATCGGAGACGAGATAGGCGGCGCCGTCCGAAAAGACTCTCGTCCCCGGCCGGCCTTCCGTTTCCGCCGCCGCCTGGAGGACCTGCGCGTCCCGATAGATTCCGCCTCTCGCCAGCGCCGCGTAGGCGGAGACGAGTTCCACGAGCGTCACGTCGACATTGCCAATCGCCATTCCCAGGCCGAACGTCTCCTCCGGCGCATCGAGCCGGGACAGCCCGAGACTGCGAAGGCAGTTGCCGAAAGTCCCCAGTCCCGTCCGCCGCAGCAGCTGGATGAACGGAAGGTTCAGGGACAGGACGAGCGCGTCCCGCGCCGTCGTCACCCCCCGATACCGGCCATCGAAATTGGCGGGGCGGTAGCCTTTGAAGTTCTCCGGCAGATCGGCCACGCGCTCTTCGGGCGTCACGCACCCCATGTCCATCGCCAGCGCCATCAGAAACGGCTTCAGCGTCGAGCCGGCCGGGCGAAACGCCACGGCCGTGTTGACCTGTCCGCTGGCCGGGTCGAAATAGTCGCCGCTGCAGTCCATCGCCACGACCGCCCCGCTGTCAACCCGCATCACGACGGCCGCCATGTTCCAACGGCCCTCGCGGGCCGCCTCGTCGAGCGCATTCTCGACCATCTGCTGGATGTCGGCGTCAAGCGTCGTGACATGGTCGCCGCCGCCGCGCGGCCCGTCCCGGTCCAGCCGTTTGAGGACCCAGTCGCAGAAATACGGCGTCTTGAAGGGGCGCGGCGCGCGCCGGACGGTCGGGATGACGGACGCGGCCCCCTGGCGCTGTTCCGCCGTGATCATGCCCATCTTCTCCATCCGGGACAGCACATAGTCGCGCCGTTTCAGGGCCTTCTTCAAACCCCGGTCGGGCCGGAACCGGCTTGGCGCCTGGACCATGCCCGCCAGAAGCGCCGCTTCGCCCAGTCCCAGATCCGCCACCTCCTTCCCGAACCACCCGTGGGCGGCCGCCTCGATGCCGACGAAATTGGACCCGAAAGGCGCGCGATTCAGGTACTGGGAAAGAATCCAGATCTTGTCCTTGCGCATTTCCATCTTCACGGCTTTGACCGCCTCGATGATTTTCCACTTCAACGACTTCGGATGCGGAGAGATCAGCCGGACCGTTTGCATGCTGATTGTCGACGCGCCCGATACGCGCCGCCCCGTCCCGACGTTCTGCAGGGCCGCCCGCAGGACGCTCAACGGACGCACCCCCCCGTGCGTCCAGAACGAGCCGTCCTCGGCGGCCACCAGCGCCTTGACAATCCAGTCCTCCTTCCGGGCCGTGTAGCAGGGCCGGCAGTCGACGTCGTTCGCGCCAAGGGAGACGCGCAAGACGCGTCCCGCGGCATCCCGGAGGACGACGCCGCCGGGATAGACGTCCGATCCCGCCGGCGTCCAATCGACGACCGTCCAGAGGACGCCGAGTCCCAGCAGAAGGCCGAGGCCGAGCGCGCCCAGAAGCGCCGCGCCTATTTTGGCAGACGTCTTCACGGCCGCTTCACGGAAGGACCTGCAACTGGTCCGGCGCGCACGTGGAATAGACGTCCGGCGCGTACATCGCCTCGACCGAAGGTCCCGGCAGCGTGAATCGACCCGGCGTCACGGCATGGAGGAGATAGCGGAAACGCACGCTCTGTCCCCGTTCCAGCTTGAATCGCTTGGAGAAAACCAGCATGCGATCGTCCCGCGCGTCCGCGCGCATGACCCAGTCGATCCGCTTCGCGTCCGGATTCCCGGTCGCGGCCGGGCGCATCTCGCCGCAATCCGGCTCGAACGCGGCGGGAAAGAGATCGACGACGACCAGATCCGAGAACGTCTGCGGCGTCTCGCTTTTCAATTCCAGGTCCACCGTCAGCCAATCGCCGCGGCGAACGGCGTCTCGCCCGATCGGCTTCCCCTGCGCGTTCCGAATCGTCCGCGTCACCGCAATCGTGCGCGATTCGTTGGTGACGGACGCCACGGCCGGGATGCCGATTTCCCGCCACGCGAGCCAGGCCGTTCCGGCGCCGCGGTTCTCGACGCGGACCGGTTCCGCGCCCCTGACGATCTCCGGCTTCTTCTCCACGAGAATCCGTTCCGTTCCGCCGGCGCGGACCAGCGCCAGCTGCGGCTTCCCTCCCGCGGGCGGATGGTGGCGGTAATACGCCCCGAGGGCCAGAAGGGCATGGGCGTTCTCGCGCGTCGTGCCCCAGTCGTATCGGCTTGGCACCCGTTTCTCTTCAAGGTAGGCCACCAGCACCCCCAGGCGTTCGTCCTGCGGATTCAGCTCCAGCAGCGCCAGAATCGTGAACGCCGCCTCGACGACCGAATCCGGCCGGGCAACGCCGTGCGCCACCAGTTCCCGCGCACGGACGCGATCGCCCGCCAGCGCAAAGGCGCGCGCGAGCCGGACACGGGACAGCACGGCCAATTTCGCCCGGCCGTCGTAGAGGGTCAACATCTGGTCCGTCATGGGCGTACCCGCCAGCGCGAGGATCTGGCACGCGTACGCTTTCACGGCCGGCTCCTTCTCGAAAACCCATTTCCGCAGAAACTCGCCAACCCGCCGGCGGCAGACCGGGTTCAACGCATGGCCGTTCTTCTCCGCCGCAAGGAGGAAATGGGCGGCGTAGAGCGAAACCTCCCGATCCCAGGGCGGATAGTCGGTGTCCGGCCACATGGTGAAATCGTTGGCGCGGATCATGCTCTGAACCCGGCGCAATCCCGCCTCCACGTAGGCCGTCCGGTTCGACAGCGGCTCCGCCGTCACCTGCAGCTGGTTCAGGAAGCCGCCGGCGGCCACCAGCGGGAAGATCTGCGACGCCGTCTGCTCCAGACATCCGTGCGGATAATTCGCCAGAAATTCCAGCGCGCCCACGAGTTCGCCCAGCCGGTTCCCGTACATCGTGAAGGTTCGCACGGTCGATTCCGGAGACGAACCGCCGGCGGCGACCGTGAAGGTCTTCGTCTCGCCGGGCGCGAGCATGATCGTGCGGGACGTCTCGCGCGCCGCCACGGCCGGGCGAATCGGCAGTTCGATCGTCTGGGCATGGCGCTCGCCGAAGCCTTCGGCGGCGAAGACCAGATTCAGCGTTCCGGTCCGATCCGGGACCGCGACGTCAACGGACAAGTTGGTCGATGCGGCCTCGGCCAGAGCCGCCCGCCCGGTCGCCACAACCGCCGGCGGCCGTCCCTCGATCCGCTGTTCCACGGTCCAGGCGACGTCGCCCGCCGAACCGCTCCGGTTGAACAGCGACAGGGTTGCGGCAAACCGGTCGGCGGGCGCCGCGAACCGGGGCAGATCGGGTTCCATGACGAGCTTGGGGGCGATTTTCTGCCGCGCATCCCCGGCACCGACCGCCCGCGCGGCATACGCCACGGCCGTCACGCGCACGGCGCCCGAGAATTCCGGCAGGGCGAAAGTCGCGGAACCCCGTCCGTCCGTCAAGGGAACGGCGGTCTGCCACAGCGCCAACGACCGGAAGCGGCGCGAACGGATCGGACTCATCCGCCCCAGCATCTCAAGTTCGCCGCCGCCGCCGGTCTTCACGCCGCAGATTTTCGCCGGATCGCCGTCCCAGACGGGAAGGAGATTGTCGAACAGGTCGAAAAGCGGAAGCCGTCCCGAACGCAGGCGGGCGAAATGTTCGACCGGCGCGGGCGTCGTCCATTTCGTGAGCGAATGGATGCCTTCGTCGACCAGCGTCACCACCGCAGTGGTTCCGGTCGCCGCCGGCCCGCACGCCGACACGTCGACTTTGAGGATGCCGGGGCCCGAGCCCGCGTACGCGTAGGACGTTGCCACCGTGACCGGCAGTTCGTTTTCGGGACGGCGAATGGCAATCGAGGTTCTGCCATGCGCGCGGGCCGTCTGGCCGTAGCCGCCGTTTTCCGCCGTTTGCACGACGTTCAGGGCGACGTCGACATTCGGCGTCCAGTCGCCGTCCACGGGATCGAGGACCAGTTCCGCCGTCGCCCCCGAAAGCCGGAAGACCTTCGTGGAAAGGACCTTTTCCCGCATCAGCGTCAGGAGCGCCCAGCCCGCAAACGGGGCCTTGACAAGGAGGCGCGGCCGTTCTCCGGGGCGGTAGATCGCCTTGTCGGTCGAGAGCGTCACGTTCGCGGGATTCGCCAGGGGCGCGCGGATCTCGTTGTCGCCGCAGTCGCCGAGCCAGAACGTCTTCGCGAACGTCACGCCCGCCCGTTCGTCCGTCAACCGCAGCCGGTAGTCGCCCATCCGGCGGAAGGGAATGGCCAATTCGACGTCCGCGTCGGCTTTCGTTTCGATCTCCTTCGTCGCGACGGGACAGGGGATGAACACGCGTTCGCATTCCCAGCCCACCCAGTTGCGATCCTTCTCCCGGCAGCTGTAGACGGATTCAACGCGTTCGAATTCGACCTTGAGCCGGCGGCTTTCGGGCAGTCGCGTGCCGTCCGGTTTCACGCAGGCCACGCGGACAACCGGATGGCCCGTCTGCCGGATCCGGACATTGGCCGCCAGATCCGTGCCGACGTAGAAGGGATGGCAGTGGAGGACGTCCGTTGCCTGCGCGCACGCCGACCGGCCGCCGGCCGTTGTCACGATGCCCTGGCCCGTCACGCGAACGGCGGCCTTGGGGGAACCGCTCTCGGCCAGAAGCGGCGCCTGGAACGCGGCGTGGCCATTGCCGTCCAGCCGGGTTTCCTCCAATCGGCGGCAGCTCGGATTCAGGCCCTTGGTTTCATCGCCGAAACTCCAGTTCGTCCACCCGACCGGACTGAACGGCACATCCTCGAAGAGAACGATTCCATGGCAGGCCAGATTCTTCGCCGGTCCGCCAAACAGATGTTCCGCGGTCACGTCGAACGTGATGTTGGTGGGACAGTCCACCTTGGGCACGACGGTCACGCGAATCTGCGGCGGGACGAATTCCTCCACGCTCACCTTCTGCTGGCCCAGGACCTTCCCGTCTTTCCCCGGCGTGCAGACTTCAACCCGCCACATTCCGCTCGGCCGTTCGGCCGCCACCGCAAACCCGTCGAACCAGACGGCGCCTTCCGCATCGCTCACCAGCGACTTGTTTCCGACCACCTTTCCGCTCGGATCGACCAGCCGGGCCTCGACCGGCAGGGGGCGCGGCGCGGCGAACGTCCCGTTCCGCAGGATGGCGTGCATGAAGATCGGTTCCCCGTGGCGATAGATCTTCCGTTCGGTCCACACGAACGCCGTCAGTTCATTCGCCGCCAGATACGGTTCGCGCACGCCATCCGGCAGCTGCCTCTCCTCCAGCGACAGGCGGTCCTTCAGACAGAGAAACGACGTGTCCGTCCCGTCCGCCGCGCGCGCAATGACGGCGAAAGGCGTCTCGTCCTTCTCGCACGCGATGGCGCAAAGCCCCCGGCCGTCGATCGCGCCCGTGCCGATTCTCCGGTTGTTCGACGCATAGACGTCGATCACGCCGTTCGTGACCGGACGGCCCGTCGCCAGCGAAGTCGTCCAGACCAGCAGTTGCGAACCGTTCTGCCGGACGGTCAGTCCCATGTCCGTCACGCAGACAAGGCGATAGCGATTCGGATTCCACTCCTCGTCCAAGAACCACTCCTTCCGTTCGCTGTCGCCCGACCGTGCCATGACCAGAAAGACGCCGTTGGAAGACGCCTCCGGAAGGGTCCGCAGCCGGCACGGCGTAATGCAATGCTCGTTCGTGACGCAGGTCGTCTTGACCTCCCATTCCCTCAATTTCCCGGCCAGATCTTCCGTGCATTCCGAATCCGCACTCATGTCCTGCCAGATCTTTTTGTAGACGCCTTCCTCGCGCGCGAGCAACTGGACGATATTCGCCGGCGGAATCGCGGCCGCGCCGAGGCGGATTTTCGCGACGTTGATTGAATCGACGGCCAGCAGTCTTTCGCCACAGGGCGGCAGATAGCGGCCCCGCGTCGCAAACTGCACGCGCGGCGGCGCGTCCCTGCGCCGGAAGACCAGGACCTTCTCGGCCTCAAGGGCGCCCAGCCGGAACTCTCCGGCGGCCGGCAGACCTTCCCGCAGCCGCAGCACGACGTTCGTGCGATAGGCGAAATCGCCTTCCACGTCCACCCAGTATCTGCACCGCCGACTGCGCCGTTCCCAGTCATAATCGTATTGAATGTCGAAGCTGAAATTCGCCACGCCCGAACGGAGCGGCCCGACGGACACGTAATTGCGCAGGACATCCATGTCGGGCCTGGCGTTGAATTCCAGCCGCACCTTGTCCTGCGTCTTGTCATACATCGCCGTTTCGACCCGGAGGTTGGCGGGTCTGGCCGCCTCGTCCGGCACGGGCTTCTTCGCCTCCTGTGCCGCCTTCGGGGCGCCGCCGGATGCATCGCCGGCGACGGCGGGCGCGGGAGCTTGCGCCGCTCCCCGCCGGCTCTCCGCGGATTCCGGTGCGCGGCGGCCCAGCCGCAATTCCAGCCAGACGGCCCGGGCCGTTCCGGCCAGTCCTGCCAGGAGAAGGCATCCCATAAGGATCAGCCATCCCACCCCAATCGTGATTTTTTTCATCTTTCGTCCTGTCCTTTTCCGTTAAACTCATCGTCTCCACTTCCTATTCGCGGGCCAACATCCTTTCTTACACCTGGTGGCCGAATATTTTCGATGCGGCCAAGTGAATCAGGTGGATGTTTTTTAGCCGCAAAGAACGCAAGGGACGCAAAGAAAGAGAGCGTTTGCAATCTTTACGAACTTTGTGGCTCGAATCACAACACTTAGTTGCCGAAGCAATAATGCGCGGTGGTCGTTCCCACTGACCACTAATCACTCAGGCCTCTTGCCGATTCCGGGAAGAGTTGGTAGACTTTCCCGGTGAATTTCGGTTTAGACTGCACCTTGACATGGCTTGACAGGCGGCGCGCCGACGGTGCGCCACGGGGACGGCTTGTTCCGGGAACGCGCGTGGGAGATTGGCAGATCGAAGCCTTTCTCGGCAGTGGGCTTTCGGGAGAGGTCTACCGCATCGTCCACCGCAACGGGACCGAAGCCGCGCTCAAGCTTCTGGCGGAGGAGAAAGACGGCCTCCGCGAACGATTCCACATCGAGGAGCGTGCGCTGCGCCGGCTTGCCCCCGGTTTCCAGGGCCTGCCGAGGTTCTATGCGTCCGGCTCGTTCAACGGACGACCCTACTACATCATGGAGTTCCTGCTTCCGGTCGAACTGCCGCTCCCGCGTCGCCGGATCGCCTCTTTCATGATCGGCGTCGCCCATGCCGTCGGCCAGCTTCACGCCAACGGCTACGTGCATCGCGACCTCAAGCCCGCCAACATCATGCTGCGGAAGGACGGCTCCCCCGTTCTGATCGACCTCGGCCTCATCAAGTCCCTCGATGACGTTTCGCCCGTCGAGCCGTTCCGCAAGGTCTCCATGATCGACGGACGTCCCGTTGGCGTGGGCACGGTCGGCTATGCGGCGCCGGAGCAGCTACTGGGAGGGCAATGCTCCATTTCGAACGACATCTATTCGCTCGGCAAGCTGGCGCGCGCCTGTTTCAGAGGGCGCCCGCCCCACGCCTGGCGCGTCGTCATCCGCCGGGCCACCCACGACGAAGCCGCCGAACGCCATCCTTCGGCCGAAGCCTTTGCCGCCGCCGTCGCCCGCCGCAATCTTCCCTGCCAGCTCGGCGTCCTGGCGGGTCTTCTCGGCATCGGCATCCTGGCGTTTCTGCTCTCGCTCCCGTCTGCCGGGCCGCCGCCAGACCCGCCATCTCCCCCTCCCGCCATTCCGGAGGCAACGGCCTCGCTGGCAAAAGGCGACCGGGAAACGGACGCCGATTATTTCGTCCGAATGCTCCCGCTCGCCCAGCAGGGCAACGTGGAGGCCCAGTGCCGCATCGCCGAAGCGCACTTCTACGGGCGCGGCGTCAAGAAGGACCTTTCGCGCGCCTTCGAATGGTACATGACCGCCGCCAACTTGAATTGCGCGGGCGCCCAGGCCTCTCTTGGACATTGCTATTTCAACGGCTACGGATGCGCCAAGGACTACGCCCAGGCGGTTCGCTGGTACATCCTCGCCGCCGAAGGCGGAAACCTGTCGGCCATGACCGACCTCGGCTACTGCCAGCTCAACGGATACGGCGTCGCCCGGGATGCCGCCAAGGCCATCCACTGGATCGGACGGGCCGCCCGGAGCGGCCATGCCGCCGCCCAGGCGCTGCTGGGCGAATGCTACCTCACCGGCACGGGCGTTCCGCCCGACCCCGTTCTCGCCGCCCACTGGCTCCGGCGCGCGGCCGACAAGGGCAACTCGCGCGCCCAGACGCTGCTCAAAACGCTCTAGGTTCCGGTTCGCCTAGCGGTCGGCCGCCTCCATCAGCGCGACGGCGATTTCATGAAGGCGCCTGACGATTCGGTTTTTGATCACGTCGACGTTGCCGCGCGTAGTGCCGTAGCGCCGGGCGACCGCTTCGGGGCGTTCGCGGTCGAGCGCCACCGCGCGGAAGATCTCGCGTTTCCGCGAATCGATGGACGCGTCGGACAGGACCTGCTGCAGCGCCGCTTCCATCACGTGGTTCTTCCACTCTTCCAGTTCCGCATCGTCCGCCGAAGGCGCCGCCGGGGCCGCGCCGTTCCTCAGGCCCGCCAGCGTCGCCTGTTTCCGCTCGTTCTTCCGGATGGCGTCGAGCGCCTTGAACTTGAGAATCCCCATCAGGTAATTGTGGAAACATCCCTTCTCGTCCGGCGCGTAGTGGTAGTCGGGCAGGCATTTCATCAGGGCCAGCAGGGCTTCCTGCAGAACGTCGTCCGCGTCGACCGTCGGATAGCGTGCCGCCAGGAACGCCCGCATCGGCGTTTCGTAGACCCGCAGGAACTCCGCCCAGCGCGCACTTCCCGAATCGGCCTTCAACGCGTTCAGGAGGGTAATCGACGTCTTGGGGACAGGCCGCGGCATGTTCAAAGTTCCGAAATCGGCGTCTTGAAAGCGGCGCCCGGCAGATCGGCCACAAAGCGCGGCAGACCCAGCCCGCCAATCCGTGCCGCGCATTCGCGTTCGATCTTCCGCGCCTTTTCAAGCGGCACGCGGAAATGCGAAACGCCGGCGACCGGATCGCACTGGAACACGTAATACGGGCGCACGCGCGCGCGCTGAAGCGCGCGGAACAAATCCAGCAGAGCCTCCGCCGAATCGTTGACCCCCGCGAGGAGAACCGTCTGGCAGGACACGGGAAGCCCCGCGCGCACAAGGTTCTCGCAGGCCCGGATCGCCTCGGGCGTCAATTCGTCCGCGTGGTTGAACTGGGTGTTCACCCAGACTTTCCCCGAACTGCCCAGCAGCGCCGCCAGCTCCCCGGTCACCCGCGCGGGATTCACGCACGGCGCACGCGTGCAGACCCGGACGACGTCGATCTGCGGCAAATCCGCAAACGCATGGACAAACCGCATGACCTCGCCGTCCGGAAGGACGAGCGGATCGCCCCCCGAAAGCAGAACGTCGCGCACGAGCGGCCGTTCCTGCACGTAGGCCACGCATGTTGCCAGCTCCTCGTCCGTGCGGATGACTTCCGCATGCTGCAGAAGGCCCTTGCGCGTGCAGTGCCGGCAGTTCATGAAACAGGCATTGGACGTCATCAGCAGCACGCGATCGGGGAAGCGCTGTTTCAGCCCATAGCAGCCCGACGCCTCCTCGTCCTCGCCGAACGGATCCGCGCCGAACGCGTCCTCGTCCACCAGTTCGCGGACGTCCGGCTCGACCTGGACCCGGAAAGCCGCGCTCCTCTCGGCCAGCGAACGCGAGTAGGGGCACGCAAAATAGGGGTATTTTCTCGTGACGTCGTTCATCCCAATCCGTTCTGCTGCGCCACCAGCGCGTCGGCCCCGTACATCTTGCGCAGTTTGGGCTTTTCGATCTTGCCGGTCGGATTGCGCGGCACGGACGCGAAGATGATCTTGCGCGGACGCTTGTAGCGCGGCAATTCCAGGCAGAAGTCGCCGATCTGCGCCTCCGTCAGGGTCTGGCCCTCCTTCACCTCGACGATGGCGGCCGCGATCTCGCCGAGACGCGCATCGGGCAGCCCGATGACGGCGACGTCCTTGATGGCGGCATGCGCGCGGAGAAAGTCCTCGATCTGCACGGGGTAGAGATTTTCGCCGCCCGTGATGATCACGTCCTTCGCGCGGTCCACGAGATAGATGAAGCCGTCCTTGTACTCGGCCATGTCGCCCGTCAGAAGCCACCCGTCCGGCTTGAGGATTTCCGCCGTGGCCTCCCGGTTGTGGTAGTACTCCTTCATCACGCCCGGGCCGCGCAGCGCCAGTTCGCCCACCTCGCCCGGCCCGACGTCCGTAAAGTCCGGCCTGACGATCTTCGCCTCCCAGCCGTAGCCCGGCACGCCGATGGCGCCGACGTGCTCGACGTTCTCCACGCCCAGGTGCACGGCGCCCGGCCCCGTCGACTCCGACAGGCCGTAGTTCGTGTCGTAGTCGTGGCGGGGAAAGACCTGCTTCCAGCGCCTGATGAGCGCCGGCGGCACGGGCTGCGCGCCAATGTGCATCAGGCGACACTGGTCCAGCCGGTAGTCGGACAGCTTGACCTCGCCGCAGTCGATCGCGTCCAGAATGTCCTGCGCCCACGGCACCAGCAGCCACACGATCGTGCAGCGCTCCTCGCTCACGCAGCGGATGATCCACTCGGGCTTCACGCCCTTGAGCAGAACCGACTTGCCGCCCACCAGAAAGCTGCCGAACCAGTGCATCTTCGCGCCCGTGTGGTAGAGCGGCGGAATGCAGAGGAAGACATCGTCCTTCGTTTGGCCATGGTGGTTCTGCTCGACCTTGCAGGAATGCTCCAGGCACCGGTGCAGCAGGACGATCGCCTTCGGGAATCCCGTCGTGCCGCTCGAAAAGTAGATGGCCGCGTCGTCCTCGGCCTTGATGTGCAGCCCCGGCGAACGCGAGGACGCGTACTTCACCAGCTTGTTGTAGCTTTCCGCGAAGCTCGGGCAGTCGTCACCCACGTAGAGGCGCGTCTTCACGCGCGGAATGCGGTCCGAGATCTGCTCCATGCGCCCCGTGAACTCCGGCCCGAAGACGAGGACGCTGGAGTCCGACAGATCCAGGCAGTACTTGATCTCGTCGGCCGTGTAGCGGAAGTTCAGCGGCACCGCCAGGCAGCCCGCCTTCAGGGCCCCGAAATAGATGGGCAGCCATTCCAGGCAGTTCATCAGCAGAATGGCAACCTTGTCGCCCTTCGTATACCCGCGGCTCAACAGGAAGTTGGCGAAGCGATTGGCCTTTTCGTCAAATTCCGCCCAGGTGATTTCACTGCGGAACTTCTCGATCGGCGAACTCTCGATCAGCGAATACTCGCGCCAGGTCGTGTGGCGTTTCTCCAGTTCCTGCGGATTGATTTCAACCAGCGCCACGTCGTCCGGCCATTGCCGCGCGTTCCGTTCCAGAATTTCCGTAACAACCATGTTCCAACCTCTCGCTTTCCGGCGGCTCGGTCAGCGGCGCTTCCCTAGCCGATTGACGGCTTGCGCCCTTCCAGAGCAGGATTGTGATGGGCCCACAGCGCCTGGCGCGCCACGCCAAGCATGATGGCGGCGTCGTCGCGCGTCTGCACGCCGCGCGAGAAGATGCGGTGGATGCCCTGCATCATGTGATCGGTCTGCTTCTCGTCCATGAACCCGATGTCCCGCAGCATGGTCTGCCAGTTCTTGACCAGCTGCATCTTCTGCGCCTGCGGCGCCGGCGGCGCTTTTTCGCGTGGCGGCTGGTAGCCGCCCGTCGCGACGAAGAATTCGTAGCAGGTGATCAGTACGGCCTGCGACAGGTTGATCGAGGTGTAGCCCTCGTCCACGGGAATGCGGATGAGGTGCGTGCACTGCGCGACCTCCTCGTTCAGCAGCCCCTTGTCCTCGCGCCCGAAAACAAGCGCCACGGGACCCGTCTCGGCCAGCGTCAGAATGTCCGCGGCACAGTCGCGCGGCGCCTTGACGTGCTGGCGGTAGAGTCCGCCGCGGGCCGTCGTTCCCACCACGGCCACGCAATCGGCGACGGCCTCCTCAAAAGTCCCGAACTCCTTCCGCGCGTTCAGGATGCCGGTCGCGTGGACCGCCAGGCGTTCCGCCTCGTCCCAGCCGTTCTGGATATTCGGCGCCGCCAGCACGAGATGGCGAAAGCCCATGTTCGCCATGGCGCGGCACGCCGACCCGACATTGCCCGAATACAGCGTGCCCACCAGCACGACCTTGATATTGTCCAATACGCCCATCTTGCCTTTCATCCGGCACTCTTCGCCAGTTTCCGTCCGCATCCTAGCGGCTCCGCTCCTCCACCGTGCGCGGTCCCGACGAGTCGCGGCCGAATCCCTGCGGTGCCCCGCTGCGGATCCTTTCCTTCGTCCCGTTGAGAGGATTGCGCACGCTCGCGCAGAGGACGCCCTGGAATCGGCACAAATAACCCTTGCGGTCGGGCGCCATTTCCGCCACGACACACGCGACGCCCTCCTCGAAATACTCCCATTGCCCGTCGTCCGTCTTGTAGAGATTCCCCGTGGCGGACATGTGCTGGTAGGCGACGAACCGCTTGCCGTCGGGAAGTTCAACCCGCACCTTCATCTTCGAGCGAAACGGCAGCCGCGCGCCGTTTGAGATCCGGAACGTCGATTCGTGCCCCTTCTCGTCGCGCCCGTAATCGACCAGCACGTAGTTGTTGTTGTCGTCCACGAACTTCTGCGTCCGCAACACGGTAAACGACCACGTCGCGCATCCGGACACGACCAGAAGCGCGCCCAAAGCGGAAAGAAATCCAATTCTCTTCATCACGTCCATTATAGCACAATCCGCCATGTTCCCCGGTCACCAGTCGCGTTCATTGGGCGAGGGCGGGACCTGGCGGGCGCGCGCCCGCTTGTCCGCCTCGTGCTCGTCCGAGCGTTCCTTCGCCTTCCGCAGCAGCTCCTCGACGTCCTTGTCGTTCTTCGGATCGTCCTGTTCCTGGGCCTTCTGCTCCTGCTGCTGGTCCTGCTGGTCCTGCTGCTGGTCCTGCCGGTCCGAATCGTCCTGGTCGTTCTTCTGGTCCGGATCCGGCCGGTTCGGATTCTTGTCCGGCTGCTGGTTGGGCTGGCCGCCCGACTTGCCGTCTTCCGGCGGCAGCAGTTCGCGGATGCGCACCAGCTTCTCAAGCGCCGCGAACTGCTTCTGCCTGTCCGCCTTCTCGACGCAGGCGCGCTGGAGAATCTCGGATTCGCCCGCCAGTTTCACGATTTCGGCCTGGGCCTCCTTGGTGAAAGGCGGCGTGTTGGTGGCGCCCTCCTGGATCTTCTTCTGGATCTCCTGCTCCTTCTGCTGCGCCCAGGCGGGGAACTTGCAGCGGAAGACGCGCGTGTAGTCCAGGGCGTCCGCCTGCCAGTCATAGCCGTCCGTCCGCCGCGTCTTCAGATACGCATTCGTCTGGCAGAAGATGTCGCGGTCGATTGCCGACGGCAGACGCTCCTGGATGCCCAGCATGGCGCACCGTTCCCGGAGCCGGTCGATCTGGGGCAGCAGTTTCTTCTGTTCGCCGGGCAGCGCGCCCTTCACCAGCTCCTCCTGGCGGCCGGCGATCTGCTCGGCCAGCTCGGCGACGTCCTTGGAAAGTTCGGCCGTGAAAGGCGGCTGGTTCGTGTCCGCGGGCTGATCCTGCGCACAGGCCTGCTGGACCCACTGCGGGAACCGCGAACGGAAGACGTGCGTGAATTCAAGCGCCTCCTGCTGCCAGTCGCGCCCGTTCTCCTTCTCGACGCCGGCCACCACGTTCGTCTGCGCGCGCGCGCTTTCGGCAACGGCCTCCAGCGGCTCCAGCGTCGGCTTCCAATACCGGTGAAAGGCCGATTCGACCCGCGAGAGGTCCAAGGCCGCCTCCGGCGACATGTCGGCCAGTTCGTCCGCCGCCTTGCGCGTCGCATCCCGCGTCGCCTCGATGTCGCCGACGATCTGCGCGGCCTGCTGCCCGTTCGTCACGGACTGCAGGATGGACTGCTTCAGCGGAATCAGGAAATCGGCCAGATTCTCCGCCCGTTTCGCGAGACGTTCGCTTTCGGCGACGGCACGGGCGGCCTCGTTGGTCAGAACGCCCTTCTGCGCGTTGAACAGGTCCAGCGCCTCCTTCTTGGCCTTCGCCAGCAGCTGCGGGGGCTGTTCCTTCTGCATCGCCTTCAGCACCTTCGCCACGTGGGCCGTCTCGCGGAGTTCCTCCAGCGGATCGACCGCGCGCGTGAAATTGCGGTTGAGCCGCGCGTCCCCGGCCGCCTTGCGCAAGGCGATCTGCATCGCCACCGCGGCGGATTCGGCCGCCTTGCAGGCCTTCTCCGGATCTTCGGCGCGCGCGCTCTTCGCATCGGCATAATGGATGGCGCCCACGATTTCGGCCGCGCGCGCGCCATGCGTCCGGCTCAGCATCAGCGGTTCGAGGACGGCAAGGGCATTCGTCATGTCGCCCGCCTTCCAGAAATCATACCCTCTGTTCCAGATTTCCGTATCGGACAACTGCGCTTCGGCCGGCGGCACGTAGGCCTTCTCCTCGGCCACCGGGACGGCATTCGTCGCCGCGGCATCCGGCACGGACGTCCCGGCGGCTCCGGCAACGAGCGCGGAACCCAGCAGAACGCTCCACATGAATGTCGGCAAAGTTTTCATCGCGCGCCCTTCCGTCGGTTAACGGATCTTGACGAGAAGCAGGAAAATGATCGGCATCAAAAAGGCCTGGATCAGCACGAAGCGCATCAGCACCTGGGCGTTCGACCAGCGCAGCCGCCGCTTGCAGTGGTCGTGCAGCGGAAAGCGGATCTTCTGCAACGCCTTGACCATCGGATTCTTGCGCTCTTCCTCCTCCGGCTCCAGCTGGTCGGCCGGTCGCACCTCCCAGCCGAACTTGCGGAAGAGACGCAGAAAGACGAGCTTGACCAGCCCGCCGCCGCCATTCGCGAGCAGAACCGGCGCAAACGCCAGGACCAGAAACGGATTGCCGGTCACCAGAACGCCCGCACCCAGAAGAAGCCCGAGAAAACGCGATCCGGCATCGCCCATCAGAACGCGCGAGGGTTCGGCGTTCCACCACAGATAGCCGGAAAAACCGCCCGCGACCGTCATCAGCAGAATCGCCCAGCGGGCCGCGAACGGATCGCCGGGGACGAGCAGATGCCTGGCCACCGGGGCATAGCCGATGACGAGATACAGCAGCGCCGACAGCGAGACGAGCGCAATCACCGCCAGGGACCCCGCCAAACCGTCGACGCCATCCGAACAGTTCGTCGCATTCATGACGATGAACAGCAGCAAGCCCGCGCACGGAATGTAGATCCACCAGGGAATCGTCCACACGCCCTTGACAAACGGCACCCAGACTCCGCCGCCATGGTCCGTCCAGATGAACAGCGCCACGCCCAGCGAAACCACCATGTCGAGCAGACCCTTCTTCAGCTGTCCCCATGGCACCAGGCTCCGATCGTCCAGATAGCCGAAAACCATCGCCATGTACAGAAAGAGCAAAACGCCCAACTCGGAAACCGTCAGCGGCATGACGGCAAGGATGACCGGCAGGATCAGAAGCGTGACCCAGAGTCCCATGCCCGTCGGCTTGCCCTTCGAGGACATGCCTTCTTTCCCCAAAATGGACTTTCCATGGTCATGGGGGCCAATATTCCATAGTTTTGGCAAGAAAGTGACGACAAGAAAGGCGGCGAAAAGCGTCCCCATGGCCAACAGGAACGCATGGGATCTGAACAGGCGGAACGGTCCCCAAATCTGTTCCAGATACGATGCAAGCAGATACAACATGACTCTAAAATTCCTTCGCGCGTATTATAGCAAATGCCGCGACTTCCTGGCCGCACCTTTTGCGGTTTGCTAACAACGGGCTAACCCCGCACCGGCGCGCCACCCCATCTACGATCCGCTGTTGAAGCGATAGCCCTGTCCGTAGACCGTCTGAATGCGAATCCCATCGCTCCCCAGCTTTTCCCGCAACCGCGATATGCCAACCGTCAGCGCGCTTTCCTCGCCCTCCCATTCGATCCCCCAGACCTGCGTGATCAGATAGTCGCGCGTGAGGAGTTCGTCAGGGTTGTCCGCGAAAAGATGTATCAGGCGCAACTCGTTCAACGACAGATCGGACTGCCGGCCCGACGGACTGGTTACCCGATAGTTGTTTCCGTCAACCAGGCAGGACCCCAGCTTGAACACGCCCGGCTTCTCCTCCTGCCGCGACTTCACGCGACGGGCGGCGCCGGCAATCCGCGCCAGAAGAATCGGTTCGGATGCCGTTTTCGAGATGTAGTCGTCCGCGCCTATCGACAGCCCTCTCAGCTCGTCCATGTCGCCGTCCTTCGCCGTCAAGAACAGAATCGGCGTCGACGTGTCCGTTTTGCGGATCGCCTCGCACACGGCATACCCGCTTCGCTTCGGCATCGCCACGTCCAGAAGAATCAGATCGGGACGGCGCGCATGGTACAATTCCATTGCCGCCATGCCGTCCTGGGCGGCGCGAACCTCATAGCCTTCGCTCTCCAGAAGAACGACCAGTCCCTCCCGAATCGCGCGATTGTCCTCCGCAAGTAGAATCTCCATGCGCGCCATTATACCACATCCGTCTGCAGACGGCAGTCTTCGCCTCCCAGGCGCCCCATTCGGTCAGGCTTCCATGCGCTTTCCATCCCGACGCGGCCGATTCGCCGCTACCCCAGCGACCTGATTTGAATGATTTCCTCCCGCCGCGCCCTGGCGTAGGCGAGACAGTCCACTCCCTCCGGGAGAACCGGCGTCACGTATGCGCCGCCGCAACTCGCACAGCAGGCGCCTTCATTGACCGGCACCCCGCAGACAGGGCAGCGGATTTCAAGAATCTCGCCGCAGTCGACGCATCTGTTTCCCAACCGCGTCCCGTGGCGTACAGGACGGTAGAACAGATCGTTTCCCGCGACATACGGAATGTTGGAAATGCAATTGCAATTCGGGCAAAAACCGAGAACGGCAGCGCCAAGCGGATGCGAAGCGGATGGCGATGCGCACGCCTTTTCCTCCTCCACCAGCGGAACACGCAAAAATTCAGATATTTTCCTGACGGTATCATCTGAAATTTTGGTGGCCATCCCACCCTCAAACATCGAAATGGCCGACTGCTTGCAACCAACGGCCTGCGCAAGGGCCGTCTGGCTAAGGCCCTTGCCAATTCGCGCCGCTTTGAATCTGCGGCACACGTCTGGAGACAGGTTGGTCACGATGGGGAACAGTATGCCTTTTTCGGTCTCATCCGGCAAGAGTGATAATATCAACAAATATCAACAACGGTTTGTTTATAACCTTATAAACAGGGATATTGACACCTGTTTATAACGGGTTTATCAACAACTTTGTGATACGTCAGTTGATAATCCGCCCTCACATTTCAGCCGGCAGCCGTCAAAGATGATCAAGCGGCAATCGATGGGCCCGTTGTAGAACGGAATGCGGGCGGAGTATTCCAGCGGAATCTGTTTCGCGAGTTCAGGACTTCCCGTCAAAACCGCACCGACAAAGCCGGAGCATTTCTCGTTCATGAATGTTCCAATGCGCCGGTAGACGGGACCCAGTTCAACGGGATCGCCCAACCGGATGCCGTATTCGGGATTGAAGAACACGCAACCTTTTTCAGGCGGAACGGGGGTTTTCTCGAAATCGCAGGCTTTGAACGTGATGTATTGGGACACGCCGGCCGCATGCGCATTCAATTGGGCATTCTGAACGGCTTCAGGCGACAGGTCCGTTGCGATGATCTGCGGCATCTCGTCTTTTTTCCGCTCTTTTTGGGCGGATTCCAGAATCATATCCTTCCAAATCAATTCAGGAGAGGCGCCAAAGCGCTGGCGCGGCGCCGCCAAAGGCGCTTTTTCGTTCGGAATGATTTCGCCATATCCTTTGATGTCCATGAAGGCAAAATGTGAACGAAGCGATCCTGGCGCCCTTCCCAACGCGGCCAGCGCCGCTTCAATCGCCGGCGTTCCCGAACCGCACATGGGAGATACGAACGGCGTTTTCCGGTCCCATTTCATGGCGTCTATGCAGGCGGCCGCCAACGTCTCCTGCATCGGCGCGGATCCGGGAATCTTCCGGTATCCGCGTTTGGAAAGCGGCTGACCGGACGTATCCAAATAGATGATGGCGCGTTCTCGCTCCCAGTGCACGAAGACGGCCGCGCCACGATCATAATCGGAACCTGAATTCGGCCTTCTCCCGAATTTCATCCGCATTCTGTCCACGACGGCATCCTTCACCACAAGCGAAGGCAGCCGCGTGTCGCGAACCGTGTCGTTGTGAACGACGGAAGAAACCGAAAAATAACCGTCCGGGTCGAACAGATTCTCCCAGTCGATGGATCCGACTTTCTGGTAGAGGTCGCGAACGTGGCGACATGTCGTCCGCAGCAGAGGGACGAGAACGCGGTGTGCCGTGCGCACGTTGAGATTCAACCGGAACACGTCGCGCATGTTGCCTTCAACGACCACCATGTTGTCAGTCGTATCGATGGGCCGGTAGCCCATCTTTTTGACTTCCTGCTCTGTCCAAGGCGCCAATTCCTTCGCGCACGACAAAATGATTGGATACTTGCGATCCGTCCACATTCTCATAACGGCATCCCCCGATTCCAGAAACCGAAGAAAAGTCCTGAATAGAAGTTTTCCCCCTATTCAGTTTTTCATCCAATGGCACGAACTGTCAATTGACGCGAAGCGGCATCATGACATAGAGAAACGGAATCGAGCATTTCAGCAAAGCCGGTTGCGTTCCGCTGTTCAACTCGATTGTGACCTCGTCCTCATCAATTGCCTTCAGCGGATCCATCACGTAGTTCGGATTGAAGACGATCTCGATCTTCCGCCCATCATACTTGATTGGCACGATATCGCGGGCCGAACTGCCGTCCGAGGCTGTGGCGGCAACGGTCAGCTGGTTGGAATCAAAAGTCAGTTTGGTCGAATTGGACTCGTCCAACATCATGACACTGGCGCGATCAAGCGCCGAAAGAAGAAGCTGGCGGTCGACAACGATGTGCTCCGCCGTCTCCGTCGGAATCACCTGACGGTAGTTCGGGTAGACTTCGTCGAGAAGCTTGGAATAGATCCGCGTATCGCCAAGATTGAATGAAACCTGGCTCTTTTCCATCGTGATGCGCGCGTCGCCATCCGCGCAAAGCGAACGCTGAAGTTCGGATACGACTTTCGACGGAAGAATGATGTCGCGCTCCGCCTCGGCGGGCAATTCGATTTCCTGCTCGATCAGGGCAAGACGGCGCCCGTCGGTCGCGACCATCGTCAGCTTGCCTTCCTTGAAGGACATCAGAACGCCGCGCAGATTCTTGTGCGTGTCATCCTGCGTTGCCGCATAGGCGGTTTTGCGCAACATTTCCCGCAAATTGATCTGGGGAATCACGTACTCGAACGAATTCTGGTCTTCCGGAAGCGTCGGATAGTCGGAAACCGGCATGCCCGGGATGTTGAACGTGGCCGAACTTGCCGATACGACGGCGCGATCGGCCGCATCGACCTCGACCTCCACCGGACCCTCCGCAGCTTTGCCGATCGTGTTGAACAGAAGTTTGGCCGGAAGCGTCGTCGCCCCTTCGTTGATGACTTCACAAGGAACGACGGATCTGATGGAAATGTCCAAATCGGTTGCCGTCATGAAGAGCTGCTTGCCATTGGCCTCAAGCAGCACATTCTGCAGGATTTTCAGCGCGCCCTTTGTCGTGACGACATTCTGGACCTTTTTCAGGCCCTCAAGAAATCTGGAACGCACGATTTTGAATTTCATTGTCAACTCCTTTTGGCTGAACCCGTTTCACGTTTTCGAAAAGACCATTTTACCCTAATACTGGATAATGTGTAAAGAAGATATTTCAATAGCACTAGTAGAACTGTCGACAACGCGCATAAAGCCATTCCGCCCAATAGATAAAGGACCCGAAGGCCTGCCGGACTGTAAAGAACCTTTCGCCTCGTCTGTACGCATCTTCCCGCAAGTCCTTCGCCTGTCGAGATCTGGCAACTAATCGACAACTTGTCAACAGTTTGTCCGTCACTTGCCGACAGGATTGCCGAAAATCAGATTTCAGACAAACTCCTTCCGAGCGAGGACGCTATCTCGTCCACGGATTTTCTGAGGTCCGCTTCCACGTCGAGACGTTTCTGGATTGTCTGCAATCCGTGATGCACGGTTGCGTGCGTCTTCTTGAAAGAGGTGGCGATTTCAGGAAGGGACTTCGTCGTCAGTTTTCGCGAAAGGAACATGGCCACCTGACGTGGCGTGACGAGCGTTTGCGTCCTTTCCTTTGATCGAATGTCCTCGATTTTCACGCCATAGAAAACGGCAACGCTCTTGATGATTTCATCGACCGTCAGGTCTTTGATCGTCTTTTCCTTCTCAATCGAATCTTTGAGCAGATGCTGCACGATTTCAAGATTGAGCGGCATGCTCGGATTCAATTCGATGAAAGTTACGATCCGCCGCAGCGCCCCTTCGATGGCACGCACGTGAGACGTGATGTTTTTGGCGATGAAATTCAAAATGTCATCCGGGATGATCCGGTGCGTGGCATGGGCTTTCGACTTCAGGATGGCCAGGCGAAGCTCATACGAAGGCTGTTCGATCTCAACCACCATTCCCTGCTGAAAACGTCCTGTGAGACGCTCTTCGCATCCTTTGAGGTCCTTGGGCGCCACATCGCTGGTGAGAACGATCTGCTTGCGGTAGAGCATCAAATTGTTGAACGTGTTGAAAAACTCTTCCTGTATTTTCTCTTTGTCGGCGATGAATTGGACATCGTCGATCAGCAGCAGATCGATCTTGCGGAACCGTTCGCGGAATGCCGCCGTCGTCTTGTTCATCAGGGCGTTCACGTATTCGTTCAGGAACGTTTCGGCCGTGATGAAGCAAACCGACAGATCGGGCGAATGTTCAAGGACGTAATGGCCGATGGCCTCCATCAGGTGGGTTTTTCCCAAACCGGTTCCGCCGTAGATGAAAAGCGGATTGTAGGATGTCCGGCCAGGCCCCTTTGCAACGGCCGTCGCGGCGGCGTGGGCGAATGAATTCGAAGGTCCGCTGACGAAATTCTCGAACGTGTATTCTTCGTGAAGGGGCATCGAGAAAACGGCGTTCTTCCGCTGATTGGCGACAGGCTGCCTGTCTGAAGGCTGCCGCTTCTTGATGTCGGCTGGCCCGCAGCGCAGAAGTTCCGGGGACGGTACGCCCGTTGTCGGCGAACTTCGTCTGACTTCGAATTCGACGGCGTCGATTTGATTGAAACCGAGGTTGTGGAAAGCCGTCAGAAGCGGCTGCGCATACTGGGGCGTGAACATGTCGACCTGAATCTGTTCCGACACTCCAATGACTATTTTGCTGCCGACGACCTCATGCGAATTGAAGAGCGGAAAATAGCGATCGATTTTGTTGCGCTCGCTTTCGTCGATGAACAAAGTCTTCAAATGAGAAACAACACTGTTCCACAGCGCATCTGTCAGAGTGAATTCCATTCGTTGCGAACCCATTATGTGAAGTGATACAGTATCAACAAGTTGTCGACAACTTCTGTAAATAACCTATTTCAGCTTTTTGAAGAACTTGTGCATTTCTTCAGCGGTCTTGCATTTGTAGAGATCTTCAGAGCCATTGTGCAGAAGATGCGTGAGATAGGCCATGACCTGCAGGTAGGGACCTTGCGACTTTTCCGGCATGAGGGTCAGGACGATGACCTGGATTTTCGAATGGTCGATCGTCTCCCAATCCGGAATGATGCCATTTTCGTTTTCGGAATTGTCGACGATGGCCACTGCGCCCATCAGCCGCGTCACTCCGTTGGTGCGTCCATGCGGCACGGCAATGCCGTGATCGAGACCTGTCGGCATCGACTGTTCCCTGCGCATGACCGCCTTCTTGACTTCTTCGACGTCGACCACTTCTTTCGGATAGGCTTTCTGGAGTTCATCTACCATCTTGCCAACCGCGTCGATTTTTGAAGTTGCCTTGAAATTCGGCAACATGACAAATTCGCGGATGCATGAGGAAGCCGTACCTGTCGTTGAACTTTTCGGGGTATCGTCTTCCATCGCCGTCCGGGTCATCGCGACTTTTGAAATCGTCTTCGCCAGTTCGTTCATTTCGCTGACGACTTCCGTCCACGCCGCGTTGACGACCGACTCTTCCGCCGGCGTGCATTCAATGCGGATTTTCCTTCTTGTCCGCGTCAACGAGATTTCGATTTTCTCATGGGAGACCTTCCACACTTCCATATTGGTCTCGTTTGTCAGCTGAACCGTGAAAAAGTCCTCTTTTCTGAATTCGGCAATGAGCTTGTTGATGACGATTTCGGCGACGGCGGAGTTGGCCAGTTCGTATACGATCTGCCGCGAGTCGTCCATCGATTCTTTGGGATGGCGCACGCCCTTCTTCGACGAGTGGAACATGCCGACAAGAGCAGGAGGGGCGACCATGGTCGTTATCAGCGTCATGAAAATTCCGATTCCGAAAATTTCCGGCGTCAGATATCCCCTTGACAATCCCAGACCGGCGATGATAAGGGCGACTTCTCCGCGGGGAACCATGCCGGCGCCAATTCGAAGCGAGCCAAGCAGGTTGAATCCGCAGCAGAACGAAGGAAGCGCGCAGCCGATTATTTTGGCAAACACGGCAAGAGCGGTGTAGATCGCGCCAAAACACAGGACGGATTTCGAGCAGAGCGCATGGACATCCACCATCATTCCCATGACGCAGAAGAAAATCGGCACGAGGAACGCATAGACGGGTTCCAGATTTTCCTGGATGAGATGCTTCAAATCCGTACGCGACAGCGACAGACCCATGACGTACGCACCGATGATCATGGCCAAACCCATCGATTCAAAGAACCCGGCGACAATCATCGAGAGGCCAAAGGCCAACGTCCCGATGACTTTGGGATCCTTGACGAGTTTCAGCACCCAGGAAATCTTCCGGGCAAAGATGCACCCGATGAGCGTTCCGCCAAGCCAGACGCCAAAGGCCTTGATTGCGACAAAACCGATCTCTCCCCAATTGATGCCGGCGGATGTGCCTGCCGTCTTTGCGGCCATGTTTGCCGCAATGATGCCATTTCCGATGGCCAGAACGATCAAACCGAGCACGTCGTCGATGACGGCGCCAGCCATGATGGTCACGCCCTCTTCCGAATCGATCTTCTTCTTTTCGGACAGAATGCGGGCGGTAATGCCGACGGAAGTGGCAGTTGACATGATGCCCATGTAGAGCGGACCCGCCTGCATCATCGCCTCAGGCAGCGACATCTTCGCCATCTGCTGAATCCAGTCCACGTTGGAGAAAAACATCGGCAAGAAGTAGACTGCGCAAAAATCGCCAAGGACGAAAGAGAAAATGACCCCTCCCAGGCCGACAAGCGAACCGGCCACGGAATATTTCAGAAACTGCTTGAGATTCGTTTCGAGACCTGAAAGAAAGAGAAGAACGATGGAGGCCAATGTGGCGATTCCGTAGAGCGCCGGCGATGTGGCGTCAAGCAGATGTCCCTCGGCCTGCATGGCGCGCAAGGCACGGCCATGGAACAGGCCGTCCTTGAACAATCCGTCAAACATCTCCGGACAGAACCCGATTCCACCCAAAGCCCACGGCCCAATCAGGATGCCGGCACCCAGCTCGCCCAGAATTGAGGGCATTTTCAAAATCGTCGCCAGGGACCCGCCAAGTTTCGCGGCAAAGAGAATGACCCCAATCTGCAAAACGAGAAACATAATTTCCTCGATGCGGGAAAGCCCGAAATTCGGATAGGGCGCAACCACGTGCTCGCCTGCGAAAACGCACAAACCGCTGATGGCAAGGACCGTAAACAAAAACAATTTTCTCTTCATGACGGTCGTATTATATCATAATTTGGGGGCTGTAAATAACTCGACATAATGACGCATAACATTCAAAAAATCAATGATGCCCGCGCTTGATGATAATTGACAGAACGGAAATATCCGCCGGATTCACCCCGGGAATTCTTGCCGCTTGCGCCAGGTTCTCCGGCCTGAACTTTTTCAATTTTTCGCGGCTTTCAAACCTCACCGCTGGGCACAAGTCATAGTTCAGCCATTTGGGAATCACCGTCGACTCGTCGCGCTTGGCTTTTTCGGCCGCCATTTTCTCGTGTTTGATATAGCCTTCGTATTTTGCCTCGATTTCAATTTCGGTTCTGACATCGCGAGAATAAATTCCGATGCGCGGATTTTCCCTGTCGCCTAAATCGCCATACTTCGCATTCGGTTTTTGGAGGACGCCGATCAGATACTTGTTTTCGCCAATTGGCGTCGTTTTCAATCGCTTCAATTCATCGTGAATGAATTCGCAATTTGAATGCGTTTCCTGCCGAATGGATTCCGGAAGAACGCCGATTCGATCCGCCACGTGCATGAGCCGATAGCGTGCATTGTCCTGCCTGAGGATGAGTCTCCTTTCGGCGCGCGAAGTGAACATGCGGTATGGCTCATCCGTTCCTTTCGTCACAAGATCGTCGATCAATACCCCAATATACGCATCTTGACGGCTCAGCACAATCGGTTCTTCACCTCGTGACCTGAGCGCCGCATTGATTCCGGCCATGATCCCCTGGGCGGCCGCCTCTTCATATCCCGTCGTTCCATTCACCTGGCCGGCAAAATAGAGTCCGCCAATCCGTTTCGATTCAAGACTGTGTTTGAGTTCCCTCGCGTCAATTCCGTCATACTCGATGGCATACGCATACGCAACGAATTCCGCAGTCTCCAAACCTGGAACCGAATGGACCAGTTCCTCCTGCACGTCTTGTGGAAGACTGTTCGACAGGCCATTGGGGTAGATGATCGTCCCTTCGCGGTCCTCTGGTTCCAGAATGACATGATGGCTTTCCGCATTCGCGAACCGGACTATTTTATCCTCGATTGATGGGCAATAGCGCACCCCCGTTCCCACAATCGATCCGCCATAGAGAGCGCTTTTCGCCAAATTGGATCTGATGATTTCATGCGAATGTTTGGTCGTATGGGTGGCATGGCAGTCCATATTAGGCGTATTCGGAACCCACGGCGCATGATAGTTGCGCCAGATGTGCCACGTGGCACTTTTGAGGGACGACGGTGCGTTCGTGCATCTATCGTGAAAATCGCGGAAAGCCGAAATGTCGCCATCGGTCCGATGATTGCCGGAAGAATTTTCCGTCTTGCCGATTTGATCTGGACGGGAAATGTGCCACGTGGCACACCGGTCAATCACATATCGCGTCTGGAGCGAGAAATAGGGCGGATTCGTTTCGCCGGGTTGCGGAGTTGTTTTTGAAAAATCGATTGAAGACGCTTTGAGCCGTGGCGGAGTCCCCGTTTTAAGCCGAAACAGACTGAACCCGAGTTTCTGAAGCGAGAGGGACAGTTTGTCTCCGGACGGACGGCCGTCCCCGCCGGAGGAAGAAGATTGCTTGCCGATGAAAATTCGGCCTCTCAAGGCCGTACCTGTCGCGATGACGAGCGATTTGCAGGCGATGAAACCGCTATTTTCGGTCTGGACGCCGTCGACGGAATTTGAGACCGGATTAACGGAAATGTCCGTTGCGGTGTCTTCGAGCAGGTCAAGATTGGCCTGATTCTTCACTACGGTTTGCATTCGCCGTGCGTATTCGAGCTTGTCGCATTGGGCGCGGGTCGCCTGAACGGCTGGGCCACGGCTGGTATTGAGCGTCTTTTCCTGGAGGGACGTCAGGTCGGCGTTGAATCCCATTTCGCCGCCAAGGGCGTCCAACTCGAAAACCAGATGGCTTTTGGCAAGACCGCCAATGGAGGGATTGCATGGCATCCGGGCAATGGCGTCTATTAGTCCGGTGATTAACAGCGTCTTGACATTCATTCGGGCTGAAATAAGCGCAGCTTCCGTACCGGCGTGTCCGCCGCCGACAACAATGACATCGTACTCGCTTTTCATGATTGTCTGTATTATACCATATCGGAAAAGGGCTTTTGGCAATGGCGTGGAGAAGTCCCGTCCGTCTGGCCGGACCAGCCGGATCCAAGACGACGTGTCCATCCCGCCCAACCGGAGGCCATGTCGGTCATGCGGCTGCAGTGTGGAGAAACCAAACGGGGACAAAACGCCATGACGTTTCCCGCAGGGAATGCCGACAAAATGGAAAAGCGGACTCTTCGGACGGCGGGAACGAGAAGGGGCGAACCGGGGACGGAAACCAAAGGGTCTGAACCTGCCGAAACAAGGCGCGCAGGAACTCTATCGACTAAAATATCTACAATAAAATTATCCGGCGAGAATTGTATTATGCGACAACATTGTGGCGAATGGCATGACAATCGCCTTATTTTATTGGCGATTGTCAATATGGCTGAAAATGCAACTAAAAGATGTCTTAAAAATTGGAATGGTTGTCAACTGGTTATCAACAGGCAGTTGAAGAATTATCGACAATGGAACATTGAGTCTGTTCGAGGTCCCGGCAATATGCTAGACTTCGGGTCATGAAAGCATGGCTGCAGCGTGTTGCAAGGGCGTCCGTGAGAATCGACGGGGAAGTCGTTGGCGAAATCCAGAAGGGATATCTCGTCCTCCTGGGGGTTGCGCATACGGACACCGAGGTCGACGCCGACCGGATTTCCGAACGGATCTCGGTTCTTCGGCTCTTCACGGACGAAAAGAATCTGATGAACCTTTCGGTGGAAGACGTTGGCGGATCCGTGTTGGTGGTTTCGCAATTTACGCTCTATGCGGACACGGCCCACGGTCGACGTCCGGGTTTCTCGAATGCGGCCAGGCCTGAATTGGCAAAACCCCTGTATGAACGCGTTGTCGCGAGATTGAGGGAAAGATTGGGACCTGAACGGGTTCAGACGGGCCGGTTCGGAGCCGACATGAAAGTTGAACTGGTCAATGACGGACCGGTTAGCGTCGAATTGAGGGCGGGCGTGAACTGACAAATGGCGGATGGAGGCCCGCCCGTCATTTGACACGGCGGTCGTTCGTTCCCTTGATGCCCATTGCCTGGCGGTATTTGGAAACGGTTCGCCGGGCAATGACGATGCCCTGTCCCTTCAGCAGTTCGACGAGTTTCTCGTCCGAATACGGCTGGGTTTTGTCTTCCTGTTCGATGAGCAGGCGCAACTTGTTCTGCACGGAAACATTGGAGACCATGGCGCCCGATTCGGTGGCGACGCCGGTCGTGAAGAAATCTCCCAGGCAGACGACCCCCTGGGGCGTGGACACGTACTTGTTCTTGACGGTGCGTGAAACCGTCGTGTTGTGGACGCCGGTCTTGTCGGCAATCTGCTGCATCGTCAGGGGGCGCAAAGCGTCCTTCCCCTGCACGAAGAAATCGGGCTGGGCCGCGACAATCGCCTCGGCGATGTTCTTGATCGTGGTCTGGCGTCGGACAAGAGACTCCTTCAGCGCATCGGCGGCGCGGATCTTTTCGCGGATGTACGATTTGACTTCGGGAGATGAAGAAGGGTCTTCCAGAATCTTCAAATACCGGGAGGAAATGCGGATGTCGGGAATGTCTCTCGAATCGACCCGGACGGTCCAATTCCCGTTTTCGTCCTTGAAGACAAAAATCTCGGGGCGAATGTAGTCTTCCCTGTTTTCACGGCACCGTGGAAGAAAGTCGTAGCCGGAAGACGGATTCAGCCCCGGCTTGGGATCAAGAGAAAGAATCTCCCTTTTGATTTCCGCCAGTTCATTCGGCGTGACATCGAGAATCTGGCACAGATGGCTTTCCCGATGGGCGCCGAGATCGTCAAGATGTTTGTCTATCACCTTGTAGACTTCGTCTTCCCAGGGAGAATCGTCAAGTTTCTCCATCTGCGCCAGAAGGCATTCGCGCAGTGTCCGGGCGCCACAACCGAGCGGATCGAATTTCTGGATGCTCTGGAGGACCGAAAGGATTTTTTCTTCGGAGGCGGACGTGACCATCTGGATGTCGGGAATCGAACCCGTAAAATATCCATGGTCCGCGATGTTTCCAATGAGAATCTCGGCGAGTTTCCGGTCTTCCGGGGCGATCTCGGAGAGGTGGATCTGCGCGATGAGATGCTCCTGCAGGGTCTCGGGCTTGACTTGCAGGTCGAACATTCGCTGGCGCCGCGACTGCGCTTCTTCGTCTCCCGAAGAACTTTGCAGGTTGTTCATGAAATAGTCGCGATAGCCGTCGTCCGTGGACAGCGTAGCCTGCGCAGCCTCGCCGCAGGGGGTGAAATCAAGCTCCCGTTCGGTGATGGCGCCTCCCGTGTGCTCTTCCGGCAATTCGGCAGACATCGGATGCTCGATCCGGCTGACCATATCGTCGATGACGGGGTTTGCGGCAATCTGCTGGCGAAGTTCGGCGTTCAGTTCCAGCGCGGTCATTTCGAGCATTCGCAGAGACAACTGCAGCTGATGCGAAAGAACCTGTCGCTGGTCCATTCGCATGTTCATGCCGAATTGTTGATTGACGCCGTTCATTTGCAGCAGATTTCGTGCCAACTCGGACGTATGATACCAAACTTCCGATTGCGTGTCAACGCGCAATTGCCGAAACCGGCTGTCGGCATTGCCGTCGGCGACGGATCTTCGCGATTCGCGAACAAGGCGTCCGATGCCTTCGCCCGTGGGAACCGGTCTTGTCCAAAACAGTGGACGAACCATCGGATGGATTATGGAGGGGATGGTTCGGCAAGACTTCTCAACCCGTCCGGATCATGCGCGGAGCGGACGCCATCGGCGACTCCGCGAAGAAGTCGAGGTGGCACAGTTTCCCGTGTGCGTGGATTTTTCGTGCCTGCTGGACAATGTGTCGCGATGACGGCAGAACCGCAGAGACCCTGATGGGGCGGGATTGCCGGAGTGGGCGAATGCGACTCCAAATCGTCTGCGGTGGATTAAATGCGCCGGAGCGCCCCCTGTGGGCGTGGCACGGCAATACCGCATCGGAGGACCGGTCTTCCCCCCCCCCAATCGCCGTCTGTGGCGGAGAGACTGCACCCCCCTCCAGTCCGGGCAGGCTCAATGCACGCAAGCGGAATGACAAAGTGAATGCAGCACCCGCTTCGCGGAGGCGTTACATTCACTTTGTCCTGCCATATTGCAATTTCCGGTGAATGGCGCTTTACGCAAAATCATAAATCTGCTAGAATGCCCCACGGAAGCATCGGTCGCGAGACGGGTGTCGAGCACGACAATCCGCCGGTAAGAACGCGAAGAACCACGGGTTCTGCACGTGGTTCGCCAGCGTTCAGAAGGCGGGGAAGAATATGAAATCATCGAATTGAAGGAAGAGATTTTTATGCAGGAAAAAAAAAACGCCAAAAATCATGGAAAACTTGCGATTACAGTGGCATTCGCCGCGTTCACTCTGTTCGCCGATTATGAGTTTGTCGACATAACGGTTCCGGCAGACGAAACGGTTACCATTGACACGATGACCGCCTGCAAAAGCCTTTCGGTGAGCGGAACCTTGATTTTGAAGAATCGCCTGATTCTCGACTCCGCCTACAACGGCAATTATGTGCTGGCGCCAAACGCGAGCGACCACGCCTCGATCGAGATGCAGGAAATCGGGGCCATCTGCGCCACCAACAATGGTGCCGGTGTCAACTTAGACAGCATGATGCATGCCGTGAAGCTGAATCTCGGTTCCGGTCACGGCAAGATCACCGTCGATGCCATGACTGCAGGCACGACTTCCGGCTTGTGCCAACTGGTCATTCCCGAGGATGCCGCCGCGCCGGAAAACGGCGAGACGATCGACATTGTCGAATACAAGAGCGGCATCAACACCTTCTCGGCGTTGGAGAACAATTCGGCTTATCCGGTGCGCGTCGTGGTCGCGAACAACGACGTCAAGTTCCGCATTGCCGCCTGGGGTTCGGTGCTGTTCAAGGGAACCGGCAAATCCATTTTCGAGAATACCGCCGGCGGGCCGATCGTCTTCAGGAATTTGCCCTGGTATCCCTTCCAGCTTTCCTCGGCGGCGAAAAATCTCACGCTCAAAAGCGACCTGGTTTTCGATCACCACGACAGCAGCAGCGGCGGCGCCCAGCTTTACAACACGGCCAATTTGCGTTTGGAACTGGCGCAGCCAATCGATTGGCAGAATGGCGCGAACCTCATCACGTCCAACACGATCATCAAAGCATTGAACGAAAACGTCTTGCCCTATGGCGAGAACTGCGGCAATGTCTATTCCTGGTCATGGGGTTGGTCGTATGATCAGGGAATCGCAAAAAATCTCATGCCATACACGGGCGCGATCGTCGTCAATGCCGATCAGTGCGTCAACGGCATCATCGGGCTCGGGGATCTCGGCGGATACGTCTACAATGCAAGCGCCAGCGCCGAACGCACGCTCACGTTCGGCACCAATGACGTCGCGGGAATGCTGCAAAACGTCAAGATGAGCACCGGCAAGGACGCCTGGACGTCCGGGCCCGTCAACGTCAAGAAGACCGGCGTTGGCGAGCTCAAGATCGAAAAGTCGACTCTCGGCAACAATCTCACGGTTTACGACGGCTCGGTCACCGTCGATGGCGCGGGCGTTTCGACCGTGCCCGGCAAGATCGCATTGCAGCCCGGCAAGTCGCTGGCAGTGAAATCCGGCTCGACGCTGAATGCCGCCGGGCTTTCGGTCGATTATTTCAATGTGCCGACCAACGATTGCAAGAATGGCGACAACGATTCTTGCTCTTATTATTGGATGGAGAAAAAAGACATATCCGCCCTTATCCAAGACTTCGGTTCGGGACAAGCCGCGGCCTCCGTCGAGGTGGAAGCCGGCGCGACGCTCGCGCTCGCGATCACGGAAGCGTCGTCGGTAGAGAATGTCGCGCTTGTCGCCGCCGGCACGGTCGAGAAGTCGGGCGCGGGGGCATACGTCTTCAAAGGCGGGTCGCAATCGTTTTCCGGCGACATCAAAATAAAGGAAGGTTCGCTCGCCTTCAGCGGTTCCGGCATCACCAATAAATACTGGCGCTGGACGATTACGAAAAATGCCAGCACCAGCGGCCCCGGGACGGGTCCGTTGCCGTTGCAGGCGAGATTGACGCTTCGGGACCAAGCCGGCAACAATCTGACGTCGGGAATGTCAATCAACAAGGATGCCCAGGCGGCTACGGATTTGGCGGCAAAGCGATTCATGATCGACCACGTCGATCAAATGACGGCGGAAAACTTCAATCATACGTTTGGAGTTTGGTATGATACAAAAGGAAAGATCACCGCCAATGATGGCGCGACGATCGACGCGTTGGTGATAACCTTCCGTCTGGCGGATGACGCGACGCCGGCGACGCAGTATGCTTATTCGACGGTCGGCAATGAAAATTGGCCGGGAACGTGGACCATGGAGTCTTCGCCGGACGGCGTCAATTGGACGGCGGTCGATTCGCGCGAAAAGGTGTATGAGGGAGCAAGATGGGGCTACGAGACTGCTTGGTATGCCTGGTGGACCGACAAGCGCTGGGGCAATTTCAAGGGGTTGCCGTTTACCTTCAACCTGGCGAACGAGCCGGCGAGCGCCGCGCGCGTAGACGGCGCGAAGGTCGAGGTCGCTGCCGGCGCGACGCTCGATTTGACCGGGACGACCGGCAACATTGCCGCGATCACGATCGACTGCGCCAATGGCGCCGGAACGATTGTCGGGCTCCGTTGTGCCGAAGACGGCGCGGTTTATCTCACGAATGCCGCCAGCCTGTCTCCGGGCAGCGCCATGGTGGCGACGCCAAACATCGCCGATGCCAACATTCGCTCCTGGAAGGTGTATTTCGATGGCGTGGAAAGGAAGACTTACAAGGCCATCATAAAGGATGATGCCGTTGCGATTATTCCCGGCGGCACGATCATTGTCGTCAGGTGAGGAATCCGCAGGCTTATCCCGTTTTTTTCGGGATAAGCCTGAAAACTCTATGGGTGTTGCCCGGATATTTGGTACACTGGTCTGACCTTGGACGGCCAGCTGGTTCGAGGGCGAAAAAGGATAGGTTGATGAAGATAGAGGTATTGCTTTTGTCGGCACTGTTGGGCGGTGCGCTGTTTGCCGCGACGCCGGTGAATATGGACGTCAACGGCAAGATTGTCATTGGCGAGAACGGTCCGGCGATGCAGTTGACCATTCCCAGAAAAGACTGGGGAGGCAATTCCACGGGCAACGTGGATCTTGAGGCTGGCGGACTTCCCGAGGGCGAAACCAAAGTCTATTTCTTTTCCAAAGACGACGTCCGTTTCGCCTACGGCACGGTGAAGGTCGCGGCGAAAGGGAAGAACGCGTTCGGCTACTCCGTCACGCTGGAAGGCCGCGAGGACTACGAGTCGGCCGGCGTTTTCATTTCGGTGGAGCTGCCGATCAAGTATGCGGGCGCGTCGATTGCCGGCTCGGACGGTTCGAAGGCAACGATCCCCGTCGATTTCGACCGCGACAAGCCGCACGGCATCTACTCGGCCGACTTGAAAAGCGTGACCGTTGCCGCCGGGACGCCGGATGAATTGCGTTTCGACTTGCCGGAGACGATGAACGTATATGTCCAGGACAACCGTCAGTGGGGACCGAACTTCTCGATTCGCATTTCCCTGATCGGCGAGAGCGCAAAAATCGCGAAGGGCGACCGGCGCGACTTCAGCCTGAACGTGACGCTGCCCGGCGAAATCGCGGTGAAGGCCGGCAAACTTTGCGCAATAGGCCGCGACGACAAGTGGCTGCCGATCACGAACCACAAGACGATCGCGAAGGGTTCGGCGCTCGACTTGTCGGAGTCGGGGATTTTCGACGCGCCTGCCGGAAAATACGGCTGGCTCAAAAACGACAGGTCGCATCTCGTCTTCGAGAAATTGCCGGGACGCGTCCAGCGTTTCTACGGCGCCAACATGTGCCATTTGGGCGCTTTCCTCGACCGCAATCTCGCGGATGAAGTCGTCGAACGCTTCCTTCGCACCGGCTACAATACGATGCGGATTCACCATTACGAAAAGGGCTTCGTCAAAAAAGATTCCGACACGATGGCGTTCGACATGAAGGGACTCGCCAAGCTCGATTATCTGATCGCCAAGGCAATCGAGAGGGGCATTTACATCACGACGGATCTCTTCGTGTCGCGTCCGGTCAAATGGCGCGCCATCGGCATCGACCGCGACGGCGAAGTGCCGATGCAGATCTACAAGGCGCTCGTGGCGCTTTACGAGCCGGCGTTCGAGGACTTCGCCCGCTTCGTGCGGCTGTTCATGAACCACGTCAACCCCTACACGGGCCGCGCCTACAAGGACGAACCCGGCCTGCCGTTCATCTCGGTGCTGAACGAGAATGACATCGGGTGCATTTGGCTCGGCGCGCACAATACGGCGGAGTTCAAGCAGGCATGGCGCGAATGGCTGAAGGGCGAGCGCGACAAGGACCCCGCCTTCGCGCCCGGGATCAGCGACGACGCCGCGCAAATTCACGGCGGCGAGGACGCCGTCTTCATCAAGTTCACCGCCGACATGGAGCGCAGGCTCATCGCGCGCTGCCGCGCCCTGTTCAAGGAAATCGGCATGAAGCAGCTCATTACCGAGCAGAACGCCGGCGGCTACAATGCCCGGTTCATGGCGATGCGCGAAGAAATGTACGACTATACCGACACCCATTTCTACATCGACCATCCGCACTTTCTCGGCCGCAACTGGAAGGGCATCACCACCTTCCGGAACACCAATCCGCTCCAGTATGAGAAACCGCAGTTCCTGACAATGGCATTCATGCGCAATCTCAACCAGCCGTTCATGGTGACGGAATGGAATTTCTGCGCGCCCGGGAAGCATCGCGGCATGGGCGGCATGGTGATCGGCACGATCGCGGCGCTGCAGGATTGGAGCGCGCTTTACCGTTTCGAGTATGCCGGCAACGACTGGTTCACGCGCGAGACGTATCTGAATCCGGATCCTTTCAGTCTCGTCGCCGACGCCATCAACCGTCTGTCCGACCGGGCGATGGTCTGCCTGTTCCTCCGCGGCGACATGAAGCCGCTGGACGACGCGATGGCGGTGCAGCTGACGGCCGAGGCGATAAACAAGACCAAGGGCGGCATTGTGCCGATTGCGCCGAAGTGGGTCGATGCGGCGTGGCAGACGCGCGTCGGCTGCGCGGTGGAGGTCCCGCCGGGGATGCCGTTCCGCACGCTTGACGACGTCCTCGCCAGCGACAGGCCGGTGTGGGAACTGCAGGAAAACAGATCCGTCCGCGTGGACCGCGCGCGCGGCAGTTTCATGGTGGCGACGGCGCGCACCTGCGGCGGTTTCGTCCCGAACGGAAAGCTCGCCGCCGGCCTGCTTGAGTTCGACGCCGGCGACGATTTGGCGACGATTTGGGCCAGCAGTTCGGACGGCAAGCCGCTCGCGTCTTCCGATCGCATGGTCCTGACCCACCTGACCGACAGCCTCCCGGACGGCACCATCTTCGCCGACGAAACGCGCTCGACGCTGATTTCCTGGGGAATCAAAACGCGCGAACTGCTCGTCCGCCGCGCCCGGGCGTCCATTGCCTTGAAACTCGACCAGAGCGAGGACTACGAGGTCTACGGACTCGATCTGCGCGGCATCCGCACCGGCAAAGTCGAGAGCGCCGTGAAAAATGGCCGCCTCTGCTTTGTTGCGGACGTGAAGGGTCCGGAAGAAGCGCGCATGCTTTACGAAATCGTCAGAAAAACGAAGTGAGGGAATTGGCAATGAGAAGACTTTCTTTTATTTTCTTGTGCGTCGCGGGAATTGCGGCCAATGCCGGCGAAGTCGCGCTGACGAGTCCCGGCAAGGTCAATTCGGTGACGGTTCGCGGCGGGGAGCATTTGACGTGGGAAGTGGCGCGCGGCGGCCAGACGCTGCTCGATGGCGCGTCGCGCCTGGGGCTGAAATTCGCGGGCAAGCCCTGCGCGACCAATTGGACCGTCGCCGCCGGCGCGGTGCGCCGCGTCGCCGACGCGTTCGCGACGCCGCTCTACGGAAAAGACAAGATCTCCGTCCTCTGCAACGAGGTGAAAGTCGCGGCGACGGCGCAGAACGGCGAAAAGATCAATCTCATTTGCCGCGCCTACGACAATGCCATCGCCTGGCGCTATGAATTGCCGGGAGACGAGCCCTACGTGATCGAGCAGGAGCTGACGAGCTGGGCTTTCCGCGGCGAAGTCGACGGCGTCCTGTCGTTCCATGACGCCTGGGGCAAGGATCTGTTCGGCGGGATCGGCTCGGAAGAGGGCGGGATTTACCGCCTGAAGCTTTCCGCCATGTCGCGCAACGGCGTGGCGACGGTGCCGGTGCTGGTCGAGGCGAGACCCGATTGCCGCGTGGCGCTTTGCGAGGCCGATTTGACCGACTGGGCGGCGCTTGCGTTCCGCACGGTGCGCTCCGGCGACATCCGGCGGCAGGTTTCAACGTTGACTGCCGAGCTGGTGGTCACGCGCGACGAACCGCGCGTGGCGGTCCGGGGCAAGGCGCGGCGTTTGTCGCCATGGCGCGTCATGCTGATCGCCGAGAACGAGGTGGCGCTGCTGGACGGCACCGACGTGATCATGGC
>JBJEWF010000101.1:0-37687 GCA_051884915.1 Kiritimatiellia bacterium
CGACCTTGTCCATGGCCGCCTCCATCCCCTTTGCAAAAATCCGGGATAAGGGTGGCAAATCGCAAAATTCCCGGCCGCATCGCCGTCCGCGCGCGGAGGCAGAAGGGTCTTGGCCGCGTCCCCTACCGGGGCGATTGGGCCAGGCAGGAACCGGCGAAAACGCCAAGGGCGAGGGCCAGGAGTTCGGGAACGACGAAAACGAGCGCGACCGTTGCCGCGATCGTGCAGAAAAACAGGACGGCGGGCGGACGGCCGAATTCCGGCGACGTCAGCACGCGAAACCGGTTCGCGTCCACGGGATCGACGTAAAGGACGCGCGGACGGGTCTTCCGCGAGAAACGGGCGCGGGGCTGCAGGGACAGCGGGACGGGATGGTCGGGGATCCAGCGGTTCCGCAGGTCCAGCCGGCAAACGGGCATCCCTTCGACGCGCACCGCGATCCGGCGGTCCCGCTCCCAATCCAGAACGACCGCCCGGCCGGCGAAATTGAACGCCTCGATGACGAGCCGCATGCGTTCGGGGCGTTCGTCCAGGCGGCACGCCACTTCGGCCAGATACGAAGCCACCTTTCGGGGATCGGGATCGGCGGGATCGATTGCGATTCGCACGGGCAGACCCCAGCGCCTCGCCCGCATCAGCCGCAGGAGGAAGGGAAAGCCGAACGAAAGGGCGAAAATCAGCGCGCTGACAGCCACCCGCATCTGACCAGCACCTTTCGCGTGGCCGTCGCCAGCGGCACGGCCCCGGGATCGACGAAGCGGGCGTCCGTGCGCGCCGCCCTGAACGCGGAAAGCTCCAGACGGAAATGCGAGAACGTCTGCGCGCAGCCGTCGGCGGCCTCCACGGTCGGCAATTCCCACAGTCCCCGGAGAAGGCCCCCCTCCCGGTTCTCGACGAGGAGGACGCGCCCCTCGCCGTCGCCCAGAACGACGACGGTGGCCTTCCGGACCGGCAGACGCTTCCGCGCCGGCCTGACCGGAAAGCGCGCCTGCGTCCCCTTCCGCCCGGCCTGGCACGTCCGCCGCAGCGGACACGTCCCGCACGAGGGATTCTGCGGCACGCAGACGAGCGCGCCCAGTTCCATCATCGCCTGGTTGAAGTCGCCGGGATGGCCCGACGCCTCGATTTCCGGCTGCAGGCGGCGCGCAAGCCGCTGCCGGGCCGGCAGTTTGCGGAAATCCTCGTCCAGTTCCCAGTAGCGCGCAAAGACGCGCGCCACGTTGCCGTCGACAACCGGCGCGGGCTCGCCGTCGAGCACGCTTGCCAAAGCCGCGGCCGTATAGGGGCCGACGCCCGGCATCGCCGCCCATTGCGCCGCGCCGTGCGGCCATCCGGCGGCGACGATCCGCCGGGCCGCCGCGTGGAGATTGCGCGCCCGCGCGTAGTAGCCAAGCCCTTCCCAGGCCTTCAGCACCTCCGGCTGGTCCGCCGCGGCCAGGGCCTCGACCGTCGGGAAGCGCCGCAGAAACCGCTCAAAATAGGGCAGGGCCGTCGCGTAGACCGTCTGCTGCAGCATGATTTCGCTCAGCCAGCACGTGTAGGGCGCCGGAGCCAGACGCCACGGCATCGGGCGTTTTTCCTTCGCGAACCACCGCAGCAGGGCTTTCGCGAAACCGCGCGGACCGCCCGTCACAGCTGGTCCAGCGCCTTCACCATGATCTCACGGGCGTTCGCGTCGCGGAGTTTCGACGTCTGGCTGCCGACGACCACGACGATGGCCCGCTTTCCGTTGCGGACGCCCGTCAGGACGATTGACGAACCGCCCGCGTCGATGTAGCCGGTCTTGAGCCCGTCGACTTCGCTTTCGCCCTTGTCGTTGAGGATCTTCAGCCGGTCCTTGACGAGGATGTTGTTGTGGTTGACCATCCGGAGCGGATTGCCCGCGCCATCGGTCACCGTGCAGAGTTTGGTGCTCGTGAAGCGGAAGACTTCCGGATAGCGGACGATCGCGCGCGCCAGTTTCGCCAGATCGCGGCAGGTGGACGTGTCGAACGGACGGTTCGAGCCCGGTTTCGGCGGATAGCCGTTGGGCGTCTCGTAATGCGTGTTCGCCATGCCAAGCTGCTTCGCCTTGCCGTTCATGCGCGCGACAAACGCCTGCAGGTCGCCGGGCTGGATCTCGCGGCGCGCGTTTTTCGCCGTCGAATTCTCCGCGAGCAGGACGGCCGCGTCGTTCGCGCTTTTGACCATGATCGACATCAGCAGATCGTCCACCGTCATGGACTGCCCGGCGCGCAGCCCGACCACGCTGGGCTTTTCCTGCATGCAGCGCCGCGAGGCGACGACCGGCGTCGTCGGGTCGTACTTCATCGCGTGCATGTCCTCCAGGCAGAGCAGCAGCGTCATCAACTTCGTCACCGATGCCGGGCGGGCGAGCGCATCGGCGTTCTTCTCGAACAGGACCCGGCCCGTCTGGGCGTCGACGGCGATCGCGCCGAGATACGGCGTTCGCCGGAACTGCGTTTCGGGCAGCCCCGGCGCCGCGGCCGGGCGCGGCGCCGCGCAGACCGCCAGCGCCACCGCGGACGCCAGGCCGCACAGGGCAATCTTCTTCATCATCGCTTCACTCCTTTTCGTTGGCAAGGCGGACGACCATCGCCTTTTCGGGGCAGGTGAAGGGGTCCGCGTGTTTGGTGCAGTTGATGCAGCCCGAATAGAGCTTGTGCATGACATGGGTCTTCGCGATCTCGCGGAAGCCGAGCGTGCCGAAGAATTCCGGCGTCAGCGTCAGCACCAGGACTTCGGCGGGGCCGAACGACTTCACCCGGTCGATGAGGGCCTGCACGAGCCGCCGGCCGATTCCCCTGCGGCGGTACGGCGCGCGCACGGCCACGCTCTGCACCTCCACCGTGGCCTTCAGCGGATCGCCGATTTCCGGCCAGATCTGGTAGGCGGCGCAACCGGCCATCTCGCCATCGACCTCCGCCACGAGGAAACGGTCGATGTTCTCCACCGTGTTCCCCATGGAACGGGGGACCAGCTCGTCCTTCAGCAGATGGATGAGCGAGCGGATGCGCTCCGCGTCGCGCAATCCGGCCGGTCGAATCGCCACACGTCCGCCGCCGGGCACGGCTAGAACTCCAGCGCGCCGTACATCTTGACGAGGAACTCCTCGTACGAGAGGCGTTCCTGCAGCATGGAGTCGCGGTCGCGAACCGTGAACTTGCCGTCCTTCGGGGACTCCGGATCCACCGTGATGCACCACGGCGTGCCCGCCTCGTCCTGGCGGCGGTAGCGGCGGCCGATCTGTCCGGACTCGTCCCAGAACACGTTCACCTTCTTGCGGAGCCGGCCGAAAATCTCCTTCGCCATCGCGTAGCTCGCCGCGTCCTTCTTGACGAGCGGGAACACGGCGACCTTGACGGGAGCCACCTTCGGGCTGAAGTGCAGCACCGTGCGGACGTCCTCCTTGCCCTTGTCGTCCGTCAGCTTCTGCTCGTCGTACGCCTCGCAGAGCAGCGCGAGCATCAGCCGGTCGACGCCGGCGGACGGCTCGATCACGTGCGGGACGTACTTCCCGTCGAAGAGGTTCCGGCAGAACGCCTCGGCTTCGGCCGGGTCCTTCTTGCGCCCGGCCCAGTCCGCCCGGACCTTCGCGACGAACGCGGCGCGGGCGGCCTCGTCCATCTTCTTCGCGGCCTGCTTGAGCGGATCGTCGAACACCATCTGGCTTTCGCCGGAATGCGCCTGGTGCTGGGACAGGTCGAAGTCGCTGCGCGCGGCGATCCCTTCGAGTTCCTGGCGGCCGAACGGGAAGTCGTATTCGATGTCCACGCACGCGCGGGCGTAGTGGGCCAGCTCGTCGGGCTTCTGCCAGTATTCGACGAAGCGCGACGGCGGCAGGCCGACGGCGGCGAGGAACCGTTTGCGCTGTTCGACCCAGTACTTGTGCCACACCTCCCAGCCCCAGTCGTCCTGGACGGGACCGGACAGGTCCGGATTGTCCGCCAGCGTCACGACGTGGCCGTGGAGGATCTCGACCGCCTCGTCCGGACGGATGAAGAACTCGAGTTCCATCTGCTCGAACTCGCGGCTGCGGAACGTGTAGTTGCGCGGCGTGACCTCGTTGCGGAAGCTCTTGCCCATCTGCGCGATGCCGAACGGCACCTGCTGGCGGCTCGTGGACAGGACGTTGGTGAACTGCGCGAAGATCGCCTGGGCCGTTTCGGGGCGCAGGTAGGCCACGTTGGCCGGATCGTCGATCGGCCCCACGACGGTCTTGAACATCAGGTTGAACGGCTTGGGCTCCGTCATCTCGCCGCCGCAATACGGGCAGGACAGCGTCCCCGCCGGATTGTGCGGAACGGGCTTTTTCTTCTGCTCGGCCAGAATGTCGCCGATCTGGTCGGCGCGCATCAGCTTCTTGCATTCCTTGCACATCGTCATCGGGTCGGCAAACGTGTCCAGATGGCCGGACGCCTTCCAGATTTTCGGGTGCATGATGATCGTCGCGTCAAGCCCCGCCACGTCGCTGCGGCCGCGGACCGTGAACTGCCACCAGGCCTGCTTGACGTTCTGCTTCAGCTCGCAGCCCAGCGGACCGTAGTCCCAGAATCCCGGCATGCCGCCATAGATCTCGGAGGAATGATAGATGAACCCGCGGCGCTTGCACAGCGCGGCAAGCGGTTCGAGGGTCGATTTGTTCTCTTCAGCCATTGCGTGTCCTTGTCGTTTCGGTAACGGCTGGATTGCCGCCCCGGGAATATCGGTAAAACCGATATTATTCTATCAAATTCCCTCCCGCAAATCAACGGGAGATTGGCGCGGCCACGCCTCCCGCCCCCGCGTCAAAGCTCCACGACCGTGTCGGCCGCCGGCGAGAACGCGAACGGCTTCGCCTCCGCGTCGGGCCGGTTCGCCCGGTGGCGGAAGACCTTGGCGGCGCGGACGGACGGCATGCCCGCGAAAGACCCCTCGCGCTTCCGGATCGTCAGCCGGACGCCGTCCGTCTCCAGGCGGAACAGGGATCCCGCGCCCTGGCGGTAGTCCAGCGACACGCCGTCGTCCTCGTAGAGGGCCGCCGTTCCGCGGCCCGGCCAGACGTGGAATTCCAGTTCCTCGTTCCATCCCCGCTCGACGTGCGACCGGCACGGCCACATCGGAATCACCGCGCCGGCCCGGACGTAGAGCGCGCCGCCCCATTCGGCGGTCGTCCGCACGGGCCGCCGGCAGGGTCCCTTCACCTCCTCGCCCGTCTTCCAGTCGTACCAGACGCCTTCGGGCACCGAAATCTCCTTCGTGAAGGCGCCCACCAGCAGGTCCGGTCCCAGCATGTAGGTGGTCACGCACGCGTCGTATGCCGGAACGTCCGGATAGACCAGCGGCAGCGCCCGCATGACCGGCCATCCCGTGCGGGCCGCTTCCGCGGCGGCCGTATACAGATAGGGCAGCAGGCGGTAGCGCAGCCGGGCGTAGTCGCGGAAGACCGCGACCTGTTCCGGCGGATAGAGCCACGGCTGGTGCCAGTAGTCCCAGTTGTTCTGCTGGCTCCACGTCTGGAGAAAGCCGAAATGGAGCGACGCGACATCCGAGATCGTCATGTCGCAGCTCTGGTTCGAGTGCCCCGAGATGCCCAGGTTGAGCAGCGAGGCGAGCGGCTTGGCGCCGCCGCCCGTGTCGCCCGCCCAGGTGGCGACAAACTGCTGGACGCCCGCATAGCCGCCCGCCGAGTAGACCATGGAACGCCGGTGCGTGTACGCCTCGAATCCCCGCGCCATCTGCTTGTCGTAGACGGCGGCGTAGAGATTGTGCATTTCCTCGTCGCTCATGCCGTTGGCCCAGGCGCGGTTCGGATGCTCGCCGAACTGGTTGCAGCCGTCCAGCTTGAAGCACAGCACGCCCTGGTCGACGAACTTCTTCAGATGCTCGAACCAGGGCAGCGCGCCCTCCGGGTAGTCGTTCTCCGGGCAGTAGAGCCGGTCGTACATCGCCCCCTTGTGGACCTTCCGCTTCCCGTCCGCCGCCTTTTTCGCGGCGTCGCCGCCGCCGATCCGGTCGTCCTCCCAGCACTCCGCGATGCCCGCCGGGACGTCGACCATCCGACCGCCCTTCCGGGCCAGCCCCGCCACGCACTGCTCCTCGTAGCGCGTCAGGTCGTAGTCGCAGCAGAGCCACAGGGACAGCTTGAAGCCCAGGCGCCGCAACGCGGAAATGAAGGTATGCCCGCCCCGGGGCGCCCAATACGGGAAGTCGAAGCGCCCGGCGTGCCATTCCTTGTTGACCGACTTGTCGTAGAACGTCTGCATCCACCCCGGCTCCAGGCCGATGACATCGCAGGGCAGGTCGCGATCGCGGAACTGCAGCGCCTCGTTGACCAGTCCGAACTGGTCGATGTTCTGGTTGCAGACGAACGTGAAGCCGTACCCCCAGACGGGCAGCAGCGCCGGGCGGCCGCTCAGGCGCGTGTAGACGTCCAGCAGCTCGCGGTAGTCCCTGCCCGTGAAGACGTAGAAATCGACATCGCCCTCGTTGGCTTCGCACAGGAGCGCGTCGGGGTCCTTGGCGCCGCAGTCGAAGGCGTTGCGCCAGGTGCTGTTCAGCAGCAGGCCCCACCCCTTGCGGCTCACCGCCATCGGAATCGGAATGTTGCAGAGGTTGTTCCGTATCCACAGGTCGAACCGGTGGCCGCGGCGCATGATGTTGTCGCGCCCGGAGTCGCCGAAGCCGTAGATCCGCTCGTCCTTTTCCAGCGAAAACGAAATGGCGAATCCCTTCCCGACCGTCTGCGGCCGGATGCGGACGTGGGCCGGCGAAACCAGGGACCGGAGCGTCAGCGTGCCGGCCGCAGGCTCCACTTCGACGGCCGCCGAGGCCGTCTGGACGCCGGTCCCGGTCCGCCGGAACGCCACCTCCGGCCAATCCGCCTTCAGAATGCCGTACCGGTTCAGGCCGGATTCCGTCCAGATCGTGCGCCCGTGGTCGTTGGTCCAGCTTTTGCGGACGCGGAAGAGATTGTCGGCCAGAACGTCGATCCGGAGTTCCGTCGCATCGGCAGTCGCGACGACAAGGCTGCCCTTTCCCGGTTCGGCGGATTTCCACACGGGGCGGGCGTCGGCGGCCAGAATCGGCAGCGCCAGAAACAGGATGGCTCTTTTCATGGCGAAGAGTATACCACAGATCCGCCCGCGGCGGCGTTTCCCGACGCAAAAGGCCATGTTCCGGTCCTTCGGAACATGGCCTTCGGCAGTGCCGTGCGGGGCGGAGCGGATCAGTCGCCGAACAGCCACCCCAGCAGTCCGCGCCGCGGCGGCGGCGGGGGCGGCGGCGTCTGGGGCGCGACCGTCACGGGCGCCGGCGTCGTCACGACCGTCGGCTGCGACACGACGACCTGCTGCGTCGGCGGCGGCGTCAGGTGGTAGCCGCCGTTGTAGCAGTAGTTGTACCCGTCGAAATAGTAGCCCTCGCCGTAGTAGTAGTAGCCGTCATACGTGTAGCTCCAGGGCGATTCCACCCACGTCCAGGCGTACAGCGCGCCGGCCATTGCCGGCGGCATGGCCGGGCGGCCCCAATAGCGGGCGTTGGCCGGACGGTGCGCGTGGAATCCGCCGCGGTGCGGCGGCGGGGCGTGGCGCCCTGCGCCGGGCGCGTCCATGCGCCGCCACGAATTCGGCGACTTGCCCGAATGCGCGGGACGGTGGCGATCGGCGGTCTGCGGCGGCGGCGCGGCCTTGGGCTTCGCCTGCGGCGCCGGTCTGGCCGGATTCTGGACGCGGTGCTGATTGCCCGGGCACTGCGCCTGCTGCGGGCCGCCGGCGGCCGGCCGGCCGGGCGTGGGCCTGGCCTGTTTCTTCCCGGGCGCCGGCCGCGCCGATTTCTGGGCGGGCTCCGGGCGGCCGGAATCCTTTTGCGGGGGTGGCGGCGCGGCCAGAAGACCGGCCGAGACGGCGATGGCGGCAATTGTCAGTCTGTTCATCGTTTTCTCCTTTGCTGGAAAAGTTTCACGTCCTACAACGGGCAAGGCGCGGTCCAACGCGGCGTCTGACGCGCCCGACGAAAAGATTTTACACTATTTCCGCGATCCTGTTGCGCCGAATCGGCAAAAAAAAATCAGAAGGGCCGTCGGCCGTTTTGCTATAATGGAGCGTCGTTTCGCCAGAACAGAAACAAAGAGGATACAGCATGCAGGAATTCCAGAAGAATCTCGTTGCGGCATGGACGGATTATGCCGCGGGGAAAATCGACGCGAAAACGCTCAAGGGCCAGTCCGCCGGGTTCGGCATCTACCAGCAGCGCGACGGCAAGACGATGATGCGCGTGCGGCGCGTGGGCGGCGCCATCACGAGCGCGGATCTCAAGTCCGTCGCCGCCATCCTGCGCGAATACGGCGGCGACTACGCCCACCTCACGTCGCGCCAGGACATTCAGCTCCACGGAATTCCGGCGGCGGAGATCCCGGCCGCCCTCGAAGCCTGCGAGGCCAACGGCTTCCCCTTCCGCGGCGGCGGCGGCGACACGTTCCGCAACACGCTCGTCAGCCCGTTTTCCGGCCAGCATGAAGACTCCGTCTTCGACGTGCTGCCCTACGCCAAGGCCCTGTCCGCCGCCTTCTACGGCTTCGACCTGGCCTATGGGCTTCCGCGCAAGCTGAAGATCGGCTTCGCCGACCGCCCGGCCGACGCCTACATCGCCCAGTCGAACGACCTCGGCTTCCTGGCCAAGATCGTCGACGGCCAGCAGGTTTTCGAGACCTACCTGGCCGGCGGAATCGGCTTCAAGCCGAAACTCGGCATCAAGATCTTCGACGCCCTTCCGGCCGCCGACTGCATCCGCGTCGCCATGGCGCTGACGGCGCTCTTCAACGACAAGGGCTGCCGGACGAACCGTTCCCACGCGCGCATCCGCTTCCTCCGGGAGGACTTCGGCGACGACGGTCTCGTCGAACTGTTCAGGGACTACTACGCGAAGACGACGGACGCGCCGGCCGCCCGGCCCGCCGCCGCCGACGTGCAGGATCCCCCGGGCTTTCCGGCCCATGCGGCGCCGGCGGCCGGCTTCGACGCCTGGCGGGAACTCGCCGTGACGCGGCTTTCCGGCGGGCGCGCGGCCGTGCGCGTCTTCGTCCCGTTCGGGAACATGACGGCGGACGAACTCGGCTGCCTGGCCTCCGTCTGCGAATCGAACGGCCTCACCCGGTTCGAGATCCTCCCGTCGCAGGACCTGGGCATCGTCGTTCCGGCCGACCAGGTGGCCGGCGTCTACAACCTGCTGGCGGCCTTCCCCGGCAAGGACCTCGTGGCGAAGAGCTTCGCCGGCAACGTCCGCTCCTGCATCGGCTGCATGGTCTGCAAGAGCGGCGTCACGGACGGCCCCGCCATCGGACGGACCGTCGCCGAACATTTCGACCGGCGCTACCAGCCGATCGACACGCCGCGGAAAATCGAGATCGCCAGAATCCTGCTGAACGAAGTGCGCATCAGCGGCTGCCCGAACTCCTGCATGTGCCAGCAGCTCGTCCGCTTCGGCTTCTCCGGCCGCAAGCTGAACGGCATGGACAGCGAATCGACCTACACGGCCGGTTCGCTCGCCCCCGCGGCGCTCGGCGTCCTCGACGCGTCGGTGCCGGCCATTTCCATGGCCGACTTCCCGGCGGAACTCGAACGGCGGATTCTCGCCGCCCTCGGCTGACGCTAACGGGCGAGCAGCGCGCCCGCTTCGAGGTCGATGGCCTCGGCGATGCGCGCATGGCCGGCGTCGGACGGGTGGAGGCGGTCCGTCTTCGGATCGTGGATGAGCGCGTCCTGCGCCGGCGAATTCGGATAGAGTCCGGAGGTCGCGTGGAGGTCGACGACCTTCGCCGCCCAGACGTTCCCCGCCTCCTTGATGGCGTTCACGTAGTCGTCAAGAAAGAGTCCGCGCGCGTTGGCGTAGGACTCGTCCGGCTGGACGTTGCGCGGGCCGAACGTCGCGTAGCCGCGGTGGACGGGCGTCAGCAGGACGATGCGCGCCTGCGGGAAGTTGTCCTTCAGGAACTTCATCGCCGCGTTGATGCGCCCGCGGAACGTCGATTCGTCGAACACGGGCAGGCGGCGGCGCAGTTTCACCTCGACGCCGTTCTTGTTGACGACCTCCTCCCCCTCCGCATACCAGTCGCCCAGCGGAACGCCCGCGTTGAAGTCGTTGGAGCCGGCGAACACGAACATGACGTCGGCCCCTTCCGGATGCTCCTGCCGGAACTTCCGGGCCTGCGCGACGACATGGCTCATCTGCTGGCCGTTGATGCCGTACACCAGCGGCTCGAAGTTGTACTTCTCGCCCAGGAACCCCCAGTAGTTCTTCGTGCAGCCGACGTGGCACCGGTCGGTGATCGAATCGCCGAAAAAGACGATCCGCTTCGACGGGCGCCTGAATTGCGCCAGCCAGGCGGCCGCCTCGTCGCTCCACACGTCGGTCGGCCGGCCCAGTTTGCGGAGGCCGTAGCCGTGTCCGCCCGCCGGATAGATGCGGATTGTCGAGGACACGCCGGCCAGGCGCAGATGGTAGTCGTACGTCACGGCCGTGGCGAGTTCGCAGAAATCGTCCTCCGCCTGAACCGTGAACGACGGCGGCGTCGCGGCGTCGATCGGATACTCGGGCCGGATCGCCAGGCCCGTCCACCCCTTCCACGGCGAAGCCGGATCGCGACGCGTCCGGATGTCCCAGGGGTAGATGGGCATTTGGAAGTCGGGACGGCAGGAGAAATCGTCGGCGTCGTCGACCCGCGCGTAGAGGCGCCGGCGCCAGTTCGTCGCCGCGCGGATCGCCAGGTTCGCGCCCGCCGAAAAGCCGATCACGCCCACCCGCCCGGGGTCGATCCCGTATTTCTTCGCATCCCGGCGCAGAATGCCGATCGTCCGCTGGACGTCGCACAGCGCGGCATCCCGCTGGTCGGGCGCGCGGTAGAGCAGGACCGCCGCCGAAAAGCCCAGCGAATTGAGCCATTCGGCGACTTCGACGCCCTCCTTGTTCCAGCCCAGGACGGCGTAGCCGCCGCCGGGGAGGACGACGACGACCGGCCGTTCGCCCCCGCCCGGCGCGCGGAAGAAGGTGAACGTCGGGTCGTTGACGTCCGTCACCACGAGATTGCGCTGCGACAGTTCGCGTTCCGTGAAGCGCAGGGGCCGGTTGTTCGCGCGCAGCGGAACCTTCCCCGCGGGCCAGATCGCCGTGTCGTTCGCGGCGTCATGGCGCCAGAGCTCCTGGATCAGCGCCGCGCGTTCGGCGGGCGTGTTCGTGGACGCGGCATACGTTCCGGGCCGTGCCTGGACAAGGCCGGCCGCCCCGCACGCGCAAATCAGAAACATCGGCAATTTCATCGTCGCTCTCCCCGTTTGGCCTTTCATGTCTGTTCACCAAGCAAAATCTGCGCATGGGCGTCCGTGATGCGGATGGACGCCCGTTCGCCCGCCCGCAGCGGGCGATCCGGCGTCCAGACCACGATCCGGTTGCCGGAATCGCGTCCGCTCCAGCGTTCGGCGTTGCGCAGCGACGGGCCTTCGACCAGCACGTCGCGGACCGTCCCGACCAGGCGGCGGTTGCGCGCCAGCCCGCGGATCTGCTGGTCGGCCAGCAGGATCTGGTCGCGCCGCTCCTTCTCCTCCGTCGTCACGTCGTCGGGCAGCCGCGCGGCGCGCGTTCCCGGACGGGGCGAATACTTGAAGACGAACGCATTGTCGAATCCGGCTTCCTCCATCAGCGTCCGCGTCGCCTCGAAGTCCGCTTCCGTCTCGCCCGGATAGCCGACAATGACGTCGGTCGTCACGGCGAATTCGGGATCGAAGGCGCGGAGTTTCCGCACGGCGGCCAGATACTCGGCGCGCGTATAGCGGCGGCCCATGTCCAGCAGCACGCGGTCGCTCCCGCTCTGGACCGGCAGATGCAGATGGCGGCAGACTTTCGGAAATTCGCGATAGGCGCGCACCAGCTCGTCCGTGCAGCCTTTGGGATGGGCGCTGGTGAAGCGGATCCGCTCCAGCCCCCCGATGGCGTTCAGCGCCTCCAGCAGCCGCGGGAACGCCTCCGCATATCCGCCCGGACTCGGCGCGTCGGCCGCCGACCAGGCCGGGTTGCGCACGCCGTAGCGCAGGACGCTCTGGCCCAGCAGGCAGACTTCCTTGACGCCGCGGGCGGCCAGCGCGGCGACTTCCGCCACCACCTCGCGGGCCGGACGCGAATACTCGTGCCCCCGCACGTCCGGCACGATGCAGTAGCTGCACCGGTTGTCGCATCCCAGCAGCACCGTCACGAAACTCTGGAATCCGACGGGCGCGTCCGGCCCCGTCTCGGGATTGGCGTGGGCGTCCAGCCCCTGCGGCACCTCGCTGTCGTCCGGGACTTCGAGAATCCGCGTTTCGCCGGCCAGACACCGCTCGACCAGGCGGGGGATCAGGCCGAACCGGCGCGGCCCGACGGCAAAATCCAGATGGGGCAGGATCCGGAAGACCTCCCCGCCCAGGCGCTTCACGGCACAGCCCATCAGGCCGACGATCCGGACGCGCCCGCCGGCCGCGTGGCGGCCGCGTCCGTCCTTGGCGGCGATCAGATTGCCGCACTTGCCGACGGCCTTGCGCTCCGCCATGTCGCGGACCGTGCAGGAATTGACGATCACCAGTTCCGCGTCCTGTTCGCTCCCGGCGCGTTCATGCCCCGCCGCCACCAGCAACGCCCCCACGGCCTCGCTGTCGCGGACGTTCATCTGGCATCCGTACGTGTGGATGTGGAATTTCATCCGGAGCCGCCGTTCCCTAGTAGACCCGCACTTCGTTGATGCGGGCTTCCGGAACGCCCCAGGTCTTCGTCACCGTCACGCGAACGGCGGAAAGCGCGATTTTCTCGAAATCGTGGACGCGCAGGCGCAGGTCGTTGTCCTCCACGCGCGCGAGTTCCCGCCAGCGTCCGCCCGCCAGCCCCTCGACCCGGTAGTCCCGGACCAGCGTCCGCGGGTAGAGCGCGACCCGGGTGGGCGTCAAATCGGTATCGAACGTCAGCCGGACCTGCCGGACGTCCGCGGTTTTCGGGAAATCCAGGCGAATGCTCTGCGGCAGCGCCTGGCCGGGAGCGGAGACCCAGCCGTGGAAGTCGTCCCCCACCGGGCGCGACACGCCGTCGATCACGCCGGCGGCGGCGACTTTGATTTCGCTGCGCAGCGACGGCTGCGTCGTGAACGCGTACTGGGCGTGCCGGACGAGCGTCCAGCGGGGACCGCCGTAGGCGCGCGCGTCCGCGGCGTGGACCGGGCGTTCCCGCAGATGCCAGGACACGCCCCGCTGCGCCGGCAGGACGATCCAGACGCATGGCGCGTCCAATTTCAGCGGCCGCGCGGGCCGGAAGGCGACGAATCCCTCCTGCCGCGCCGGCACCGTCCCCGTGGCCGAACCGATGACGACGCCCTTCTCCGGCGTCGTCGCCGCGTCGGGCGTCGCCACGAACGAGACCGTCAGGGGAACGTCCCGGTCGAGTTTCGAGGCGAGCAGGCAGTCGACGCGCTCCAGCCGGTCCACCGTTCCGCGCACGAAGCACGTCGCGCGCGACATCGCCAGTTCGTGCCAGACGTTGTCGCGGGAGCGCATGGACGGATCGGCGGGACCGGCAATCGCCGTGCGCCCGTCCCAGACGCTCGTGGCCGACACCGCCGCCGTCCGCGCCAGATCGTCCGGATCCGCGTTCGCCAGCCCCGGGATGTACTGGTCGTCCTTCAGCAGCCGCTGCTGCAGTTCCCCGATATGGCGCGCGCCGTAGTCCCGGGGCGTCAGGTTCTTCGCGCGCGCAAGGGCCGCCGCCGTGCCCGCCGCCTGCCCGAGCGTGAACAGCGTCGCCTCGACGCGAACGCTCCCCAGCGCGATGTGCGTCACGCTCTGGCAGCGCCCGGCGAACATCAGATTGGGGACGTTCCGCGAATAGAGGCAGCGGTAGGGAATCGTGTAGATCGGCACGCCCGGATGCTTCTTCCAGTAGCCGTCGCCGGTCGGGTTCTCGATGCCGAGCGGATCGTGCGTGTCGAGCGGCCAGCCGCCGTAGGAGATGCGGTCGGGGAACACGCGCCCTTCCAGCGCGTCGATGGCCGTCAGCACGTAGTCGCCCTGCAGGCGGTAGCCCTCGCGGCGGCCGTTCATGTACGGGACGAAGGTGATTTCCGCGTTCGCCGCCTGCGCTTTGAGCGGCGACGCGTTCTTGATCCAGCCCCAGTAGGCGAACGCGATGCGGACGAGTTCGTCGCGCGCCCGCTCGGGGTCCTTCAGGTCGTCGAAGCGTCCGCCATGCTCGATCCACCACTGCGGGCCGATGTGGCGGATCCACGGGCGCGTGAAGCCCGCGGGCAGGACGTCCGCCCAGGCGGGCGCCGTGAACGGGACGGGCTGCGTGCGCATCGTGTAGCTGTAGCAGAGCGACTGGTCCATCAGGCAGCCGCTCATCGTCAGATCGTCGCGTTCCTCCGGCGCCGGCCACTCGTTGTACTCGTGCTGCGCCTCGCGTCCGTACATCCGGGCCGCGTCGGCGAAGACGCCCACCCAGCCGTCGCCCGTGCAGTCAATGAAAATCCCGGCGCGGTAGCGCGTCCGCACCCCCGTCAGCGTGTTGCGGGCAATCACGGCGTCAATGGCCGCACCCGTCTTCTCGACGCTCTGGACGCGCTGATTGGCGTGCACTGTCAGCGTGCCCTCCGCTTCGGCCATCAGCTTGTAGGCCGCGCTCAGCGTTTTCGTCCGCGTGCGGCCGCGCATCAGATTCGCCTCCTCGCACAGTCCGGTTTCGCGCGCGTTCATCGTCCGGTTCGGATGCGCGCCCGCCGCGCCGTCGGTACCGATGCCGAGTTCGCAGCTGGAGTTGCCGCCCAGCACCGGGCGGTCGTGGACGAGCGCCACCCGCGCGCCGGCGCGGGCGGCCGCGAGCGCGGCGCCCATGCCGGCCGTGCCCGAACCGACCACGACGATATCGTACGCCCCGCCCTCGGCGAGCGTCTCGCTCTCGCCGCGGAACTTCCGCCGCGCGGCGCCGCGGGAGCTCTGGTCGTCGCGGCCGGCGGCCGGCCGGCGCAGCACGTCCTCGTCTTCGACCGGAACGTAGGCCAGATCGGTCGTGAACAGCAGCGCGTCGCAGCGGGCGAACGCGCCCGAACGGTCCTTCAGCGCCACCTCGGCGGGACCGGATTCGAGATCGAAGTCGCCGGCCTTCTCCCAGCCCCAGCCCGTGCGCTTCGACCCGCCGAGATCGGCGCCGACCGTGCCGTTCACGGCGACGGCGAACCGCCCGGGGGAATGTTCGGGCAGCCAGTCCTTGGTGCGGACCCAGACCCGCCAGACGCCCTTCGCCGGAATCTGAAGCGTCGTCTTCGCGTCGTTGGGCAGCGGGCGTCCCACGCCCGGCGCCAGCAGATAGGCGCTCCCCATCTTGTGGGTGAACTGCGTGTCGAGACGCCAGTCGCCGTAGTCGGCAAACCCCTCCGCCTCCAGCCAGAGAAAGCCCTTCACGTGTTCCTTCGGCGATTCCGGCGGCGCCCGGAAATCCCGGAGTTCGCTGAAAACCGGCTTCTGCGCCGCACCCCGGGCGCCCATGGCCAGAAGGACCAATCCAAGTGTCATGATCTTCATGTCAAACCTCGCTCGACGCGACCCGCCGTTCCACCGGCGGACCAATCTGGAAACACCAAAACGCAACGGACATTTTAGCATAAAAGCCGCGCCGGATGTGCGCAAAAGACCGGCGAGCCCGGCCGCCTCGGCCCGCCGCGAAGCCCCGGCGCACCGTCAGCGGACGAGGAGGACGGCGGTCTGAAACGCTTCCAGGGCAAGCGTGAAGCGCACGGCATTTTCCGCGACGACGCGCCCGGTCGTCACGTCGACCACGCGGCGCGCCCGTTGCGGCAGCTGCACGGGAACGGCCTCCCGCGCCTTCGTGTGGACCATGACCCATGACCGGTTGGCGGAGAGGACGACGTCGGACGGCGTGTAGACATGGACGCCCGCCGCCCGGTAGAGCCGGCGCAGCACGTCGGGCGACATGGCCGGCACGGCGGAGAAGACGCCCGTCCAGCCCTGCCGGACGGACCGCACGGCAACGGGAAGGCCCGCCAGCTCGCCCACGCCCGTCATCAGCGTCTCGCCATGGGCCGGAAGGAAGAGCCCGCGCTGCGCCGTGCCGGGCCGGCGGTGGCGCACGCCCCGGGGACGGTCCCCGACGCCGTCCACCACGCGGTTGAGGCCGCACCCCCACTCGCGCCCCGTCTGGACATCGATTGCGGAGAGCACGCCGCGCCGCGTTTCCGGCTTCATCTTCATCCCGCAGACCGATTCCATCCGGTCGCGCGAAAGCCCCGTCGGGGACACGTAGCCCGGCGCATGGAAGAAGACGAGCGTGCGGCCGTCGCGCTTCAGCGATTCGACCTGCGCGACCTGCCCGTCCGTCAGATACTGGCAGTCGAGGAAGACGACGACCTTGTAGTTCCGCGCCACCACCGCGTCGAGATCTTCGGCCAGGTACCAGTCGAACGGCGCGCCCGCCCGGTAGAAGGCGCCCATCTGCTGCAGGTAGAGAAGTTCGCACAGGTTGTTCGCCTCGGTGCGGCGGTAGCCCATGTAGTACTCGCTCGCGACGTTGGACACGACGGCGACCTCGGAGAGATGCGCGCGATCGTGCGCCAACGCGAGATCCGCCGCCTTCCGCATCCGCCCCACCGCCCGCACGAGTTCCGGATGGCGGAACGTGTCCCGTTTGAGATCCATGTACCAGAGGCCGACGCCATGCGTCACGGACATGCCGAACTCGCGATAGAGCAGATTCACGGACTCGAACACGTTCGTGGCGCTGCACCGGGAATCAGGCCGGCTCTTCGCCTGTTCAAGATGCGTCATGTCGTCGCCTTCGTCGATGAAGAGCTTGCCGTGAAGCGCGGCCGAAGCCAGATAGCAGCGCAGCGCGCCATCCTCGCCCGGCGAACGGCGATGGTAGGTGTGCGGCGCGGAGAACATGTCCAGATGCGGCGAACGGTAGGCCGCCGCGATTGCGCGGTGGTCGCACTCGATCGCCCAGCGCTCGTCCTGCGTGTAGCCGTAGAAGGCCAAAGTCGGCAAAGCGCCCTTCGATTCGTCCTTGACGAGAGCGGCGAAATGGTCGAGCATTTCAACCGTGGCCAGGTTCATGCATTCGAAAAAGTCCGGCACGCGCCGCCCTTTCGCCGGGTCGCGCCAGACGCCGTCGACGTCCAGCCGGCGGCGCTCCTCTCCCGTGGGAACCGTTACCGTCTCAAACGTGACGTCGCCGCATTTCCACGCCGCGCGCAAACGCCCGACGTCGTCGCCGTAGCGCATCCGCAGAAAGCGGCGGAACCGTTCCGCCATCGGGCGCGAGACGTCCGAGAAGCCGGCCTTCTCCAGCGCCGTGCCGCCGCCCTGCGTCAGAGCGTCCCAGGCGAAATGCTCGCCCCAGGGTCCGCTCGCCAGATGGATGCCCAGCAGATGGTCGCCATAGCGGTCCAGCAAATGGCGGACCGCCTGGCGGTAGACGGGAGTCGCCTCCCGGCGAAAGACGACGCTGGCGAACGATTCGCGCGGCACGGCTCCCGCGGCGCCGTTTTTCGACGGCGGCAGGACGGCGGGATTCGAATACCGGATCTGCTCCTCCGGGTGGGCGGCAATCCACCAGTCGGGCGCCGCGTAGAAGAGCCGCGGCAGGAACGCGGCATCCGGCACCCAGGCGAGAATCCGGTCCAGATTCCCGTCCTGATAGGCCATCCCGGCGAATCCCTCCGGCTTCCAGTAGGGGTTCGCGTAATGCGGAAACGACCCGAAGACGCCGAATCGGTTGACGCCGGCGGACGCCATCGCCTTCGCGTCCCGCTCCTCGATTTCCCATTGCCAGAAGAACATCGGGGCGACGGGCCGTCCCTCATGGTAAAGTCCCGGCGCGCCGTTCAACGGCGCCACGCACCAGCCTTTCGGGGAGACGGCGGCCCGACACGCCGAACCGCCGAGCAGCAAGCAGGCGACTGCCCAGCGCATCGTCATCGGCATCCCCGCAAGTTCGCCGGCGCAAGCGCGGAATCTGGCCGCGGCCGCGGCCAGACGCGCGCGCCCGGAAGGCACGCCGACGGAACGGCGGTCTGCCGCAACCGCAGATTCCCCCTCGCTTTCTCCGCGCGGAAAGCGATCCGCTTTCCGTCCCGCGCGGGAATGCCGTAGTTTGCTTTCGCTTGGCATGAGCGGAAAATTCGGGAAGCCGAACCGGCGCCCGGCGCCGGCGGCAGACGCCGAAGCGCGGCCACCCGCGTCCAGCGCCCGCATGGCCGGTCAGGGATGCGCGGGGACGGACTGGTCGGCGTCGAGGCCCGGCATGTCGCGCGCGCCCATCGGGCCGCCATCGGTGGCCTGGGACGAACCCGCGCTACCGGGTTTCAGACGGTAGTCGCGCCGGGCCTCGTCGACGAACGCGGGTTCGCCGTAGACGCTGCCCGCGTCCATCGCCATCTCGGCCTGATAGCGGGCGAACTCTTCGGCGCCCGCGCCGAAACGGGCGGGTTCGAGCCGGATGCCGGGCTTCTGATGCCGTTCCCGGTTGTTGACGTGATACTCGTAGAGCGCGTTTTCGGGAATGAAATACAGGTTGTGGTCGATCGTCAGGCCCTCGGCCGAGTCCGGCCGGGCGCGCCAGTCGTTGAACATGCGCGTCGACCGGTCGGTCGTCCGCACGAACACGTTGTTGCGGACGACGAAATTCGTCGTGGGCGCCGCATTGTCGTAGAACATCAGGTGCGCGCCGTTCGGGTTCGGCCGCTGGTCGTGGCTCCAGCAGCCGCCCGCGTCGACGCACGTGTTGTGCTCGAAGAGGACGTTGCCGGTGAAGGAGCGGAGGTCGTGGTTCCAGTATTCGAAGGAATACTCGGCCTGCCAGATCACGTTGTCGCGCCAGACGACGTCCGTCTCCCAGCGCGGATCGTCCTTCGTCTGGTTCGTCAGGGCGGCGTCGTAGATCTGCCACAGCCGATTGCGCGTCACGAGATTGTTGTGGCACGCGCCCCAGAACTCGATGCCATTGCCGAACCGGACGGGATAGCGCACGCCCTTCGCGTTGACTCGCCAGTATTGGAGGCCGCCGCCGATCCAGTAGATGTCGCAATTGCGGATCGTGATGTTCCGCGTGCTGCCGCCGCCGAAGCCGTGGGCCGCGCCGTAGCGGACCGCCAGCCCGTCGTAGACGACGTCGTGGCAGCCCCCCTCGTCGACCACATGGCGCGTGAACGCCAGCTCGATGCTCCTGAAGGCCTTGGCCGGATTTCCGTCCCAGCGGACCAGCACGCGCTCGTTCGTGCGGTCGTCCCAATAGTCCAGCGGCCGCGCCAGCGATTCGGCGTCCCATTTCTTGACGCCCCATTTCGCGCCATGGTCGCAGATGAAGATTCCCACGTCGAACGGCAGCTGCGCCCGCGGATCGGTTTCCATGCGCCAGATGCCGACCGGCACGAAGTCCAGCGTCCCCCCCGCCGGCATCACGTCGCCGATCGAGAAATGGAAATAGGCCCCGTCAATCGCCGCGCGCCGCGTCATCGGCACCTGGACCGTCCGCCACTCGGCGCCGATCTCCGCCGCCGAACCGTCGGACTGGACCGGGCCCTGATGGCCGCAGGTCCAGGGAATGCGGTTGAGCGAAAGTCCGATCTGGCCGATGGCGAACGGCTTCGAGGCGCGCACCTTCATGCGCAGCAGCGCCTGTTCGGGCAGATTGTCCACCGCAGGGCCCCAGACCTGGATGAGATGCCGGGCGCGCTTGGGCTGCTCGGTGCAGGTCACGCGGACGAACCTCTCGCCCTGCTCCTCCAGCACCTTCACCGACCCCTTGACGCCCTCCTGGAAAGACCCGCTCCAGGACCGGCAATCCCGCCCGTCCCAGACCTGCTCGAACACCTTCGGCGTCTGCCGCTTCGTGGCCCAGATGCCGGGCTTCAGCTCTTCCCAATCCTCCGCCCGCGTCCGGTCGACCGAATTCTGGAGAATCGGCTTGGCGCCCGAACCGTAGGAGGCGTAGAGGACCGGTTTGCCCGGTTCGCCGCTCTTCGGGCGAAGCGTCCCGCGCCAGAGGCCGCCGCGCTTGAAGAGCACGCGGTCGCCGGGCTTGATGTCCGCGGACCGGTTATGGGCCGCGAGCGTCCGCCAGGCGCTCGCCGCCGACGTGCCGGCGGCCGCGTCATCTCCCGCCGCACTGTCGATGAACCAGTCCGCGGCCGGCACGCCAAGCGCACAGCAGACGCAGCCAATGAGCACTGTCGATTTCATGAAACGTCTCCAGTTGAGGGTGGAAAAATGGTCACAAGCAGACCATGGTGCTTTTTGACGAGATTGAACAGATCGATGACGTCCGCGTTGGCCAGCCGGATGCAGCCATGCGAGGCGGGCGTCCCCAGCAGCTGCTCCTGATTGGTGCCGTGGATGTAGATGAACCGGGCGAAGCTGTCGATTCCCGGTCCGGCGTTGACGCCGGGCTCCAGTCCTTCCAGCCGCAGAATGCGGGTCAGCACGCAGTCGCCGCCATCGGCGGCTCGCCAGGCCGCGGGGGGAAGGATCCGGCCCTTGACCGCGCGGCGCGACACGAAGACCTGGCCGGGCGCCGCGTGGTGTCCGAAGAGCCGGACCACGCGATGGCGGCCGGGCGGCGTCCGTCCCGACCCCTCCCGGGCCCCGACGCCCGCGCGGGAGGTCGAGACGCGGTAGACGCGGACGACGGTCCCGCCGCGGGAAACCGTCATCCGCTGGCGCGCAACGTCCACCAGAGCCGTCAGGGCGTCCGGCGAAGGCTCACTTGAATTCGACTTGCCCATCCTTCAGGCCATCGACGGAGGCCGTCAGCACGATCGGCCCCGTGGCGCCCTTGTCGCGCCGGACCACGGCGACGGCCTTGCCGAAATAGAGCCGGTGCGACGAGACGTCCGTAAACGCGTCGTGCGCGCGCGCGTCGCCGTTGCCCACCGCCAGGATGCGGCCCGGACCCGACAGCGCGAATTTCACGCGATCCGAGGCCCAGGGATCGCGCGTTCCCTTCGCGTCCACGAGATCGACCTGGACGAAGACGCAGGTCTCGCCGTCGGCGGGCAGCGCGGCGCGCTCCGCCGTCAGCTTGACGGCCACCGGCTTTTCCGCCGTCCGCACCGCCGTCTCGCCGAGCGTCCGCCCGTTCTTGTAGGCCACCGCCTTCAGTTCGCCCGGTTCGTACGGCACGTCGAACCAGCGCAGGCGATAGCGGGCGCAGACGTCGTAGTAGGGATTCAGGCGGAAGGCGTCGGCGCAGTCGCTGACGACCACGTCGCGGATGGACGCCCAGCTGCCGGGCTTGAGATCGTCGAACACGATGCGGACGAAACGCGCCGCGTCGGCCTTGCCGGTCTGCTGCTTGTCGGCAAAGCCCTTCCGGGACCAGGTCCGCCACGTCTGGGCGTCGTCGGAGAGCTGGACCGTCCAGGCATACGCGGAGTCGGCCTGCTCGCCGGCGACGAGGATGGATTCGAACGGCGTCTTCCGCCCGAGATCGACCTGCCACCACTGCCCCTTCGCCGCGCTGCTCGCGCACCAGCGCGTCTCGTTCCGCCCGTCCAGGGCGAACGCGGCGGCACGGGTCAGGTTCTCCTTGCGCTCGACGCTGCTGGCCGAGGCCTTCTTGCCCTCGGCGAGATTGCGGACCTTCTCGACGACGCCCTTGACGCGGCGGCCGAGCGACCGGCCGTTGAGAAAGAGTTCGGCTTCGTCGCCGTCCGTGTAGACGTAGACGGGCATTTTCCCCACGTTCCGGCCCGTCCAGTTCCAGTGCGGCGAGATGTGGAGGGTCGGCGACTGCCGGTTCCAGTGCGCCCGGTAGAGGTAGTAGCGTTCCTTGGGCAGCCCCATCAGATCGGCAATGCCGAAGTAGGAACTGCGCGCCAGTTCGCGCTTTTCCAGACCGGCCATCATGGGGAACGAGCTGTATCGGACGTAGGGCGTCGGTTCGCCCAGATAGTCGATGCCCGTCCACACGAATTCGCCGCCGCAGTAGCGGTCCTCCTCCATGCGCGCGAACTCGACGTCGGCGATGTCGCTCCACGGCGCGGCGTTGTGCTCGTAGGCGCCCACCTCGCGCGCGGCGACGTCGTAGTCGGTCTTGTTCGCGGCGGGGGGCTGTTCAAAGGCGCCGTTGCTGCTCAGCGCCGAGGCGCTTTCGGAATAGAGGACGGGCTTTTCGGGATGGCGCTTCTTGACGCTCCGGTACTGCGCGCCGTAGTTCCAGCCCGTGATGTCCAATTCGGCGAACATCCCCGTCTCCACGGCATTGCAATGGCAGCAGCCGATGCCGACCGGACGCGTCGTATCGAACGCGCGGATGGCCGCGCGGAACTCGCGGAAGCGTTCGGCGCTCATGCCGTTCTGCATCTTGGGGTCCTTGCCCTGCCAGCCGTAGCCGTTCGGGGGAATCTCGTTGCCGATCGACCACACGACGACGGAGGGATGGTTGCGGTCGCGCACGGCGAACGCGCGCAGATTGCGGCTGACGTACTCCTCCAGCTTCTGGTCCGGACGGATTCCCGCCGTGCCGTCCCACTTGTCGAAGCATTCGTTCCAGACGACAATGCCCATCTCGTCGCACAGGTCGAGCACCTGCGGGTCGCAGGCGTTGTGGCTGGTGCGCAGCGCGTTGGCCCCCATGTCCTTCATGATTTCAAGCTGCCGCCGCATGACGCTGCGGTTGAAGGCCATGCCGAGCGGTCCCATGTCGGAATGGAGATCGACGCCCTGGATCTGGACGCGGCGGCCGTTGAGGTGAAAGCCGTCGTCGGCCGTGAACGCGATCTGCCGAATGCCGAAGCGGACCGTCCGCTCGTCGACCCGCCCGTCCGCGCGCACGACGACCTGCGCCGTATGGAGCTGCGGATCCGCGACGTCCCACAGCGCCGGGTTGCGGACTTCGCCTTCCAGCACGACCGCCGTCTCCCCCCGGGCCGCGATCTGCCGCGCCGGCGCCTTCAGCGTCAGCACCGTCCGCCCGGCCGCATCGCGGACCAGAACGTCGGCATCCGCCACCACCGGCTTCGGCAGCCGGTTGGCCAGCGTGAACGACACGCGGGTCGTGGCGCTCTGCCGGCAGATGGCGGGCGTGGACACGAAAACGCTTCCCGGCGCCACGTGGACCGCAGGCGCCTGAACCAGGCGCACCGACCGGTAGATGCCCGCGCCGGGATACCAGCGGGACTGGTGGTGCGTCGTGTCGGCATGGACGGCGATGACGTTCTCGCCTTCCGTGACGAAAGGCGCGGCGTCCACGCGAAAGCCCATGTAGCCGTAGTCCCAGGAACCGGCGAGCCGCCCGTTGACGTACACCTTCGGACAGGCCATCACGCCGTCGAACTCAAGCCAGAGCGCCCCTCCTGCCTTGACGGCCCGCGCGTCGGCGGCGGAAAGCGTCACCGTCCTGCGATACCAGCCCGTTCCCCGCCAGGGCAGCTTGCCCGTGCCGCCGTCGGCTTCCGGATCGAACGGACCGGAAATCGCCCAGTCGTGGGGCACTTCAACCGTCTGCCACGCCTTGTCGTCAAAGGCCGCGGGAGATGCGTCGAACGCCGCGTCCTTCGCCTCCTTGGCGAATTTCCACAGGCCGTTCAGGGACGTCGTTGTCGCGGCAACCGCGCTTCCGGCCGCACAGGCGGCAAGCGCCATGAGAGAAGATCTGATGTTCATGGCGGCCATTATACCAAATATTGGGATGAGAGAATTGCGTCGGCGTCAACCTTTGTAAGCTCGGTCACAAGACAAAGTAAATGCAACCCCCGCTTCGCTAAGGGGTTGCATTTACTTTGTCTTGTGACCTGCGGGTTTCGTTTTAAATGTGGAAGTCGGGTTAGTGTTGGTTTTGCTATAATACGGGCATCGGAAATGAAGTCGGTAGGAATGGCAATGAGCGTGTCGTACAAGAAGTTGTGTAAGCTGCTATTTGACGAATGTGCGAATAAGACCGCAGTGCATAAAGCTGCGGGGATTTCGTCTTGTGCCATCGCGCGAATGACTCGCGGTGAAAATGCGAGCCTGTATTCTTAAACGTTTGCGAAGTGCTGCAGTGCAATATAGGTGATGTTGTTGAGTTTGCATTCTGCGAGTCCAGAATCGATAGAACAATCTTGAGTGGATAGTTTGGGATAAAAAATGGTACAGAAACTTTTGAAGACGAAGAAGATCGCGCCAAAGAAAGACGCAGTTAAGGAAGCGTCTATTGTTCTTGTCGGCACATACAAAGAAAAGCAGCTTGCGTGGATTAAGAAGAATGGTGTCTACAACTATCCCGTGAAGGATGGCGACGAGCTGACGGACGAGACGTGGAGCAAGGTCAAGGAACTGTGGCTGTATGCGGACGTAAAATCGACGCGTCACGCCTTTGCCGCGGAGTTCGTTGGCAAGATGTCGCGAGAGGAATTCATTGCGGCCTACCCGACTTATGCCACGCTGGGCGAGCCGAAGAATAAAGCGTATGACGTTTTCAAGGCGACGCCGCTCGATTATGGCCCAGCAGCAGACGGTTCGGTCGTTGTCGCCCGCGCAGCAGATTTCGGCGGACGATCGGCCAAGGTCAAGAAAACCGTTAAGCAGTTCAAGGCCGACGGCGAGTTTGCACCGCTCGCCGCCTATCTTCCGTCCGACCTCGCCAAAGTGCCGCACCGGCAATTGAGAGTTTGCGAGGCGGCGGTGAAGATGAACTTTTGTGCGAAAATGATGAAAACCGAAGCGAATGCGCCAATAGTGAAGCAAAGTGATCGTCCTATTGCCATTGATCTATTTGCTGGATGCGGCGGACTTTCTCTCGGATTTGAACAGGCAGGTTTCGATATTACGGCCGCTGTTGAGATTGACCCTATTCATGCGGCAGTGCACGAGTACAATTTTCCGTACACAAAGACGATTTGCGCGGACATCAAGAATATCAATGGTGCCGATATTCGACGACTTGCAGACATTGGTGATCGAGATGTGGACATTGTATTTGGTGGTGCGCCTTGCCAAGGCTTTTCGATGATCGGCAAACGAGCGCTAGACGATCCGCGCAACCAGCTGATTGGCCATTACTTGCGCATCGTAAATGACATCCGACCGAAATATTGTGTATTGGAAAACGTCAAGGGATTGACAGTTGGTAAACATGCTCAGTTTCTTGCAGAACTCATTGACGAACTTAAGAAAATCAATTACAAGGTCTTGCTCCCCTATAGAGTGTTGAACGCCGCAAACTATGGCGTGCCTCAGAATCGTGAGCGACTGTTCTTGATAGCTGCAAGAGAGGATCAAGATCTTCCTGCATATCCGATGCAGAATGAAGATCGGGTTACGATTCAGGAGGCAATTTCCGATTTGCCGGATGCAGACCGCTATGAACAGTTGCTCTCGGATGATTCAGTTCCGGTTCAGTGGCAGACGCAGTACGGCTATGCCCGTCAGTTACGAGAACAAACACCAGACCCAACTAACTTTGGCTATAATCGTGAGTTTGAACAAAACCTCCTAACGGCAAGTTGGCGCACAATTCACGGTAGCATGAGTCAGACGCGATTTCTCGCCGCGCCTCAAGGCCAGACGGAACCTCATAGTCGATTCTTTAAACTTGCGTGGGGAGGACAATGCAACACGCTCCGTGCGGGTACGGACAGTGCTCGTGGTGGTTTTACATCGCCGCGCCCGATTCATCCGGTATTGCCGCGAGTTATTACAGTTCGCGAGGCGGCACGAATCCACTCTTATCCCGATTGGTTCAGATTCAATAAAACAAAATGGCATGGTTTCAGGGAGATCGGAAATAGTGTCCCCCCTCTTTTGGCCCGTGCGGTCGGCAGTGCCGTGATTGATGCATTGGGAATTGTACCTGTCAAGCCAACGCGCGTTATCAAGCCTGGCGACGAATCTTTGTTGGGTTTTGATATGCGGGCTGCAGCTGATTATTTCGGTGTCTCGAGAAACGTAATCGCTCAAAGAAAGAGGAAGCACGATGGCAAACAAGAAACGTAATACCAGCGCCTATTCGGCAATCGTTACCCATATCTTTTTCAATGGGTATAAGCCAGGGGTTACGAATATCCCGTTTACGCGAGATGAAATCATTACCGCCGCAGAGAAGCTGGGAGTCTCTCTTCCCAGAAATCTTGGCGACGTGATGTATTCGTACCGCTATCGCAAGGCGCTGCCGCCTAAAGTGATAGGAACACAGCCTGATGATTTCGAATGGATTATCGAAGGTGCTGGCGATGCGAAATACGTTTTCAAGTTGGTTCCGTTCAATCGCATACTGCCAAATCCCAATCTGCTATCGATCAAGATACCTGATGCAACGCCCGAAATTATTGGACGGTACGCGCTTGGTGACGAACAGGCTCTGTTGGCAAAAGTGCGATATAATCGGCTGATAGACTTGTTTCTTGGTGCAACCGCCTACTCGTTGCAAAATCATCTGCGCACAAAGGTTCCCGGCATCGGACAGATTGAAATTGACGAGGTGTATGTTGCGATAGATAAGCACGGGCAGCAGTTTGTTGTTCCCGTTCAGGCAAAAGGCGGACACGATCAGCATGGGGTTGTGCAGACTTCGCAAGATATAGCATGGTGTGCGCAACGGTTGCCCGAACTGCTGTGCCGCCCCATCTCCGTTCAGTTCATAACGGAAACCAAGATTGCTATGATTGAACTGCTTGATGATCATGGCGTCATCAAGGTTGCGGATGAGCGTCATTACGAGCTTGTGCCTTCGGATAGCATTACGACGGACGATCTCAAGAAGTATTGTACATTAGCTAAAGGCTGAACATGGCAACGCGATCCGTTATCTATCGTAACAATCAGCGAAATGTTGCCGACACTTGGCAACGAGGTTGATACCGCTGTTTTCTCCGATTGGAACAAGACGAACGCCTGTGTTGAATTGCAGATTGATTCACAAATAAAGGCACATAGTCTTGATCGCGAAAATGCAGTCGACGGGTGGTATGTTGAGATGGGGAGTCGAAGGGTCAGCCAATCGATATAGTAGTGTTGACATGGCAATAGCATGGGGGCCGTGGCATACCGCGCGCCGCGAGGGAGTCCAGAGCAATTGAGAACTGCCGGTGCGACCGTCTCATCGGCCGATTGGCGCATCAGCCCTTCTTTCCCGATGACGAAGAGAAGACGCGCACGGTCGCGCTTCTGCGTCGGGTTGAAGAATTCGGCGGTGTTGTCGTTCTCGCCTTGGCGATCCTGTCGAATCATTTCCACATCGTCATTTCTGTTCCCGAACCCGAGGGAAGAGCGGAGCGAGAGGCGAACTCGCCGCAACAGGAATACGAGCTGGCATGAGTTACTGAATCAACAAGCTCAGCCCCTTATTGCCCCTCGGACGATTCGTGCCTGCCGCGATTGCCCGCGGGCGCGGCGTTCCGCGGTTCCGTTCGCCTCCATCGCCTTCGCGACGGACATGGGACATTTCGCGTCGCAGACGGAACAGCTGCCATCGCCGTGGCGACGGATGACTTTCGGCACGTACCGAGTCCCGTCGTTCGGCTTTATCCCGACGGGGAAACGCGAAAAGGGACGAGCCGGCGCCGTCACTTTCCGCCGGTCAGCCGGATCCGATAGGCGAAGGCCCGCGCGTCGGCCGACAGCCGGATCCAGCCATCCGCCACCGCCCATTCGGGCGCAGCGGCGGCCGCGGCCGGTTCGACGGCCTCCACGGACGCGACTGCCGTCCCGGCGGGAAGCCGGATGTCGGCCGTGAAAGCGTCCGAACCCGGCAGCGGCGTCACCGTGATGGCGTCCGGCGCGCGCCGCAGACGGAACGAGCCGTCCGTCTTCACGCCGCCGAAATCGACCTTGGCGCCTGCGCGGTTGACGCCCAGCAGACGGTCGCGCGCCGCGCGCGAATCGTCCGCGCCGGCCGGTTTCCACGCCACGCTCTCGACCCGGCCCGCGACGGCCGTCACGACCAGCCGGCCCGCCAGAACCCGGCTGCCGCCGTCCACGAACGGCCCCGCGATCCGGAGCCGGTCGCCCGTCTTCGGATTCCAGGCGCCGTAGCGGACTTCATACGTTCCCGACGCGGTCGCGTCGGGAACGGCGATGTCCATGGGAATGGAGTAGTCGCCGACTTCCGCCGCCATCGCGGGCGTCAGCGCCAGCGGCGCCTGGAACACGATGCCCTCGCACTCCCGCGTCGGGTCGCAGACATGGACGAACGGCCGGAATGCGGGCGAGGGGCGACAGGTCTTCCAACTGGTCGCCACGCGAACGCGGTTGCGCGCGAGGACCTCGGCGCGCGCCGCCGACGTCTCGGCGGCCGGCACGTCGTTCCGCGCCGACTTGCGGGCGTCGTAGAACGCCGTCTCGCCGCAGATCGCGTAGCCGCAGCGGATCCCGTTCCGGAGGACGACCCCGCTTTCCGCCCCGGGCGTCCGGGCGTAATGGCCGTAGGACGGCAGCACGATTCCGTTCGGCAGCGTCCACGTCTCGTTCGTCGCGCGGTTGATCCAGACCTCGCCGCCCCGGGAGAAGAACGCGTGCTGGCGATGGATGTTCCCCTCGTAGCGCAAATCGAGGAATTCGGCCTCGCCCAGCGCGGCGCAGACGTCGTGCTGCATCCAGTAGGTCTTCACGGCCGTCCGCGAGAACGGGCCGTCTGACATGGGATTGCGGCCGCCGATGACGGTGTTGCAGAGGTAGTCGTCCGAACCGTAGCCGTGCAGCGCGGAATCGCCGCCCTTGTGCCAGTTCTCCTCCTGATAGCGGCCGCCCAGCCCGCCGGCAAACAGCACGAAATGGTTGTGCGTGACAATGTCGTGCCAGGGCGTCCGCTCGGCATCGGCGAACTTGCCTCTGCCGAGGATCTTGGCGGCGCCGAAATGGTCGCTCTGCCCGGCGTCCAGCGTGCCCACCAGATGGTCCTGCCCGGCCTCGCTCACGCAGACGGCGTCCATCTGGCCGTAGCCTTCGCGGTAGGCCGTGTAGGCGTCGCCCCAGCAGCGGGACGTCTCCATCTTGGAATGGAAGACGCCCGCCCGGTCGAGATAGTCGAACGGGCCATGCGCCGTCAGCACGTCGATGAAGACGCCGTCGGGGTCGTAGCCGGCCTTCAGCAGCCTGGCATTGCGCAGGCACCACGGACGGAACGCGTGCGGCGCCCACCGGTAGGACTGGGCGAAGCGGCCCGGATTGAACCAGGCCTTCTGCGGCGTTCCGTCCAGGTTGAACACCACGAGATCGTAGGAATAGTTCTCCGCGTCCGGATAGATGTCCGTGTAGTTGTCGTGCGGGAGGAACAGGATGCCGCTCTCCCGGCAGGCCCGGCGCATGTCGCCGAACGCGGCGGCGTCGCCGCGCGGCGGATAGATTTCCGGCAGACGGTAGTCGTACCCCCACGCCTGCCAGTCGTGCTTGACGAAGATGGAGTCGTTCAGGCCGTACTTGCCCGCCAGGCGCAGGCCGGCCGCCGCCGCCGCATAGTCCCCGCCCCACTGGTCGAGGCACATGCGACCGCCCAGCCGGTCCCGGCCGGGGCTCTTACGGTAGCCCGACACGCCGCGGAAGCGGCGGGCCGCCTCGAAGACGCCGTCGGCTGACGGCACGAACGTGAACTGCGCCGCGTGGTGCGCATGCAGGGCGAACAGATTCTTCTCGCCGTCGCAGACGAGCGAATCCTGGGGCACGTCGACGGCCTGGACGACGGACAGGCCGTTCGCGTAGTCCGCGCCGACATGGCGCGTCGAGAGCGCAAAGCCGTTCGCGTGCATCGTAAACGCCTTCGGCCCTTCGATGACGTTGCCGAAGCCCGCGTAGACGCGGACCGGCCGTTCGGAAGACGGTCCGATCGCCAGGTCGCCGATCCGCGGGAAGCCGTTCGCGCCGGGCGTCACGCCCGGAAGCGACCATTTGACGCGCAGGGTGCCCTTCTCCTCGCGGATCTCCGCCACGGGATCCAGCAGCTCCGCGCCGTCCGTTTCAATCCGGGTCGTGAATCCGCGGTAGGCGATGGACCGCTCGCCGTCCGTGAACGCGAGAACGCCGTCGATCAGGCCGCGCCGCCCCATGGCGACGCCCGCGCCGTAGCGCCGGCCGGCCGCCTCCAGCCGGTAGCGGTTCGCGGCGGCGTCCGTCCCCGCCGCGAGCGCGTCGCGGGCCGCCGCGAGCGCCTGCCGCTCGCGCGCCGCCCACTCGGCCCCGGTCGGCGGTTCGGGCTGCGGCCCGATCGCGAGCCGCACGTCGCCCCAGCCGCCGCCGTCGCAGCACGTGTCCATCTTGGGCCCGGGGCCCGTCCACAGGCGCAACGTGATCTTGCGCCCCGCATACGCGGACAGGTCGCCCGCCATGCCCTTCCACGTCAGGATCTCGGAAACGGTCTGCGCGCAGATCTCCCGGGGCTTCTGCCCCTCTTCCAGCACGAAGACCTTGTATTCGACGCCGTCCGACGGCCGCTCGCTGCCGGGCGAAACGAGGAAGTTGGCGCAGGAGAAGCGGATGGGCGCGACCGCGGGAAGTTCCAGCGGAAAATCGCTCCAGAGGAACCCGGCGCCCTTCCGGTACGGCGGATGGCTGCCGTACCCCTTCTTCTGCACGCCGCCGGCGTCGAGCGTGCGCGCGAACATGCCGCCGCCCCATTCGGCCGCGTCGCCGCTCGCGGGCAGCGGAACGACCCGGCCATTCACCTCGACGAAGGACGCGCGCGCGAATCCCGCCTCCAGGCGGAACACGCCCTTGCCCAGCCGGGGCGGCCGCGTCGGCTGGACGGGACGCGGCGCGCGGGGATTCCTGAACATGAACACCGCGATGGGGTGCGGCGCCTCCGCCGCGTCCACGCCCTGCGGCGTAAACCGGGCGTGGACGGGATAGAGCGCGTCGAGGGCGGACGGCTTTGCCGTGCCGACATAGGAGAGGGTCTTTTTCTCGCCGGGGGCCAGCGTCATTTCGCCCTGCGGGCCGGCGACTTCCCAGTCGTCGTTCATCCAGACCTCCAGCCGTCCCGCGACCGGCCGCCCGGACACGTTTTCGACGACCACGGGGAACGGCCGGGGCGCCCCGGCGTCGACGGTGGTCACCCCCAGCGGCCAGCCGAAGGGATCCCGCCCCGTGCGCTCCGTCTTCTGCGGGAACGACTCGATCGACACCTTCAGCCCCGCCCGTTCCTCGACGGGCGGAAGATAGGCGCAGACGCGCCACGCGAAGCCGGCGAGGACGGCGAGGGCCCAAAGACGTTTCATCGGGATTTCTCCTTGGTAGGGGTGGTTGATCGGACAGAAGCGGGAAACAGCGTCATCTGCATCACGGGACCGAACGAGCGGCGGTGTTCGGGACAGGGTCCCAGCCGGTCCAGCGCCGCCAGATGCCGGGGCGTGGGGTAGCCCTTGTGCCGGGCGAAACCGTAGCCGGGGTACGCCGCCTCCAGGCGGAGGCAATCGGCATCGCGCGCCGTCTTGGCCAGAATCGAGGCGGCGGCGATGAAAAGCGACGTGGCGTCGCCCTTGATCAGATGCCGCGAAGGCACGGGCAGACCGGGCACGGGCAGACCGTCGACCAGAATGTGCGCCCCCTCCCCGCCGACCCGGGCGAGCACCGCCTCCGCCGCCCGGCGCATCGCCAGATGGGTGGCGCGCAGGATGTTCAGTTTGTCGATTTCGGCCGGCGACGCCGACGCCACGGCCCAGACGCAGCCGGGCGTCGCGCGGATGACGGCGGCGAGCCGTTCGCGTTTTCCCGCCGTCAGCCGCTTCGAGTCGTTGACGCCCGACCACGCCCCCCGCAGAAGCTCGCCGGCCCGCGCCAGGGGAACGGTGACGGCGGCCGCGAAAACGCCCCCGGCGAGCGGTCCGCGCCCGGCCTCGTCGATCCCCAGCACGGTTCCGCCCAGGGCCGTCTCGTGGGCGAGCGAGACGGCCATCAGCGGATGCCCACCTTGTTGAGCCGGTAGTTCATCATGCGCGGCGACACGCCCAGCTCGCGCCCGGCCGCGCTGCGGTTGCCGTTGTGGCGCTTGAGCGAGTCTTCGAGAATCCGCTTCTCGACCGCCGCCAGCTGTTCGTCCAGCGTCATCGCCACGTCGGGACGGAACGGGTCCTCGGCATATTCGGGCGCCTGCAGGGACGGCGGCAGATTGTACCCGTGGATGCAGTCGTCCGTCGCCGTCAGGACGGCCCGCTCGATGCAGTTTTCCAGTTCCCGCACGTTGCCCGGCCAGGAATAGGCCTGCAGCATGTTCACCGCCGGCGGCGAGATCCGCGTCACGCTCTTTCCGTACTTCACGTTCATCTTCGCCAGGAAGTGCTCGGCCAGCAGCACGATGTCGCCCGTGCGGTGGGCCAGATCGGGCATCGTGATCGGGAAGACGGACAGGCGGTAGTACAGGTCCTCGCGGAACAGGTTCTTCTGCATCAGCTCTTCGAGATTGCGGCTCGTCGCGGCGATGAAGCGCACGTTCGAGCGCAACTCTTCGTTGGAGCCGATGCGGGAGAACGTGCGCTCCTGGAGGAAGCGCAGCAGCTTGACCTGAATGGGAATCGTGAGATCGCCGATCTCGTCGAGAAACAGCGTGCCGCCGTCGGCCGCCTCCGCGCGTCCGATCCGGCGCCCGTTGGCGCCCGTGAAGGCGCCCTTCTCGTGCCCGAACAGCTCCGATTCGACCAGCGCCTCGGGAAGCGCCGCGCAGTTCAGGGTCACGAAGGGCCGGTCCTTGCGCGGCGAAAGCCCCTGGATGGCGCGCGCGACGAGCTCCTTGCCCGTGCCGCTGGCGCCGCGCACGAGAACCGTCGCCTCGCTGGGCGCGACCTGGCGGATCTGCTCGTAGACCGCGCGCATCTCGCGGCAGTTGCCGATCAGGTCGCCGGGATTGTTCGCCAGCATGTCGCGCAGGCGGCGGTTCTCCTCCAGCAGCTTCTCGTGCTCGCTCCGCTCCTCGCGGCAGACGGCGGCGGCCTCGCCCGTGATGTTGGCGATGATTTCGAGGAGCGCCACGTCCCGCTCCAGCGTGTCCGCCTGGATCGTGCCCGGCTCGTTCAGGCGGTCGATCGACAGCGTGCCGATGACCTGGCCGAGGTGGACGAGCGGAACGCAGATGAACGCGATCGGACGCGATTCCGTCCGCGCGCCCGTGCGGTTGAGGAAGCGCCGGTCCCTGTGGATGTCCGGAACGACCTCGCCGCGCCCGGTCTGCCCGACGCGGCCCGTGACGCCTTCGCCCAGCCGGTAGTGGCCCAGGGCGCGCTCGTCGGCGTCCAGCCCGACCGAGGCCTCGATGACGAGCTCGTCGCCTTCGAGGAGCGTGATCGTGCCGCGCAGCATGCCCATGCGCCGGCCCAGAATCTCCAGCACCTTCTGCAGCAGGGCGCGCACGCTGCGCTCCCTCACGAGGGCCGACGAGATTTCCTGCAAAACGGGTATTTCAGCGGACAGCTTGTCATCCATGGGGACACTATCGTTACAAGTCAACTGGTGGACCCGCCGGGACTTGAACCCAGGACCAAGGGATTATGAGTCCCCCGCTCTGACCAACTGAGCTACGGGTCCGTTTGAAAGTCGTATTTTACCAAAACCGGGACGCGGAAGCAACCGATAACGGCCGCCGGCGCGCGCGCGAACCGGCGCGACCGCGGCGGGCGGCGGCGGGGAATCGGCCGCCCCCGCGTCTTTCCGCCCGGCGCGACGTCAGTCGGCGGGCGGAACGGCCGGCGCAAGCGCCGCGAAGTCCGTCACGGAGGCGACGTAGCCGCTCCGGGCCTTGGCGAGCTCCGCGCGCACGGTCGGGAACTTCGTCGCGAGCCAGTAGGCGAGCACGGGCTTCTTCTCCGCGAACTTCGCGGCGAAGCGGATGAAGAGCGCGGCGATGACCGCGGCGATGGCCGCGTCCACGAGCTGACGCGCGTGGAGGTCGTGGTAGACCTTCCCCTCCGGGTGGTTCCTGACGTACTCGACCGCGGCGTCGAGCTCGGCGACGAGCGCCGCGACCTCGGTCTTCTCGGCCTCGAACGCGGAGGTGTCGATGCCCGCGTAGACGTCGGCGATGACGTCCCCGGAAAGGCCCGCCATGACGCCGGCGATGGCCGCCACGACCTGGAGCTGCGAGGTGCCCTCGTAGATCGTCGTGATGCGCGCGTCGCGCAGATAGCGCTCCACCGGGTAGTCCTTCATGAAGCCCGAACCGCCGAGCACGGCGACCGCGCCGTTCGAGGTCCGCATGGACATCTCGGACGCATAGTACTTCGCCATCGGCGTGAGCATCTTGTTGAAGGAGGAATAGAGCTTCAGGCGCCGGCGCGTGTCCATCGCCTCCGGGGCGCCCTTCAGCGACGCGAACTTCCGCGCGAGGCCGTTCTCGAGGTCCACGCACTTCGACGCGTAGTACGCGAGGATGCGGGCGGCCTGGACATCGACCGACATGTCGCTCATGAGCTCGCGGAGAGCCGGGAACGAGTCGATCGTCACGCCGAACTGCCTGCGGGCCGCGGCGTAGTCGCGGGCGGCGCGGTAGCTGGCCTCGCCAATGCCCGTGCCCTGCGCGGAGATGCCGACGCGCGCGCCGTTCATGAGGGCCATGACGTAGGTGATCAGGCCGCGCCGGCGCTGCCCGATCAGCTTCGCCGGGGCGTTGTTGAAGACCATTTCGCACGTGGGCGAACCGTTGATGCCGAGCTTGTGCTCGAGACGGCGGATCTTGACCTCGGGGCACTTCTCGACGAGCAGGCAGGAAAGGCCGGCGCCGTTCGTCGTGCCCGGCTCCGTGCGGGCGAGCACGAGAAGCACGTCGCCGCAGCCGTTCGTGATGAAGCGCTTCACGCCGTTCACGAACCAGTTGCCGTTCGCGTCCTGCCAGGCCATCGTCTTGACGCTCTGGAGGTCGGAGCCGGCGTCGGGTTCGGTGAGAACCATCGCGCCCGTGTAGGTGCCGTCGCAGAGCTTCGGGATGTACTGCCGCTTGATGTCCTCGCTCGCGAACGAGTTGATCGTCTCGGCGATGCCCTGGAGGCCGAAGACGTTCATCAGCGCGGCGTCGGCGCGGGAGACGATGTCGTTGCAGGCCGTGAGGATCGTGCACGGCATGTTGAGACCGCCCAGATAATACGGAATCGTGCAGCCGGAGAGACGCGCACGGCCCAGGAGGTCGATCGCGAGCTTGATGCCGGGCGCGTACGTGACGGAACCGTCCTCGTTGAGGACGTTGCCGACGCGGTCGGTCTCCTCTGCCGTCGGGGCGATGCGGTTGCCGATGATGTCGCCGCACACGCAGAGCGCGCGCTTGTAGTTGTCAAGGGCGTCCGCGACGTCCGTCGGGGCGAAGTCGTAATCCTTCGCGAAAACGAAATCCTGTTCGAGCAGCGTGGCGACCTCGGAGAGGTCCAGCGCGTCGATCGTCTTCTCGATATCGGGATTGTCGGAGTAGAAATTGGACATAAGGCAGAAAGGTTAAAGGGTTAAACGGTTGAAGAGTTAAAAGGCAAACGGGGAGAGGGTCGAGGATTCCACCGGTGGCAGTAAAGGGGAAAGTCCGTCAACCTTTTAACTTTTTAATGAGCAGCGGAATGACGACATTGAGGTCGCCGACGATGCCGTAGTGCGCCACCTTGAAGATCGGCGCGTCCCGGTCGGTGTTGATCGCGATGATCTTGGCCGAGTCCTGCATGCCCGCGAGGTGCTGGACCGCCCCGGAGATGCCGCAGCTGATGAAGAGCGCGGGACGGACCGTCACGCCGGTCTGTCCGATCTGGCGCTCGTGTTCGCAGTACCCGAGGTCGACGGCCGCGCGGCTCGCGCCCACGGCGCCGCCCAGGGCGTCCGCCAGCGCGTGGAGCTGCCGGAAGTTCTCCTTCGAGCCCACGCCCGCGCCGCCGGCCACGATGATGCGCGCGGCCTTGAGGTTGATGGACGAATGGCGACGGACGATCTCCAGCACCTCGACGGGAATCTCGATGCCCGCGAGGTGCGACCCGTGCCGGACGATCTCGCCCGTGCGGCCGGGCTGCGCTTCAAGGGGTTTCATCACGCCCTCGCGCACCGTCGCCATCTGCGGCCAGTTGCGGGGATTGACGATCGTCGCGATGATGTTGCCGCCGAAGGCGGGACGAATCTGCTGGAGGATGTTCGTGAACGTCTCGCCCGTCTTCTTGTCCGTGAAGTCGCCGATCTGGAGGTCCGTGCAGTCGGCGGTCAGTCCGCAGCGGAGCTGCGAGGCGACGGCCGGCGCAAGGTCGCGGCCCAGATGGGTGGCGCCGAAGATCACGATCTGCGGCGCGCATTCCTTGATGAGCTCCACGAACGCATGGCGGTAGGCCTTGCCGCGGAACACCTTCAGTTCGGCGTCCTCGACGAGGTGGACCTTGTCCGCGCCCGCCTCGAAGAGCGGCGCGCAGAGGGGTTCGACGCCGTCGCCCATCAGGACGGCCGCGAGCGGCACGCCCAGTCGATCCGCGAGTTCGCGTCCCTTGCCCAGCAGTTCCCGCGGCACGTCGCTCAGCTGGCCGTCTTCCTGTTCCGCGAAGACCCAGACTTCGCCCTTGGTTCTGTCTTCTGCCATAAATTCCTCCTTAGCCGATGGTGTGGTCGGCGACGAGTTCGCCGATGAGGCCGCCGATGCCGGCTTCGTCGGGCGTGACGTCCTTGTAGTCGCCGCCCGCGAGAACAACCGAGACGATCTTGTTGACGTTCGTCGGCGAGCCGGCGAAGCCGCAGCGGTCCGCCTCCGCGCCGATGTCGTCGCAGGTCAACTGCCCGATGGCCAGATCGCCCGCCGGGACCACGCCGCCGTTCTCGACCGGGGCCTTCGCCTTCTTGTACTTCATCACGCGCCGGACGTCCATCGGGCGCAGCGCGCCGAACTTGTCGGTCACCGTGAAGAGCGCCGGCAGCTTCACGCGGTCGGTCTCGACGCCCGTGCCGATGTCGCGCGTGGCGATGGCGTAGTCGCCGTCCATCCGGATGTCCTCCAGATAGGTGATCGCCGCAAAATCGAGCTTTTCGGCGATCTGCGGACCCACCTGCGCCGTGTCGCCGTCAATCGCCTGACGCCCGCAGAAGACGAGGTCGGGATTGAGCGTGCGGATGGCCTGGGAGAGGATGTAGCTCGTTGCGAGGGTGTCCGACCCCGCCGCCTTGCGGTCCGTCACGAGGTACGCCTTGTCGGCCCCGCACATCAGGGCCGTCCGCAGAATGGCGCAGGCCGCGGGAAGGCCCATCGTGACGACCGTCACGGTGCCGCCATGGGCGTCGCGCACGCGGAGCGCGGCTTCCAGGGCGTTCTGGTCTTCAGGGTTGAAAATCGCGGGCAGCGCAGCCCGATTGACCGTCCCGTCGGGCTTCATCGCCGCGCCGGTGACCTTCTTCGTGTCGGGAACCTGCTTGATGCAGACGACACAGTTATAACCGCCTTCGCGGCCGACAGTAGTGGCTTTCATGATGTGACATATTATACCAAAGTGTCGCAGAAAGGCCATTGGAAAGTTTCCGGAACTGCCGACAGCCCCAGAACGCCCGCCCTTTCCCAGGGCGTATCTGCAAAATTCACCGCATAACCGACGGAAATTCTCTCCGCGAGACACGGAAGGCCATTCGGAGAATCACCGCCAAACCCGGACCTGGCCCCGGAACGGCGCCTGGATTTCGTCCGCGCCACGGTCTTGGATTTCGTGTCCGGGCGGCGGACGGAGACGTTCGACGCGCCGGGCCGGCGCGCCCCCGTCTACGGCATCTCGACCGAAATCCGGAAGAAGCGGTGTTCCGGCTTC
>JBJEWF010000102.1:0-8892 GCA_051884915.1 Kiritimatiellia bacterium
CGGAAGTGACGCGGGCGCGGCATCTGCTGGCCCGCCGCCCGGTGGCGCGTTCGGTGCGACGGGATTCATGTCTTCGCTGTTCCGCAAGGGGCGCACATTGCCCCAGCCGACAGGGTCAAGCATTCGCGGCACAGGGAGATCGGAGCGCGCGGATCCTGCCGCGACGACAACGACGATGCAGAGGCGCATCTTCATCCGCGCGCGGACGGCGAAATGAATCTTTGCGTCCTTTGCGTTCTTTGCGGCTAAAACACCCGGCTGACTTGCCAGGTGCCGCCTTGCTGGTAGGGAAAGGATTGCTCTTTGGCTTGGAGGAAGAAATATGTTTTAGCCGCAAAGAACGCAAAGAACGCAAAGAATCCGAAAACGCAAAGATACAAAAGATGTGAAGATACAAAGAATGTGAAGGACGCAATTTCGCCTCCGTGAAGACATTCGCTTACACCACCACCTCTTTGCGTCCTTTGCGTTCTTTGCGGCCAAAAAAATGGCTGGCACGAGGAAGCGCGTCCACACCCCTTTGCGCCCTTTGCGTTCTTTGCGGCTAAAAACCAATCCTGTCGATCCTGTCCAAAAACAGGCAGGGTTTCACCGATGGCAATCGAACCTGAAAGGCGACGCTCTTTTCCCAAAATCGGCGAAAAACCGCGCAGGCCTCCGCAACCCTTCGCCAGCCAAAAAAAAATTGGGGAACCTCAAAAATCGGGAACATCTTGATGTTTTCCGCCGAAGTGGTATAATACCTGATTTTCAACACCCGAAAGGAACGGACGAGACAATGGCAGAGACGAACAGCGCCGCGAACGACGTGGTTGTGGCCGAGAAATTCAAATTCCGCGATATGCTCCACAAGGAGGACTGGCTTTCCATCTGGGGGGCGTTCATCCTGATTGCCATTGCCGCCGTGGGGGTCGTCACCGGCGCCTACGATTTCTCCGGCGCCAAGTTCGGCACCTGGGGCCTCGCCTCCGAGGTGGCCGCCCATCCGGGCAAGGTGAAGGCGTTCTGCGACATTTTCACGGGCGCGCTCGGCGCGAAGCTCGCGCTGACCTTCGCCGCGTTCGCCGCGATCTTCACGGTCGGCAACGCGCTGGAGGGGAAGAAACCGGCCAAGTTCCTGGTCGCGTTCACGGGCCTTTTCGTTCTGGTGTCCGTCGTGCGTCTGCTCTCCGCCGAGTTCACGTTCAACCGCTATCTCGAATACGCGTTCTGGGCGCTGCTGCTGGGTCTGCTGATCAGCAATACCGTCAGGACGCCGGCGTGGCTCAAGCCCGCGCTGCGCACGGAGTTCTACATCAAGACCGGCCTGGTCATTCTGGGCGCCCAGGTCCTGTTCTCGAACATCCAGAAATTCGGCCTGTACGGTCTGGGAATCGCCTGGGGCGTCACGCCGGTCGTCATCATCTTCATGTGGTGGCTGGGCGCCAAGGTGCTGAAGATCCAGAACAAGCCGCTCGTCATCACCATCGCCGCCGCCACGTCCGTGTGCGGGACGTCGGCCGCCATCGCCGCCGCCGCGGCCGCCAGGGCCAAGAAGACGGATCTGGCCTTTGCCGTCGGCACGTCCCTGATCTTCACGGTGCTGATGATGGTCGGCATGCCGTTCTTCATCACGGCCATCCACATCGACCCGATGATCGGCGGCGCCTGGATCGGCGGCACGGTCGACTCCACGGGCGCGGTCGTTCTCGCCGGCCAGGCGCTGGGCGACATCGGCGGCCAGGTCGCGGCGCTCGTCAAGATGATCCAGAACATTCTCATCGGCTTTGTCGCCCTGGGCATCGCCATCTTCTTCACGACGTCCGTCGACCGGGCGGCCTCCGGGGGGCAGAAAGTCGGCGCGGGCGAAATCTGGCAGCGTTTCCCCAAGTTCATTCTTGGCTTCATCGCCGCGTCGATGATCTTCTCGTTCGTCGTGCAGCCGGTTTACGGCGCCGAGACGACGACGTCCGTGATCAAGCACCTGAAGGAGTTCCAGAACTGGGCGTTTGCGCTCGCGTTCACGTCCATTGGCCTGGAAACCAACTTCAAGGACCTGTGCGGACAGGTCCGGGGCGGCAAGCCGTTCCACCTCTACATCATCGGCCAGCTCTTCAACCTCGTCCTGACGTTCGTCATCGCCTGGGCCTTGCTGTGCGGCCGGTTCTTCCCGGTTCCGACCCTCAATGCGTAAGCGCATGTCGGCAGGCTCCAGAATCGCCTGTGGCATCATGGCGGCGGCCGTTCTGGCCGCCGTCTACGTGATGGTCAACCGGCTGGGCCTGATCGAGGGCCTCGATTTCGGGTGCGGGCAGTACTACTACACCGACATTCCCGACTGGGAGAAGTATTTCGCGGTCGACCGGTTCCACGACGCGCATCCCCGGATCCTCTATTTCGTCGCGTTCTTCGCCTGGGGCTACCTGATGTACCGCCTGTGGAAGTGGATTGACGCGAAGCGCTAGCTTCCCGTCGGGGAGGGGCCGGGCACCCGCCGCCGCGCCCGCGCCGCGCCCGCGGCGGCGCGGCCGATTTTGCCGGTTGACGGTTCGCCGGACGCTCGGGTATACTGTCCCCGTCCCCGCGCGGGGAATTTCAGCTTTTGGATGCCAATTCTGGAGACGGCGACGATGAAGACATGCTTGTTCGTGATGGCGGCGGCGCTGGCCGCCGCGGCGGAGACGATTTCGGTACCGGCGGGCCAAACGGTGGCGGTGGAGCCGGGCCGGCGCTTCGAGGGCGGGGTCCTGGTCAAGGAAGGGGCGGGAACTCTCGACTTGAGCGGGGCCGTTCTCGCCAACCAGGGGCTGGAGATCCGTGCGGGCGCGGTGGCGATGAAGGCGGGAACCGGCGGCTCGACGGTCGTCACCCGCTACGTGCGGTTCAACGTCTCGCAGACGCGGCCGGCCAAAAAGGGACCGCCCGAATACGCGGACAGCGGTTCCCAGTTCAGCGAATTCCGGCTCTATCGCGACGGCAAGGTCCTGCCGTTGCCGGCAGGCGCCCGTGTGCTTGCGGGGCCGAACGGCAGCGAAGGGCCCGCCAAGGGAATCGACGGCAACGTGAAGACCAAGTGCTACTACAACCCGCTTCAGATCGATCTCGGATGCGAGGTGGCGTTCGACGGCTATTCGTTCGTGACGGCGAACGATGCGATCGGGCGCGACCCGTACAGCTGGACGGTCGACGCCGGCGTGGCGGACGGCACGGTGGTCCAGTGGATGTCGATGGGCCGCGTGGAGAAGTTCGAGGCGCCGAAAGAGCGTTTCGCCGAGGCCGGCCGGATCTTCCCGGTTCGTCTGCGGGACAAACTGCCGCCGGATTACCCCGTGAAGGTCTGCGGGAAGGGGCGGCTTGTGCTCGAAGGGCTCACGGAAACGCTGGAGGCCGTCTCGGGCTGCGGTCTGATCGAACTGCGCGACGCGACGCTGGACATCGGCCCCGCGGCCGCCTTCGCCGGCACGGTCAGCGGAAACGGCGCGGTGCAGTACCGGAAATAGGCGGCCCTACCAGAACACCCGGACCCGGACCTTGGGGCGGATGCGGAAGCGCCGGGTGTGCGTGAGGTGCGGGAAGAGCGGCTGGACGAGATGGCCCTCGGCCATCGGCACGATGACGACGGTCGGCTTCGCCCCCGACTGCTGGAGCGTGACGAGATCCTCGAACGACGTCCAGTAGCCCGTCCGACCCTCAAGCGGACGGTTGTACCAGGGGAAGGGCCAGGTGTCGGCGGGCGGCAGCGCCACGGCGACGAACTTCTCCGCGGGTTCTTCGGCGCGCGGTCCCGCCGCGGACGCGTCGGCCGCCATCGCCGCCGCGACGCAGGCGGCCAGGTCCTTGACTTCGGGCGAGGCGTTGGCGTAGTTGAAGGGGATCTCCTTCGCGTCGGGGTCCCGGTTCATTTTCGCCAGCGCGGGCAGACGGAAGGCGACGATGCCGGCGACGATTCCCGCGGCGACCAGGGGCGGCACGAACCGGCCGCCCAGCCGCACGGCAACGGCATGAAGCCCCAGCGCGGTCGCGAGCGCAACGCCGGCCAGGATCTGCAGCGCGCACCAGGGCGTCTTGTAGGGGATGGCCGAGTAGATGCCGAACAGAATCGCCGAATAGAGCAGCGCGAAGAGCCAGGGGCCGAGCGGGGGATGGGGCGAGGGCGGGGCCTTCTCGGGCTTGAAGCGGACGAAATGCGCGCGTTTCGCGTCCGCGCGCAGAAAGGCGAAGCGGAGAACGCCCAGGAACAGGGGACACGCCGCAAACGCCGCGACGAAGAGGTCGAGTTCCGAAAACGGCGCCTGGGCGAAGAGCCAGTGGGCGTACTGCCACCACGGATGGACGTGCCAGTTGGCGCCGGTCGAGGCCGCCGCATCGCCGAGGCCGCGTCCCAGATAGGCGAGCGGCGCGGTGACGAACGCGTCGAGCACGCCCCTCCAATGCGTGCAGAACGACGAAAACAGCACGACGGACGCAAGCGCGAAGCCGGCGGCGGCCAGCGCCGCGTCAAACCCCGCCCACGAGCGCCCGGGCGGCGTCCGGGAGTCCGCCGCGCGTCTGCCGGCGGCGGCGCGGACGAGAAAAGGCGCGCCGGCCAGAAACGCGGCGGCGAAGGAAAGCAGGCTCGTCTCCTTGGTGGCGAAGGCAAGCCCGGCGAAAACGCCGAAGAACAGCGCCCAGCTGCCGGGCTTGAGCCGTCCGCCCGGGCGCAGATAGCCCGCCGCGGCCCAGTACATGCCAAGCAGGAAGCACGCGAGCAGCGCTTCCTGGATGAAGTCGGTCGCGAAGAACACGTAGATCGGCGCCGTCCCCAGCAGGAGGGCGAAGCCCAGCGCGGCCCAGACGCTTCCGGTCATCCGCCTGACGGCGAGTCCGCCCAGGACCAGGCCCAGCACGGCGAAGAGCAGGGGCGTGCACCGCAGCACCGTGCCGTCCAGGCCCGCGGTGTCGGCATGGCCGAAGGCCCGCTGCAGGGGCGCCGCCGCGTAATAGAGCGTGGGACCGTGGTGGTCCGCGGGCCTGTACGCGTAGGCGCCCGTCTCCAGGAGCCTGCCGACCGTGAACGCCTGGTTGGCTTCGTCCGGATGGAATGTGCGATCGAACAGCACGCGGCGGACGGTCCCTATTTCTTCAGCCGCAGGTTCCGGAATTCCACCGTCATCGGCGGTCCCTGGTGGAGCTGCAGGGCGATGTGCCCCTTCGCCGGGAAGAATTCGTCGCGCGGGTCTTCGATGGAGGTCGTCCGCACGCCGTTGATCCACACCGCGATCGTGCGCCCCTTGACGACGACGCGGATGTCGTTCCACTGCCCGGCCCGGAAGAGCTTCTGCAGCTCCTTGCCGTCGGCGAACCGCGTGACCGTTTTCTTGCCGTCGGCGGCCAGAACGACGTCCGCGCCGCGCTCGCCGACCAGATGCTGGCGGGGATGGTAGAGGAATCCGACGTAGTTGCCGCCGCCGTTCATGTCGGCCTGGTAGCCGTTGTCGCCGATGAACTGGGGCTTGCAGCGGAGCTGGATGCCCGAGTTGGCGCCGCCGGAAAGGCGGAATTCGGCGCGCAGCTCGAAATCGTCCAGCACTTCCGCCGTGTAGACGAGATGGTGGTTGGGCTTGCAGGGACGCTCGGCCGTGGACTGGCCGGTGATGACGCCGTCCTTCACGGAGAAGTGGCCGTCGACCTGGCTCCAGCCCGTCAGATCCCTGCCGTTGAAAATCGGCCGGAAGAGTTTCTCCTGCGGATCGGGCACGACGCCGCGCTTCTCCAGCGCCGCGATGATGCGCAGCAGGGCGGCGCGGACGTCGCCCGTCGCCGCGGCGGCGGCGTCCAGCAGCGGGCCGGCCACGTCGTCCGGCAGCCGGCAGCCGGCGAGTTCCGCTTCAAGATTTTCGGGCGTGACGACCGAAATCGCCGGGCCGTCGCCGATCCGGTAGGTGAGGCGGAGTTCCTTGGGCTGCCCGGGCGCCGGATCGCGGGCGAAGCCGCCGTGGCCGGCCAGGCGGTTGCCGCTCATGATGGAGCGGGAACCGGCCGCGACGAGCGCGGTGACCATGTCCATCACGTCCGCGACGGGTTTCGCGACGGGCTTGCCCGCGGCGTCCTTGACCTCGTTCGGCCCCCAGTAGCCGTATTCCGCCGAGAGGATTTTCACGTCGACCCGGTCGGCGACGAAAGCCCGCGAACAGACGCGGATGACGGAGCCGGCCAGGCGCTCCTCGGCGGGCCAGATCGCGACCTGGTCGAGGAGGAAGCGGAGGTCGCGCGGCGCCTCGCACAGGGTCGCGAACGCCTTGAAGATTTCGGTGCGGACGCCCGTCTCCTGCGTCTGGCGCGCGAACTCGGCGAATTTCGGCAGCAGGCCGGCCGTCCGGCGGTCGCCCAGAACGCCAATCGCCAGGCGGGCCTTTTTGACGTCGGCGCCGGCCGCCAGTTTCAGCAGTTCGCCGTCAAGGGCGGCAGTGGGGAAGCCCACGAGATGGCGCCGGGCCAGCGTCGCCTCGAAACCGCCGCCGAGCGCCGCCTCGACCAGGCCCGGGACGACGGCGGGATCGCCGTTCTGCAGGGGCGTCTTGGGCGGAAACGCCGTCAGCGCCGCCGCCGCGCCGTCGTAGCCGTCCGGAACGGGCCGCGCGCGCTGGCGCAGCGACGCCTCGACGCCGGCTCGGCGCGCGCCCGTCGTCCGCGCGCACGCCGCGCGCAGCGCGGCTTCGGCCTCCGGGCCGGGGATCTGCTCCAGGCCGTACCGCGCGGCGTGGAAGAGGACGGCTTCCGTCCCGTCCGCCAGCAGCGCGGCCAGCTTCGGCACCGCCGCCGCCGTGCCCGCGTGGCCGAGTTCCTGGCAGGCCGTCACGCGGTCGTTGAGGTTCGTGCCCGCGAGGACTTCGAGCAATTCGCCCTCCCGCATCAGAAACGCCGGGTGCCGCATGTCCGCGGCCAGCACCGCCAGCGGCATCATCCATATCAGAATCTTGTTCATGTTCCGTTTTCGTCCTGTTTTCGCGTCCTTCAGATGATCTGCCAGCCTTCGCGCTGGGGGCGCGACAGCAGGCGGTTGGCTTCGGGATCGTTGACAAACTGCTCGCGGAGCGGATCCCAGGTCATGTCGCGTCCGAGCCACTGGGCGATGTTCGCGCAGTGGACGGTCGTCATCGAGCGGTGCATCAGGACGGGGTTGGCGACCGTCTTGGCGCGCGTCCTGACGGAGTTGAGGAACTGGCGCATGTGGTTCTGCCCCGTGTAGCCCGTCCGCACGCAGTAGTCGGCCAGGATCTTCTGGTAGTCGGCCAGCAGCGAGGGCCGGGACGCCTCGGGCATCGTGTAGCCGTCGGCGCAGGAGACCCAGCCCTCGGAGCCCACGTAGCGCACGCCGCAGGTGCCGCGCCAGCCGCGCTGGCAGGTGACCATGTCCACGCCGTTGGCGAAATGCATCCGCAGGCCGTCGGGAAGGGGCTTGTGCAGGCAGGGGTAGAAGACGGGCGAGGTGTTTTCGGCGCCGATCGCGTCGTGGCACTGGGCGAACGTGTGGGAGCCCCACTCGCCCACGACGCCCGTGTAGAGGTCGTGGTCGCGGTGCCAGGCGCCCTTCAGGTAGGCGCCGTTGAACGGCCGCCACGCGCACGGCCCGAGCCAGGCGTTCCAGTCGACTTCCTCGCGCGGCGGTTCCGGCTCGGCCGGCAGCCAGTTCCGCGCCAGGTTGACGTTGCCCCAGGGCGCCAGGTGGGCGTAGACGGTCTTCACCTCGCCGAGCCGGCCCAGGCGGAGCAGTTCGTTGCAGACGACGAAGTTGGGTTCGCTCAGGCGCTGCATGCCGGCCTGGTAGACGCGCTTGCAGGCGCGGGCGGCGGCGACGACGGCCTGGCCCTCCTGGACGGTCATCGAGGCCGGCTTCTCCGTGTAGACGTCCTTGCCCGCGCGCATGGCGAGGATCGAGGCGCAGGCGTGCCAGCGGTCGCCGGTGGCGATCAGGACGGCGTCGATGTCCGTCCGCGCCAGCATCTCCCGCATGTCGACATACCGGGCGCAGTCCGCATTGCCGTAGTGCGCGTCGGCCAGCGCCTTGATGGCGTCGCGGCGTTCGCGGCGCACATCGCAGATGGCGACGAACTGCACGTCCTTCTCCGGCAGCACCCAGGTGCGCAAGTCGCCCGTGCCGCGGTTGCCGAGTCCGATCGCGCCCATGACGATGCGGTTCGACGGCGCCACGGCCCCGTCCTTCCCCAGCGCCGAGGCGGGAACGAGCCACGGCAGGGCCACGCCGCCGCCCAGCTGTCCGAGGAAACGCCGGCGCGAAAGCCGCCTGTTCGATTTCTGCCTGTCTTTCGGTTTCTGCATGTCTTCAAGTTCTCCTGATGTGTCGCGCCCTTGAGTATAGCATAAAACCGCGGATGCGGAAAACGCCCCGAAACGGGCCAGATGAGTGGTCAATGGGCAGTGGTCACAGGTCGCGTGCGAAGCTCCGTTCTCGCCTGATCACTGCCCATTGCCCACTGACCATTAAAAAGCTAAATGTGATTTTAGCCGCAAAGAGCGCAAAGAACGCAAAGGATGCGGAGGATGCAATTCCGCTTCCGTGATGACGTTTGCATTCGCTTGCCACAACACCTCTTTGCGTCCTTTGCGTTCTTTGCGGCTAAAAAACATCCATCTGTTTCACTTCCCGTCTGACCACTGACCGCTGACCACTCTCTTCTTGCTTCGGCAACTAAATGTAGTGATTCGAGCCGCAAAGAACGCAAAGTTCGCAAAGATTGCAAACGAGTTTTGCATCTTCTGCCATGGAGAATTGCCATTCCACGTCTTCTATAGTTATCTGCATCCCTTGTTGCAGCAGGAGACATGTTTCAGCCTCATGAGTCAACGAGTACTTATACCCACCCTTATCCCGGAAAATCCGGGATAAATTATCCCAGATATTCACCAGAGCCA
>JBJEWF010000103.1:0-36677 GCA_051884915.1 Kiritimatiellia bacterium
GCGCAGGCCTCCGCAACCCTTCGCCAGCCAAGAAAAAATTGGGGAACCTCCAAACTCGGCGTCCCCCTTGCCAGCAGATGCCAGGTTTGGTAGACTTGCCCGCCGGAAAAGAGGAAGGTTGGTTTGCGCAAGATGACGCTCGACGAACTCAAGACCGGACAGATGGCCGAGATTGTCGGCTACACGCTCGGCAACTCCGCCTACCGCGCGAAACTGCTGGCCTTGGGGTTGACGCGCGGCGTTCAGGTCCGCATCATCAACGTCGCGCCGCTTGGCGACCCGTTCGATCTGGCCGTGCGCGGCTACCATCTGTCGTTGCGCCGGGACGAGGCGAAGGTCATCCGGGTCAGGACGCTGGACGTCGAACAGGTCCGCCGCCGGCAGAACTGATCCGGGTGGATTCCATGGCCAGAGAATTGACCATTGCCCTGATCGGCAATCCCAATTGCGGGAAGACGACGCTCTTCAACGGTCTGACGGGCGCCCGCCAGCGCATCGGCAACTGGCCGGGCGTGACGGTGGAGAAGAAGGAGGGCCGGGCGACGCTGCCGGACGGGACCGCGCTGAACGTCGTGGACCTGCCGGGCGTCTATTCGCTCACCGCGACCAGCGAAGACGAACGCGCGACGCTCGAATACGTGCTCTCCCACGAGGCGGACCTCTACGTGAACGTGCTCGACGCCACGACGCTGGAACGCAATCTCTACCTGACGATTCTCCTCGGCGAGCTGGGCGTGCCGATGGTGGTCGTCGTCACGATGATGGACATCGCCCGGTCGCGCAATGTCGAAATCGAACTCGATCACCTGGCCGAACACCTGGGCGTGCCGGTCGTGGGCGTCAACGCGAACAATCCGCTGGACGTCCGCCGGCTCTGCCTGACGCTTGCGCGCTCCCTTGGCGCGGCAAGGCCGCCGTCGATTCGCCTCGACTACGGAAACGAGCTTGAACAGGAAATCGACATTCTGACGTCCTGCACGGTGAAGACGGCCGAGGCGCTTAAAGTTCCGCGCCGGTGGGTCGCCGTGAAGGCGCTGGAAGGGGAGCCGCTGGTCACGCGGGCGCTTCTGGCCTACCACGACATGGCGCCCGAAGTCATCGAGGGCGCCATCGCGCGCGTGACGGAGGTCCTCAAGGACCCGCCCGACATCGAGCTGGCCGAAGCCCGGTACGGCATTATCGCCGGGCTGGTCCGCGACGTGGTCCACGTCCGCCAGTCGAAGATGTATTTCAGCGAAATCATCGACCGGTTCGTCCTCAACCGTTTTCTCGGGCTGCCGCTTTTTCTCGCCATCATGGTCGGGGTGTTCTCGCTCGTCCTTCTCGCGGCGGGGACGCCGACGGACTGGTTCGACCGATTGGGGCAGTGCGTGTTCCAGTCGCTGCCGGAGCGGCTGCTGGCGGGGGTCTGCCATGCGCCCGACTGGCTGGTCGCGGTGGCGTCCAGCGGCATTGGCGGGGCCTTGAGCGCACTCTTCTCCTTCGTGCCCGTTATCTTCTGCATGTTCTTCGCGCTGTCGATCCTGGAGGATTCGGGCTACATGGCGCGGGCGGCTTTTCTGGCCGATCGTTTCATGCGCGGCCTGGGACTTCCCGGCAAGTCGTTCGTTCCGCTTCTGGTCGGGTTCGGCTGTTCGGTGCCCGCCATCATGGCGACGCGGACGCTGGAATCCAGACGCGACCGGATGTTGACGATCTTCATGATTCCGTTCATGAGCTGCGGGGCGAAACTGCCGGTCTACGCGGCGTTCGCCGTGGCGTTCTCGCCCGAATCGCCGGGGCGGATGCTGGTGGCGCTCTATCTCGCCGGCATCGTCCTCGGCGTCCTGTCGGGGCTTCTGCTCAAGAAGACGCTCTTCCGGGGCGAACCGGCCCATTTCATCATGGAGCTTCCCCCCTACCACCTGCCGCGCCTCCGCCACATTCTCCTCCACACGTGGGAGCGGCTGACGGGGTTCCTCTGGCGCGCGGGGCGTTTCATCGTCCCGATGATGCTGATTCTGGGGCTGCTCAACAGTTTCGACGCGGAGGGGCGCGTGCGCGCTCCCGGCGAGGCGTCGGCGCAGACGGTTCTCGCCGTGGCGGGACGGGCGATGACGCCGGTCTTCGCCCCCATCGGCGTCGAACGGGAGAACTGGCCGGCCTCGGTTGCCGTCTTCACGGGCCTTGGCGCGAAGGAGAGCGTGATCGGCACCCTGAACGGTCTCTACGGCCAGATGGAAGACGGCGGCCACGGACCGGCGCGCGGGGGAACGGTCGGCGCTTCGATGCGCCGCCATTTCCCCGGGGGATTCCACCAGGCTTTCGCCTATCTGCTCTTCATCCTGCTCTATGTGCCGTGCCTAGGCGCGACGGCCGTCGTGTTCAAGGAGATCGGGACCTGGTACGGGTGCGTCTTCGTCGTCTATCTGACGGCGCTGGGCTGGTCCGTGGCGACGGTCTACCACGCCGTCATGGTTTCGCACAGCCTCTTCTGGGGCGGCGCCGGCGCGGGTCTGCTTGCCGTTCTCTTCGGGCTGTTCGCCCTTTACGGCCGCCGCCACCGCGTCGAACTCTGACGCCTGCCGCTTCCGCGTCCCGCCCGCGCCGCCGTTTGTGCTATAATGGCGGCATGAAACTCAAGCGCTTTTTGCCGTTCGCCGCCGTCCTGGGCCTGGCCGGCCTGGGGGGCGCGGCCGTGCCGTTCCGGGCGCCGGATGCGATGGAGACGCCGGCTTTGCGCGACGTGCGCCTGAAAGGACCCGCCGCCGACAAGATGAACGCCTTCATCCGCGCGCGCATGTGCAGCGCGTTTGCCCGGCAGGAGATCTTCGGCGAGGCCCGGCGCGCCTTCGAGACGCGGGACGACGACATCCGGGGCCACGGCGGCCTCTGGCGCGGCGAGTTCTGGGGGAAGCTCATGTTTGGCACGGCGCGCGTGGCCGACCATCTCCAGGATCCCGCGCTGCTGGCTTTCGTGCGCGCGGAATGCCACCGCCTCATGAAGCTCCAGGACAAGGACGGCTATCTGGGATCCTATGCGGACCGTGAACTCGTCGCCATCGACGATCCCGAAGCCACGCGCCGGATCTACGGCTGGCTGCCGTGCTGGAATCTCTGGAACCGCAAGTATGCGATCTGGGGCATGCTGATGGCCTACAAGGCGACGGGCGACAGGGACATTCTCGTTTCCGTCGAGCGCCAGATGGACCAGTGGATCGGCATGCTCCACCGCCGGGGCCTGAAACTCTACGAGACGGGCACGTCCGGCATGAACGGCCTGCCGTCGATGTCCATTCTCAAGCCGCTGCTGATGCTGTACGCCGAGACGGGCCGGCAGGCCTACCTGGACTACGCGAAGGAGATGCTGCCGGACTGGGATCGCGCGGACGGGGCCTGCCCGAATTTCTTCCGCAACGCCGCCCGGGACCAGCCGCTCGCCACCTGGTATCCCGAACCCCACCACTGGGGCAAATGCTACGAAATGATGAGCTGTCTCGACGGCCTGCTGGAGTTCCACCGCGTGACGGGCGACGGCCGTGCCCTGGAGACCGTCAGGCTGATCCGCGACAATCTGGCCAGGACCGAGGCGAATCCCTTCGGCGGCGTGGGGTTTGGCGACAAGTTCGTCGGGGCGGCGCGGCAGCTCAACGCGCTCTCGGAAGTCTGCGACGCCATCCACTGGATCCGCCTCAATCTCGATCTGTTCGAGATTACGGGAGACGGCACGTACATGGACAGCGTCGAGACGGCCTACTTCAACAACTTCCTGCCGGGCGTCTTCCGCCGCGGCGACTACGGCGCGTTCTTCATCCGCGGCAACTGCCGCCACGAGCTCCAGTTCCAGTGCGGGCTCGCCTACAACCATTGCTGCGTCAACAACGTGCCCCGTTCCTGGATGGACGTGGCGGAAGGGGCGGTGACGCGCGATCGCGACGGCGTCTTCCACGTGAACCTGTACCAGGACGCCGAGGTGACGCTGGCGGGCGCGAAAATCGAGATCTCGGGCGGCTATCCCGTGGGAAACGTCGTGACCGTCAAGGCGCCGGAGCGGGCAAAGCTGAAGTTCCGCCAGCCGGGCTGGTGCGCGAAGATGGACGTCGCGCGCGTCGCGGTGGGCGTCTACACGGTGACCTTCGACATGCCGGCGCGGCTCGTCGAGCGCGACCTGCCGTCCGCGCCGGCGGCGCCGCCGACGGCGGGACTGGCCCTTTGGATGTACAACCGCTATTCCGACAACAAGCCCCGGGAGGCCGGGCGCGACGTGCTGCTCCACTACCGCAAGACGCCGGCGGCGACGCTGTGGCGGGGGCCGTTGCTGCTGGCCAAGGCGAAGCGTGTCGGCGCCGCCGAAGCGGAGATCTTCGCCCCTGAAACGGTCAACCTCAAGGGATACCGGCCCGTGCTGACGGCGTTGCCGGACGAGGCCGCGAAGGAAATGGGCGTTTGGGGCGCCTGGAGGCTCGAACTCGCGAAACCGGGCGCCGCGCCGGTACGCGTGAACGTGTGTGACTTCATGAGCGCGGGCGACGATCCGCTCGGGCAGAACGCCAATGCCTTTTCGATCTGGTTCTAGACGTGCCGGTTCGCCGGCGGCAACGGCCGATTTGTGCTATAATCGGACCATCTCGGCAAACAAACAGAAGGAGTACAGAAATGATGGTTGCATTTTTTAGCCTGGTCGCCTTCATCGTTCTCGTGGCGATCATCAAGACGGCGGTCGTCGTTCCGCAGAAGACGGTCTACATCGTCGAACGGCTCGGCAAGTACCGGGCGACGCTGGGGGCGGGATTCCATATCCTGATTCCGTTCTTCGACCGCATCGCCTACCGGCACACGCTGAAGGAGCAGGCGATTGACGTGCCGCCGCAGGAGTGCATCACGAAGGACAACATCGCCGTCTCCGTCGACGGCATCCTCTACATGCAGGTCATGGATCCGGTCAAGGCGTCGTACGGCATCGGCAACTACCTGTTCGCGACGACGCAGCTCGCGCAGACGACGATGCGCTCCGAAATGGGCAAGCTCGATCTCGACCGCTCGTTCGAGGAGCGCATGACGGTCAACGCCGCCATCGTCGCCGCCGTCGACAAGGCCTCCGATCCCTGGGGCATCAAGGTGACGCGCTACGAAATCAAGAACATCACGCCGCCCCGCACGATCCGCGACGCGATGGAGAAGCAGATGCGCGCCGAACGCGAGAAGCGCGCGATGATCGCCGAGTCCGAAGGCGAACGCCAGGCGAAGATCAACCGCGCGGAAGGCGAACGCCAGGAGGCGATTGCGCTGTCCGAGGGCGAGCGCATGCGCAAGATCAACGAGGCCGAAGGCAAGGCGAAGGAGATCCTGCTCGTCGCCGAGGCCCAGGCCGCCGGCATCCAGAAGGTCGCCGAGGCAATCAACGGGCGGGGCGGGATCGAGTCCGTGAACATGCAGCTCGCCCAGCAGTACCTCACCCAGTTCGGCAACCTCGCGAAGACGAACAACACGATGATCATTCCGTCCGACCTCGCCAACGTGGCGGGCGTGCTGAAGGCCTGCACGACAATCGTCAAGGGCACCGCCTGCACCTCGTGAGGAATCCGCCAATGAACCGTCTTCTCGTCTCGTCCGTCCTGTCGGTGGCCCTGGCGTCGGCCGTCTTCGCGGCGTCCGCCTTCCGTCTGGAAATCGTCTCCCCCCGCTGCGAAAGCGCGCGCGAGCCGGTGGGCGTCGTCCGTGCGCGCCCGCGGTTCACGTGGGCGCTGAAAGGGGCCGATCCCGAGCGGCCGGCCGCCGGCGCCGAACTCCGCCTGGCGGCGAGCCCGCAGGACGTCGCGGCCGGCCGGAATCTCGTGTGGGCGAAGAAAACCGGATCCTGCTTCGATTGCCTGTACGACGGCGCGGCCCTGCGCCCCGTCACGCCCTACTGGTGGCAGGTCCGCCTCGTCCATGCCGACGGCGCGGCGGCCACGGCCTGGTCGGCGCCGCAGCGGTTCATCCCGGCCCTGCGGTCCGCCGAGGGCTGGGAGGGGGCGCAGTGGGTGGGCGAAGCGCCGCACGCCGTCCGGTGGCGCGACTTCGACTACCAGGTGAAATTCAAGCTGACGAGCGAGGCGTTTGGCGTCCTCTTCCGCGCCGCCGACGACAAGACGGGCTACATGTGGCAGATCAATGTGGCCCTGGGCAAGTCGCCGCTGTTGCGTCCCCACGTTTTCCAGAACGGCATCCGCATCCTTCCCGTCGTGGACCTGGCGCCGTTCTTCCCCCAGGGGCTCGACTGGGCGAAGGAGCACGTCCTGCGCATCGAGACGCGGGGGACGCGGATCCGGACGCTGCTCGACGGCGTCTGCGTCGACACGCGCACGGACGGCACGTTCGCCGCCGGGACGATTGGCGTGCGGGCCGCGCACCGCGAGGAGGCGCGCGTGGCGGAGATTTCGGTCAGGGACGCCGACGGCAAAGAGCTGTTGCTGGACCGTTTCCAGGGGCACATCATGCCCGCGTTCCGCTATCCCGTGCTGGACGGCAACCAGCTGGTGGTCAAGAACCGCACCTGGCTGCATCCCGGCATCCTGCCCAAGAACGCCATCCAGCTGCGCCGGCCGTTCCGGATCGCGGCCAAGCCCGTCGTCTCCGCGATTGCCTCGGTGAGCGGCTACGGGTTCTACGAACTGCGCCTGAACGGCGCGCCCGTCGACCCGTCCCGCGTGCTGGCGCCCGGCATGGCCGGGGGCGGCCGCGCCCTGTTCGACACGTACGACGTGACGGCCAGCCTCCGGCCCGGCGCGGAGAACGAGGTGGGAATCTGGCTCGCCGCCGGCTATTCGGACGACTTTTCGCGTTTCGGCTGGCATTGGCTGCTGCCCAAGCAGGCGATTCTCCATCTCGCGGTCGCCTACGCCGACGGGACGCGGGACGTCCTGGTCACCGACGGCAGCTGGGAGGTCTCCCAGGATACGGAAATCGAATCGGCCAGCATCTACAACGGCGAGACGATTGACGCCCGCCGGCGCGAAAAGCGCCCGTCGTTCGGTCCCGTGACGGTCCATCCCGCCCGCCAGCTGACGGCGAACGACGCGCCGCCGGTGCGCAAGCTCGATCCCCGCCGGCCGGTGCGCATCGTCGAGACGAGGCCCGGCGTCTTCGTGGCCGACTTCGGGCAGAACCGCGCGGGTTTCGTGGCCGTGCGCGTGAAGGGTCCGCGCGGCACGACGATCCGGCTGCACACGAGCGAATTGCTGGGAGAGAACGGCGAAATCGATCCGTGGACCAACGGCATTGCGCAGTCGACGGACACGTTCGTGCTCGCCGGCACGGGCGAGGTGGAGTCGTTCTGCCCGCGTTTCACCTACCACGGCTTCCAGTTCGTCGAGATCACGGGCTGGCCGGGGCGGCCGACCGCCGACGATCTGACGGCCTGGGCGGTCCACGCCGACATGGAGCCGGCGGGGTCGTTCACCTGTTCGGACAAGACGCTCAACGCCTACATGAACGCCGCGCACTGGTCGATGCGGTCCAATTTCATGTCCTATCCCACGGACTGCTGCATGCGCGGCGAGCGGACGCCCTGCCAGATGGATTCGCAGGCCTATGAAGACGCGGCGATCCAGTTCTACAACATGACGCGCTACTACGAGAAGTGGCTGAACGACATCGGCGGCGGCCGCGGCAACCCCGACTGGACGGGCGATTCCGCGACCCTGCCGTGGCGGCTCTACCGGGAAACGGGCGACGCGCGCATCCTGGCCGAACGCTACGACGACATGAAAGGCCAGGTCGACGCGGACGTCCGCAAGTTCCCGGACCTGATCTGCACGAGCGGATTCGGCGACTGGTGCGCGCCCAACAAGGGTACCTGGAAGTCCTACTTCAACGACGTGGAGATCGTCAACACCTCGATCTTCTGCGAGATGTGCCGCATCGTGGCGGAATCGGCCGCCGTGCTGGGCAAGTCGGAGGACGCGGCGGCCTACCGGGCGCTGCATGCGAAGGCGAAGGCGGCTTTCCACGCGAAGTTCTTCGACGCGGCGGGGAATCTCTACGGGGACGGGTCGCAGACGACGGCCGTGCTGCCGCTGGCCTTTGGCATCGTGCCGGATTCCGTCCGCGCGGCGGTGGCCGGGCAGCTCGTGCGCACGATCCGCGAGAAAAACGGCGGAAAGGTCGACGTCGGCATTTTCGGCATGCGCTATCTCGGCGACGTGCTCTGCGATGTCGGCGCGGCGGACGTCTACCTGCATGCGATGGTCCAGCCCGAGTACCCCGGATTCGGCCACATGATCGCGCGCGGCGCCACCACGCTGTGGGAGCAGTGGACCTACAAGGGCGGCATGAACACGCACAACCACGCCATGTTCTCCGGCGCGGCCTCTTCGCTGATGACGCGCTTCGCCGGCATTCGCCCGGGGAAGCCCGGCTTCTCCGAAGTGGTGATCCAGCCCGCCTTCCCGCAGGGGCTCGATTCCGTTTCGGCCGCGCGCGAGACGGTGCGCGGCCGGGTGGCGGTGTCGTGGCGCCGGAAGGGCGAAACGGTCGAATTGACGGTCGAGCGGCCGCCGTTGACGCCGACCTGGCTGGTCCTGCCCGGACGGAAGGATCCGATTGCGGTTCCCGCCGGCGTCTCCACGCACGCGGGGCGGCCGTGATTTCCGATTCTCGCGCAAAACGTCCCCGTCCGGCGTCGCCACGCGCGCGGGGCGGCCGCAGGCGCTCTTGCGAAGGTTGGCGCGGCACGCCGGACGAGGCGAAAGGAAAGGTGGACGGACGATGAAGTTGATTGCCTCTTTGCTGGCCGGCCTGGCGCTGCTGGCCGGATGCGACGAAACGGGCGACGTGGTGCTGGCGCCGGACGGCGACATCCGCACGCCGGCGGCGGCGCTCGCCAAGGCGCGCGAACTGAGGGCGTCCGGCGCGGTGGCGGGGCGTCCGGTGGAGATCCTGGTCAAGCCCGGGCGCTACCGGCTTGCGGAACCGCTGGTGCTGACGGCGGCGGATTCCGCCGTCCGGTTTCGCGGCCTCTGCCCCCGCACGACCGTTTTCGACGGCGGACGCGAACTCAAGCCGTTTGTCGCCGGGGCGGACGGCGTGTGGGTGACGGACGTGCCGGCGGGACTCGTCTTCGACCAGCTTTGGGTCGGCGGCCGCCGGGCGCAGCGGGCGCGTTCGCCGAACCGTTTCTACCACTACATGAAGGACTCCGATTCCGAACTCGCGACGCGGGCGTTCTTCGCCGACGGCGCCGACATCGCCCCGTTGGCGAAACTGCCGCAGGACGAACTCGCCCGGGCGGTCGTCGCCGTGTGGCAGAGCTGGGACATGGGCTATGGCCGCGTGGAGAGCGTGGACGCGCAGACGGGCCGACTGGTGATGAAGCAGAACATGAAGCGGCCGCTCTTCTTCTGGTGCGCCACGTGTCCGCGCTACGCGCTGGAGAATTTCCGCGCCGCGCTTGACGCGCCGGGCGAATGGTTCCACGACGTGAAGGCGAACAAGCTCCTCTACATCCCGCGCGCGGGCGAGTCCGTCGCGCGCGACGTCGCCTGCGTGCCCGTCGCGACGGCCATCGTCAGATTCGCGGGCGACCGCGCGAAGGGAGAAGTCGTGCGCGACGTCGCCTTCCGCGGCATCGGCTTCGAGCATGCGGCGTTTCACCTCGGCCAGCAGGGCGTCTACAACAGCCAGGCGGCCCGCAACGTGCAGGAGGGCGCCATCGTCGGCGCGGCCGTCGAGGACGTCTCGTTTGAAAACTGCCGCATCGCCCACACCGGCGCCCATGGCCTCTTCCTGGACGGCGGCTGCCGCCGCGTGACGGTCCGGCATTCCCTCGTCGAGGACCTGGGCGCGGGCGGCATCTACTTCACCGGCGACAATCCCGCCCGCCAGAAGTCCGCAGACGGCGTGTCGTCGCACCTTCGCGTCGAGGATTCGATCATCCGCCGCGGCGGCCGCGTCCTGCAGGCCGGCATCGGCGTGTGGATCGGCCACGCGCACGACTGCGCGGTCGTCCACAACGAAATCTGCGATTTCTTCTACACGGGCGTTTCGTTGGGCTGGACCTGGGGCTACGCGCCCACGGTCAACCGCGACAACCTCATCGCCCACAACCGCATCCACCACATCGGCCAGGGCGCGCTGTCCGACATGGGCGGCGTCTACACGCTGGGCGACAACGCGGGCAGTTTCGTGCGGAACAACTGGATCTGGGAGGTCAACGGCTACAGGGAAAACGGGTCGCCCGCCTGGGGGCTTTACACGGACGAGGGATCGCACGGCCTGGTTTTCTGCGACAATCTCGTCGAGAAGTGCCGCGACGGCGCCATCCACCAGCACTACGGGCGCGAGAACGTCTATTCCAACAACCTCTGCCTGACCTTCTCGAAGAGCGGCGTGTGGCGGTCCCGCCCCGAAGAGCACGTCACGATCCGCGTGCTGAACAACGTCTTCTGGTGGACGGAGCCCGAGGCGGGCGCCTATTGCGGCGGCGGGGATTTCAAGTCGACGAAGGACCTCCCTGCCGACGGCAACGTCTACTGGTGCGCCGCCGGCAAGGTCAAGGAGACGGCGTTCAAGGGCGAGACCTGGGAGGCGTGGCGCGGCCTCGGCCACGATGCGCACGGCGCCATCGCCGACCCGCTGTTCGTCGACCCCGACACGGGCGACTGGCGGCTCAGGCCCGGGTCCCCCGCGCTCAAGCTGGGCTTCAGGCCCTTCGACTGGCGGGATGCCGGCGTCTACCGGACGGATGCCGCCTGGCGCGCGTGCGCGGAGGAGGCATGCTGGGATTCTTTCGCGGATGCGCCCAAGGCCCCCAAGTACCGTCGCGAGCGTCTGCGGGCCGACTTCGAGCGCCACCGCACGGGGCCCGTTGCGCATTCGATGGGGGCCTTTGCGCCATTTGACGTCCAGGCGGGGCGTCCCGGCCAGCTGCAGATCGTGGACGTGAACCCCGCGCAGGGCAAGAAGGCGCTGAAGTTCGTCGACGCGCCCGACCTGAAGCCCAGCTGGGCGCCGCACATCTTCGCGTCCTGCGGCGTGGACGCGGGCACGGCGAAGCTTTCGTTCGCCATCCGGATCGAACCGGGCGCGACGCCCGCGCTGGAGTTGCGCGACTATCCGAAGGACGCGCGCTATGCGACCGCGCTCCTCTTCTGCGTGCGGAACGGTTCGTTCGTGGCGGGCGGTCGCACGATCTGTGCGGCCACGCCGGGCGTCTGGCACGACGTCGAGCTGACGCTGCCGATTTCGGGCCCCCGGACGGGCAAATGGTCGGTCGCGGTGACGCCGCGGGGCGGCCAGCCGGCGCGCGCGCAGTTCGAGAAATACGACGACGCGCGGTTCAGGGAACTGAAGTGGATCGGTTTCGCCTGCTACGGCGCCACGACTTCGGTCTGGTATCTGGACGACGTCAGGCTGGATACGGACCGGCACGGCGAATGACCGGGGAGACAAGAAACAGGAAAGGGGACCAAGAACATGAAACGTCGTTCATTTCTGAAGCTGGCGGCCGGTTTGCCGCTCTTCTCGATCGGTGCGGAGAGCGGCGCCGAACGGAAAATCCGCATCGGCCTTATCGGCTGCGGCGGGCGCATGGGCCTGAGCACGGGCTACGGCATCCTCAACGGGATGTGCGGGCCGGACGAGGAGATCGTCTGCCTGGCCGAGCCGGATCCCTCGCACTGGGACAAGGTGCGCGCCGTGGTGAAGGCGCACAAGCCGCAGACGGACACCTCGAAGATCCGCGCCTACCACGACTACCGCGAGATGATCGAGAAGGAGGCGAAGAACCTCGACGCCGTCGTGATCGCGACGCCGAACCACCACCACGCGCCCGCCGCGCTGCGCGCGATGGCGAAGGGCCTCCACGTCTACGTCGAGAAGCCGATGGCGCTCACCGTGGAGGAGGTGCGCCTGATGCACGCGATGCAGAAGAAGACGGGCGTGGTCGCGCAGGTGGGCAACCATGGCCACAGCGAGGAGGGCATGCGCAGGCTCGTGGAATACATCCGCGCGGGGACAATCGGCCAGGTGCGCGAGGTGTGGAGCTACGACGACCGCCTGAACGCCATGCTGTACCGTCCGCCGAAGGCCGAACCGCCGAAGGGCATGGACTGGGATGCCTGGTGCGGCCCCGCGCCGGTGTGCGACTATTACAGGGGCACGGCCGACCACAACGGACTCCATCCGCACGACTGGCACGACTGGATCGGCTACGGCAACGGCTCCATCGGCAACATGGGCACGCACATCATCGACCCCGTGTTCTGGGCGCTGGATCTGGGGCGGGTCCACCCCGAAAGCGTGGAGACGAAACGCGCGGAATGGGGCTGCGCCGGCAGCTGGACCTGGTCGACGGAAATCGAATGGCGCTTCCCCGCGCGCGCGGGCCTGGACCCGGTGACGCTCCACTGGTACGACGGCGTGAAGCCGGGCATTCCCTACGACCGGAAACACGTGGACAAGATCGGCATCTGCCTGAAGCGGGAGTTCCAGCATCTGCCGCCGATCGTCGAGGAGCTGGAGCGGACGTACGGCCAGTCGCTCGGATGCCTGGGTTCGATCTTCGTGGGCGAGAAGGGGATCATCCGCATCGGACCGCACGGGGACGGCCTCGTGTTCGGTCCGAAGGACCTCTACAAGCAGCGTCCGCCGAAGCTCTTCCCGCGCGAGAAGGGGATGACGCACCAGACCGACTGGCTGCGGGCGATCCGCAACCCGAGCCGTCCGTGCGGCTGCAACTTCGACTACTCGGCGCCGCTCGCGACGACGGTCCTCCTCGGCAACGCCGCGCCGCGCGCCGGCGTGAAGAAGCTGCTCTGGAACGGCACGGCGTTCACGAACGACCCCGCCGCCAACCAGTATCTCAAGGCGACCTACCGGCCGGGGTGGGAAATCCGCGCGTAGGGAAGGACCGGCGGGAAACGCGGGAAGGAGACGACAGGTGACGCGCGCGATGGGAATGGTGGCGGCCCTCGGAATGGCGTGGAGCGTCTGCGCGGCGGCCCCGCTTCGGGGGGTCTTCCCGCTGCTCTGCACGCCCTGGACCGCGGACGGGGCGCTGGACTGCGACGTGCTGGCGGAAGAGGCCGCATTCGTGTGCAAATGCGGGGCGGCGGGCGTGCTGTGGCCGACCGCCGGCGAGGTCGGCGATCTCGTCCAGGAGGGCGAGTACGTGAAGGGACTTGAGGCGCTGGCGGCCCGCGCGGCGAAACCGGATTTCACGGCGCGCCTGTCGTTCATCTGTCCGGGGACCAACTCGGCCGCTGCGCTGGACCGCGTGCGCGAGGTGGCCGCCGTGCAGAAACGGCACGGCATCGCCGCGGCCATTCTGGCGCGTCCGCCGGACGACGCCAAGACGCAGGCGGACATCGAGCGGCACTACCGCGCGCTCGCGCGGATCGCCACGTGCCCGGTGATCGTCCAGACGTACAACGGGAAGAGTCCGCAGCCCGCCGTCGAACTCCTCGTGAAGCTCGCGAAGGACTACCCGGACGTCTACGGCTACGTGAAGGAGGAGTCGCCGGGCGGGCAGGTCAACGGCCGCATCGCGGCGCTCGTCGCCGCGAAGCCGGCGATCAAGACCGTGTTCAGCGGCTGGGGGGCGAAGGGGTGGCTCTACCAGGGGCGCGCGCTGGGCGCGGAGGGGATCGTCACGCAGCGCCCGGCCTATGCGGACCTGCTCGTCGCGATGTGGGCGGAGAACGAGAAGGGCGATCCGGACGGGAAACTGGCGGACATCTACTCGAAATACCTGCTGATGCTCAATCTGGGCGACACCTTTGGCGGCACGGCCGACACGATGCGCGGACCGCACCTGCACGTGCTGGTGAAACGCGGCGTCTTCGCGAACACCTTCACGCGCCGCCGGCCGAAAAAAGGCGAGACGGCAAAGGGCGGCAGATGGATCGTCGAGCCCTGCCGGCTGACGGACCGGGAAAAGGCGGAAATCGACCGCCGACTGGAGTTCTGCCGCCCGTATCTGAAGCCGTGAGCGCCGCGCCGCCGCGCGTTCCGCGCCGTCGTGGTGGGACAGGGGAGAATCGAACTCCCAACCTGCGGTTTAGGAAACCGCCGCTCTGTCCAGTTGAGCTACTGTCCCGCGCGAAACGCGTCGTATGATAGCAAATCCGCGCTTCACACTCCAGTGCTTATTTGCTAAAATCGTCGGCGAAGGATTGGCGACAATGTCATTGACAGAGATTGGCATGATGGTTTGCTGGGGTGCGTGCGCGGCGTGTCTCGCCGCGTACGCGGCTTCCGTTGCCGGCGAGATCACGTACGTGACGTTGGCGGACGGGCGCCGGACGGAGCGGTCGATTCCCCTGCTGATGCGCCTTCTGCTTCCGTTCGTCCCCAACCTGGCGCGTTTCGCCGCGCGGAAGTCGTTCGACAGGACGCGCGCGGCGGCGGATCGGATGCTGGTCTCGGCGGGCATGGAGGGCTTGCTTTCGGGGACGGAGTTCATCGCGCTGAAAATCCTGGTTCCGCTCGTCTGCGGCGTGGCCTGGGCGCTGGTCGTGGCGTTGCTGGGCGCGTTGGCGCCGGATTCCTTTTTCGCGGCGAACTGGCCGCTGCTGGTCCTTCTGGGCGTCTTGTGGTTCTACGCCTATCCGCTGATGTGGCTGCGGAATGCGCTGAAGCGCCGCCATCTCGAAATCATGCGGGCGCTGCCGTTTGTGCTGGACCTGCTGACGCTGAGCGTCGAGGCGGGCATGGATTTCATGAGCGCGCTGCAGCGCAACTGCGACCGGCGGAAGCTGGATCCCCTGAACGAGGAGCTGATTCGCATGACGCGCGAAATCCAGGTGGGGACGCCGCGCCGCGTGGCGCTGAAGAACATGGCGGAGCGCGTTCGCCAGCCGGATCTGCAGAGCGTGGCCCATGCGCTGATCCAGGCGGACGAGCTCGGGGTCTCGATCGGGTCGATTTTGCGCATTCAGAGCGACCAGCTCCGTTCCCGCCGTTTCGACCGGGCGGAGAAGCTGGCGAACGAGGCCCCCGTGAAGATGCTGGGTCCGCTGATGCTCTGCATCTTTCCCGCCGTTTTCGTGATTCTGCTCGGGCCGATTCTCATGCAGGCGGCCAGGAACGTCTTTTAAGGAAGGGGCATTTGCATGCACGCACAGGTACCGGATATTTTCGTGGTCGAGGGGCCGGAGAAGGGCAAGACGTACGCGGTCTCGGAGCAGGGGCTCCGGCTGGGGCGTTCGTCGTCCTGCGAGATCTGCATCAAGGACCCGGCCCTGTCGCGCAACCACTGCCTTTTCGAGGTCCGCGACGAAGCCCTGTGGGTGACGGATCTGGCGAGCGCCAACGGCACGATGGTCAATGACGAGGCGCTGGGGGCCGACTCCCGGAAATTGGCGCCGGGCGACCGCGTCCGGGTGGGGGATTCCGTCCTGTCCATCGGCTCGCCGACCGCCGCGCCGGCGTCTGCCGCGGTCGATCTCGGTTTCGGCAGGCCCGAGGACGAGGCCGGGCAGGAGGGGAAAGCGCCCCTGGCGCGTCTTGCGCTGTGGGGCGTGGCCGTCGTCGCCGTCGCGGGCGCGGCGGCGCTCATCCTGATGCCGCAGGACGATGCGGCGTCCGCGCCGCCGCCGGCGGAACTGGCCGAGGAAGAGCAGACGCTCCGGTCGGTCGCCTTCGAGAAGGTCGAGGCTTCGGCCGACGGCATCTACCGGTATGCGCTGGCCATGGACAAGGACGGCCTGATGTCCGTGGAAATCGACGACGTCCCCAAGGAAAACCGCCACGTCCGCAAGTCGGAGCGGCTCTCTCCCGCCGCCGTCGGGCGGCTGTCGAAGATCCTGTCGTCGCCGGAGCTCTACAGGCTGGAACCGGAGTATGCGGGCGTGGCGCTTCAGCCCAACACGCTCAAGAGCTTTCGCCTGAAGGTCATTCGCGGTTCGAAGGTCTTCACGACGTCGATCGAGAACGCGCAGGAACCGGACGCCTTCCGCGAGGTCCGCGAGCGGCTCGAAACCTTCTCGAAGAATGAGCTTGGCATCTGGGCCATCCAGTTCCCGGCGGAAAAGCTGGTGGAGATGAGCCGCGAGTCCCGCCGGTCGGGAGATGCCAAATGGGAAGAGCGCGACGTCCAGTACGGCAACCTCGCGGCGGCGCTGGCCGCCTACAACGAGGCGGTGTTCTACCTTGAGACGGTGGAGCCCAAGCCGGCCGATTTCGGCGCGCTCGTGGAGCGCCGGCAGGCGGCCGAGCGGGAACTGGACAGGCGTTACCGCGACCAGCGCTTCCGGGCGGACCGCGCCATCAACCTGCGCGATTGGCCGACGGCGCTGCGCGAACTGCACGTCTTGTGCGAACTGGTGCCCGATGCGAAGGATCCGCGCCATGCGGAGGCGGCGGCCAAACTCCTCGACGTCGAGGCGCGCCAGAAGAAAGGAGCGTCGAAATGAACATTCGCGTCACGCGGGGATTTCCGGGAGCCGTCTCGGCCCTTCTGGCGGGGCTTCTGCTGGTTGGGGCGAAGGAGGCTCCGACGCGCCTGGACGTTTCGGCCCAGCCCGAGGGGGCCAGGGTCTTCGTCGATGGCCAGCTGAGGGGAACGGCGCCGTGTTCGGTGTTCGACCTGGCGGCCGGACGGCATCTCGTGCATCTGGAGGCGCCGTCGTGCCGCGATGCGGACGCGTTCGTGGCCCTGGAGGACGGGGATTTCGTCCAGAAGAACTTCGAACTGGAGACCGAGAAGGCCCTGATCCTGATCAGGACCGAGCCCGCCGGCGCCGAAGTCAGGTATTCGGGCGTGTCCATGGGCGTGACGCCGCTGCTCGTGTCGACCTTGCCGAGCGGGCGCACGTACGCGTTCGAACTGGCGCTCAACGGCTACCAGACGCGGAAGATCGACATTGCGGCCGAGGGCCGCCGGCCGGTCGTGCGGGGGGAGAAGCTGGCGCTGGATTCGGGCGTGATCGACTGCACGTCGGAACCCGCCGGCGCCACGGTGACGGTCAATGGCGTCGAGAAAGGCGTCACGCCAATCGAATTGAGGAACATCCCGAAGGGCCTGGCGACGGTCACGCTGAAGCTGGCCGGCTACAAGGAGGAGACGCGCGAACTGCGCCTCGTCCCGGGGGACCGCCAGGTGCTCGCGGTGAAACTGAAGGGCAGTCCGGCCCGGCTGACGGTGGTCTCTTCGCCCGAGCAGGCGCGCATCTTCCTGGACAACGACTATCAGGGCAAGACGCCGGTCACGATGGCGTCCGTCGATCCGGGCAAGCACGTCATCCGCGTGGAGCTTCCGGGACACGCGCCGATCACGCGCACGGTCGAACTGGTCAACGGCGGCGAGACGACGGAAGAGTTCAAGATGGAAAACGTGATGGGGCGCCTTGAAGTCGTCACCACGCCCGCCGGCGCCAAGGTCATGATCGACGGCAAGGCGTTTGGAACGACGCGGAGCCAGGGGGGCGACGCCGCGCGTTCCCAGATCCTGGCGCTGGAGAATGTGGCGGCGGGCGAGCATTCCGTGGTGGTGCGGCTGGACGGCTATCAGGAATTCCAGCGGAAAGTCGTCATCAAGCCGCGGGAAACGTGCAAGCTGTTCCCGAAGCTGATCCGCCTGTTCGAGGCCGATACGGAGGTCGAGACGATTCGAGGGACCTATCGGGGCGTCCTTGTCGAGAACAATCCGCTGACGGGAATCACGCTGGAAATCAAGAAGGGCGTCCTGCAGACGTTCCCGCGCGACGACATCCGCAAAGTCTCCCCGATTGAAAAGGGCCGGTAAGGGACATGGCGAAGGTCCGTCTTGACCAGCTGCTGGTCGCGCGGGGACTGGCGCGTTCGCGGACGGCGGCCCAGGCCCTTGTCCTGGAGGGGAGAGTCCGCGTCGCGGGGCAGGTGGAGACCAAGGCGGGGCGTCCGGTTTCCGAAGACGCCGAACTGGCGGTCGAGGCGCCGCCCCGTTTCGTCTCCCGCGGCGGCGAGAAGCTGGAAGGGGCGTTCGCCCGTTTCCCCGGCTGGACGGTGGAGGGGCTCGTGTGCCTGGACGTGGGCAGTTCCACGGGCGGTTTCACCGACTGCATGCTGCAGCACGGCGCCGCGCGCGTCATGGCCATCGACGTGGGCACGAACCAGCTGGCCTACAAGCTGAGGTCCGATCCGCGCGTCTGGGTCCGCGAGAACTTCAACGCCCGTTTCCTGTCCGCGGCCGATCTGCCCGAGCGTCCCGCGCGCGCGGTGACGGACGTCAGCTTCATTTCGCTGAAATTGATTTTGCCGCCGATGGCGGACGTTCTGCTGCCGGGCGGCGAAATCGTGTCGCTGGTCAAGCCCCAGTTCGAGGCGGGGCGCGGCAACGCGCCGGGAGGCGTCGTGTCGGATCCGGCCGTTCGCGCCCGGGTCGTCGCCGACATCGCCGGATTCGGCACGAAAACCCTGGGCCTCGAACTGCTGGGCGTCGAAGAATCGCCCATCCGCGGCAGGGAAAAGGGAAATGTCGAATACCTGGCCTGGTGGCGAAAGGGCACGAACGGAAAGGTGGCGTCGTGAAGGGGCAGTTGGCGGATTTCAGGGCGTTCGACGAATGTTTCATGAAGATGGCGCTGCGGGAGGCGGAGCGGGCCGCTGCGGACGGCGAGGTCCCGCTCGGGTGCGTCGTCGTCGAGCCTGCGCTTCTCGAACCGGCCCACGACGGCCACGGGGCCGTCTACGATCCGGATCCCGCGCGGGCGCGCATTCTCGGGCGCGCGCACAACCAGACGGAGGATCTGCAGGACGCCACGGCCCATGCGGAAATGCTGGCGCTTTCCGCCGCGTTCCAGGCCAAAGGCAGCTGGCGCCTGTCCGGCGCGCGGCTCTACGTGACGAAGGAGCCGTGTCCGATGTGCGCGGGCGCCATCGTTCTGGCGCGTGCCGCCACGGTCGTCTGGGGGGTGTCCGATCCCAAGCGCGGCGGCGGCACGGAATTCGGGATTTTCAGCCATCCGGGCGTCAACCACCATCCGCAGGTCGTGGAGGGCGTGCTGGCGAATCCCTGCCGGGCCGTCCTGCAGGGGTTCTTCCGGACCCGCCGGCTCGAATCAGACGAAAAACGGTAGACGAAAGGGCAAATGGAAATGAGCGCAGAAATCATCGATGGAAAGAAACTGGCCGCCGACACGCGGGCGCAGATTGCGGCGGGGGTCGCCGAACTGAAGGCGCGGACGGGCGTGACGCCCGGACTGGCGGTGATTCTTGTCGGCGACGATCCGGCGTCCGTCAGCTATGTCACGGCGAAGGAGAAGGCCTGCCAGGAGGCGGGCATGTACTCGCGCGAGATCCGCCTGCCGGCGGAGACGCCGGAAGCCGACGTCGTCAATCTCGTGAAGGAGCTGAACGCCGATCCCGCGATTCACGGCATTCTCGTCCAGCTGCCGCTGCCGAAGGGCATCTCCGAGAAGAAGGTCGTCGACGCGATCTGCGCCGAGAAGGACGTCGACGGCTTCACGCCGGTCAACGTCGGCAAGATGCTGATTGGCGAGGACTGCTTCCTGCCGTGCACGCCGCACGGCATCGTCAAGCTGATCCAGGTGACGGGCATGGACCTGAAGGGCCGGCACGCCGTCGTGATTGGCCGCTCGAACATCGTCGGCAAGCCGGTGGCCGTGCTGCTGTCGCGCAAAGACGTCAACGCCACGGTCACGCTGTGCCATACGGGGACGAAAGACCTGTCCGCGTTCACGAAAACGGCCGACGTGGTGGTCGTGGCCGCCGGCCGTCCGAATACGCTGACGGGCGACATGCTGAAGCCGGGCGCGGTGGTCGTCGACGTGGGCGTGAACCGCGTGCCGGACGCGACGAAGCCCAGGGGGTACCGCCTGTGCGGCGACGCCGACTTCGCGTCGTGCGCGGCCGTCGCGTCGGCCATTACGCCCGTGCCGGGCGGCGTCGGCCCGATGACGATCACGATGCTCCTCTGGAACACGCTGGAAGCCGCGCGGCAGGCGCGATGAGGGGTTGTCTCCGTCCGCCGGATCTGCTAGAATGGCGAACGGAACCCGCTTGGGCGCGCGAGGCAGGTGTCTCCGCGGATCCGGAAAAGCGGAAGAGAAAGGAAAGTGTTCTATGTCGCGGAGTCTGTTTGAGATCAACCGCCGCAACTTTGTGGCGAGTCTGGGTGCGTTCACGTTGGCGGGCTATGGGGCGATCGACCTCGCGCCGAAGTCGGATTTCAAGGGCGAGGCCAAGGGACGCCGGCTGAAACTCGCCGCCATCGGCTGCGGCGGCATGGGCGGCGCGGCTACCGCGAGCCTGATTGACGCGGGGTGCGACCTGGTTGCCGTCTGCGACGTGAACCCCGGCGCCTTCGACCGCTGGGAGAAGAAGTATCCGGGCATTCCGAAGTTCACCGACTACCGCGAGATGCTGAAGACGATGGGCGACAAGTTCGAGGTCGTCGAGGTCGGAACGCCGGACCACACCCATGCCTACATTTCGGTGGACTGCATGCTCGCCGGCAAGCACGTCTACGTGCAGAAGCCGCTCGCCCGCACGGTCGAGGAGTGCGAACTGATGCTCAAGACGCAGATCAAGACGGGCGTCGTGGTCCAGATGGGCAATCAGGGCCATCCGGGCGTGTGGCGCTACAAGGCGCTGCGCGACGCCGACCTCTGGGGCGACGTCAAGGAGATCTACAGCTGGTCGGACCGTCCGGTGTGGCCGCAGGGCATGAAGCAGTATCCGGCGCCGCAGGCGCTGCCCGCGAACTACGCGAAGAACGCCTGGGACTGCTGGTGCGGCCCGGGCGCGGACCACGGCTACTCGCCGGCCTACCACGCGTTCAAGTGGCGCGGCTGGTGGGATTACGGCTGCGGCGCGATTGGCGACATGGCCGTCCACAATGCCGATCCCGCGTTCTGGACGTTCGAGCTGGGCCTTCCGGTCAAGGTCAAGGCCGATACGTATGGCGAAGGCCCCGTGACCATCGCCTATCCGAAGAAATCCCGGATCGAGATGACCTTTGCGCCGGGCAAGTACATCAAACACGAAGTCAAGCTGACCTGGTTCGACGGGCATCTCCTGCCGCCGACCGACAAGATCGAAGGCCTCGCCGCATTTGCCGCCGAGAACGGCAAGCGCATCGAAGCGGGCAAGGCCGCGAAGGCGAAGAAGGAGGGCAAGCCCTACACGGCGCCGGCGACCGTCGCCCCCGTCGTGCCGGACAACGGCGTGATCATCGTCGGCTCCAAGGCGACGACGATCGGCCAGTCCCACGCCAGCCGTCCGTCCTGCATCGCGGGCGACAAGGCCACCTTCGAGAAGGCGATGCCGGCGGGCGACAAGGCCAGCGCCTACAACCACTACCGCGAATTCATCGAAGCCTGCCAGGCGGGCGCGCCGGCGCGCTGCGGCTCGAAGCTCTCCTACGCGGCGCCGCTGACGGAAGCGCTGCTCATCGGCTGCATCGCCCTCCGCTATCCGGGCGAAGAGCTCCGCTTCGACCCGAAGACGATGCGCTTCACGAACAAGCCGGAGGCCAATGCCTTCCTGAAGGCGCCGTCGCGCGGCGACTGGGACTTCGGAAAGATGATGGGCGGACGGGCCTGAAGCGGCTTTTCGGCTGCGGGCGTAGGGAGGCGCAAAAGATGAAAAGGCAGATCGTTTTCGCCGGTCTCGTTCCACTTCTGGCTTCGGCGGCGGAGCTCGTGCTGTGGCCGTCGGCCGAGACGGAGATGAAGGCGCAGCAGGATTCCTCGCTCGTCTTCGCGGCCGATGGCGCGGCCGTGGTGACGACGGGGCGCCAGGCCAGCTGGCCCGGCATGCGCATGGACTTCAAGGCCGGCGAGAAGGATCTGTCCGCCTTCGGGCGCATCGCCATCGCACTCAGCAATACGCTGGACAAGGCGCAGACCGTACATCTCAGCGTGAAGGGGAAGACGAACCAGGGGCAGAACCCCGGGGGCAGTCTGACCCTTCAGCCCTTCGCGTCGGGCACGCTGCGCGTGAATCTGCGGAATATGCCGTGGATGCTCGACGCGCCGCTTGAACTGGAGGGCATGAATGGACGGCCTGCCGCCACGGGCGGCTCGACGTTCGACATCCGCCGCACGCATTCGTTCCACATCTTCTTCAACCGGAACGGGCAGACGGGCGGCTTCGCCGTCCGCAAGGTGAGCGTGGACGGCGAGAGCGAGCCGCCGAAAATGCTGAAGGCCGGGACGTTCCTGCCGTTTGTGGACAAGTTCGGCCAATTCAAGCACGACGACTGGCCGGGCAAAGTCCACTCCGACGGGGAACTTCAGGCGACGCGGACCGCCGAGGACGCGTGGCTTGCCCGGAACGGCGACAGCCCGATCCCCGAACGCGACGTCTACGGCGGTTGGGCGGGCGGCCCCCAGTTGAAGGCGACGGGATTCTTCCGCGTGGAGAAAGTCGACGGCAAGTGGTGGCTGGTCGATCCGGAAGGGCGGCTGTTCTTTTCGCATGGCGTCGACTGCGTCCGCGTGGACGGCTGGACCGGCATCGGTTTCCGCGAACGGTATTTTGAATGGGTCCCGGAAAAGGGCGACCCCGTCTTCGGCGCGTTCGTGGGCCAGAACAGCTGGCCGGCGGCGCATGGCTTCTACCGCGATCCGCAGCATCTGCCCTACAAGACCTTCAGTTTCGCGCAGGCCAATGCCGCGCGCAAGTATGGGCCGGACTGGTTCAAGACCGTTTCCGGCCGCGCGCACGCGCGCATCAGGGCCTGGGGCCTCAACACGATCGCCAACTGGAGCGCGCCGGAGATCTACCGCATGTCCCGGACGCCTTACACGGCGACCTTCGGCACGCGCGGTCCCGTCATCGAGGGGTCGACGGGCTGGTGGGGCAAGCTCCGCGATCCGTTTGCGCCGGCTTTCATCGAGAACGCGCGGAAGTCGGCGGCTGCCGAAGCCGCCCGGACGGGAACGGACCCGTGGTGCATCGGCTGGTTTGTGGACAACGAATTGAGCTGGGGGCACGACAATCGCGATCTGGCGCGGGCGGTTCTGCGCTCGCCGGCCCGGCAGCCGGCCAAGCAGGCGTTCAAGGCGGCGCTGGAGCGGAAATACGGGTCGGCCGAAAAGCTGGACGCCGCCTGGGGGACGTCGTTCGGCTCCTGGGACGGGTTCCTGGCCAGCACGAACGCCGTCGACGAGACGAAGGCCGGAGCGGATCTGGAGACCCTGCACCGGAGCGTGGTGGCGCAGTATTTCCGGACGGTTCGCGACGCCATCAAGGCCGCCGCGCCGAATCGCCTCTATCTGGGCGCCCGCATCGCGTGGGGGGCGGACGTGATCTACGAGGAAAGCGCCCGCTTCTGCGACGTCGTGAGCGTCAACATCTACAATCGCCGTCCGGTCAAGGACCTGCCGGCCACGGCGGTCGACCGGCCGCTCATCAACGGCGAATTCCACTTCGGCGCGCTGGACCGCGGCATGTTCCACACGGGACTGGTGGGAACGCAAGACCAGAACGAACGCGCCCAGTGCTACCGCGACTTCGTCAACGCCTGTCTCGACCACCCGCGTTTCGTGGGAACGCACTGGTTCCAGTGGCAGGATCAGGCGCTGACGGGACGCAGCGACGGCGAGAACTACCAGATCGGCTTTCTGACCGTCACCGACACGCCGTATCCGGAACTCGTGCAGGCCGCGCGCGACATCGGCGCCACGATGTACCGCCGCCGCTACGGCACGCGGTGAGGCGATGCGCCACTGAACAGCGGGGTGTGGAAACTGGCGGTGCGTTGGGCCCGTTTTGCGTCTTCGCCGGAATTCTGCTATACTGAAGAAGTTTGCAAGGACGTTTTCGCCGGCGACGTTTCCGTGACGGGTGTCGCGCGGGCCGCCGGCGAGGAAAGGCAGGGACATGAAGAGACGCGAGTTTATCGTCGCGGGCGCGGGTGCGCTCGTGGCGGCCATGACGGTTGGATGCGCGACGGGCGCCTCCTGCAAAAAAGGATGCTGCAAAATGACGAACGCTGATTTCTACACGGACGGAAAATTCGACGGCGCGAAAGCCAAAGAGGCCTACTTCGGGCTGATGCGCAAGTTCGGCTATCCCGTCTTCCGCTCCTTCACGGACGAGAAGTTCATGCTTGAGCAGACGAAGCAGACGGCCAACACCCAGTATCTCGGCTTCTGGGCGCTGGACTTTGGCAAGGGCGACTTCGTGAAGTATGGCATGGGCGGCGTGATCTGGGTGGACGAAATCAAGGAGGAATACTTCGGCCACGACATCTTTCTGCTGCCGCTCCAGTCCATTCCCGAGCACAGCCACGTTTCCCAGAAGGTCGACGCGAGCGTCTGCCAGGACCGCTGGACGGGCCAGACGTTCAACAAGGAGCTGCCCGCGAAAATGGAGAGCTGGCTCGTGCGCCATGGCTGGGTCTACTCCTTCTCGGAAGTGGGCGAACCCAACCTCGACAAGTTCCCCGAGGCGAAGGCCAATCTTTCGGCGCTGCTTTACGACCACAAGGCCGACAAGCCCACGAGCCTGAAGTCCGTCCACGTCGAGAAGTGGGAGGCCGACGGCATCGCGCACAAGCTCCCGAAAGCCTGCACGTGGCACTTCATGATGGGCGGAACCGAGGGCGCCATCGTCTCGGAGTTCGCGAACTTCCACGACAGCAAGTGCAACCGCTTCTCGGTGCCCGGCGTCGTGTTCTGATCCTTCCGCCGCGACAGGTCGTCCGCGGAATGCGGCCGCCGCTGGCGGCCGCATTTCTTTTTGCGTCCCCTGGCCGGTTCCCCTGAAGCACGGGAAAAGGGCGCGGGAATCCGAATCGGCGCGCCTTCCGGTCCGCGCGTCGGCACCGGCATCCATGCGGCCGCCGCCCGCCTTTCCGGAGCCGTTCTCCGCCGCGCCGGCCCGGCTGGCCGAATCGGCGCGCGCACCGGCCGGCTTTTCCGGGAAACCGGCTTCTTGCGGAGAGGCACGGGTTGTAGTAGAATACGCGGCATGGAAATGAAGGTCTACAATTCGCTTACCCGCCGCGTCGAACCGCTGGTTCCGCTGGCGGACAACACGATCCGCCTCTACACCTGCGGGCCGACGGTCTACAATTTCGCCCATATCGGCAACTTTCGCGCCTATACGTTCGAAGACGTTCTCCGCCGCGTGATCCAGTTCAACGGCATGGGCGTCAAGCAGGTGATGAACCTGACGGACGTCGACGACAAGACGATTCGCGGCGCCAACGCCGCCGGCGTGAAGCTGACGGACTACACGCGGACCTACAAGGACGCGTTCTTCGCCGATCTGAAGAAGCTCAACATCCAGCCGGCGGAAATCTATCCCGCCGCCACCGACCACGTCCCCGAGATGATTGCGCTTGTCCGGAGCCTCGTCGACAAGGGGATCGCCTACAAGAGCGAGGACGGCAGCGTCTATTTCTCGGTGACGAAATTCCCGGGGTACGGCAAGCTCGCCCACATCGATTTCGACAACCAGCGCACCGGCGCCCGCTGCGCGGCGGACGAATACGACAAGGAAAACGTCGGCGACTTCGCGCTCTGGAAAGCCTGGGAGGAAAGCGACGGGCCTGTCGGCTGGGACTCCCCGTGGGGCCGGGGCCGGCCGGGGTGGCACATCGAATGTTCCGCGATGTCCATGAAGTATCTGGGCGAAACGTTCGATCTCCATACCGGCGGCATCGACAATCTGTTCCCGCACCACGAAAACGAAATCGCCCAGGCGGAAGCCTCGACGGGCAAGGCGTTCGTGCGGACGTGGATGCACTGCGCCCACCTCCGGGTCAACGGCGAGAAGATGTCCAAGAGCCTCGGCAACTTCTTCACGCTGCGCGACCTGATCGAGAAGGGCTGGAGCGGCCGCGAAATCCGCTACGTGCTGATCGACGCGCACTACCGCCAGGGCCTCAACTTCGCGTTCAGCGCCCTGGAGGACGCGCGCAAGGCGCTCGCCCGCATCGACACGTGCGTGGACGCCCTGGCGGCCGCGGCGGCCAAGGCGGCCGGCCCGGCCGTGTGCCCCGAATGGGCCGCGAAGTGCCTGGACGACTTTTCCATCGCCGTCAACGACGACCTGAACACGCCCCGGGCGTTTGCCGCGCTTTTCAATCTCGTGCGCGAGACGAACGCCCATCTGGCGAATGCGCCGGCCGATTTCCCGGCGGCCGCCGTGCTTGAGGTTTTCGAGCGCATGGATCTCGTTCTGGGGATCGTCTTCTTCGGCAAGGCCGAGAAGGCGGAAATCCCCGCCGAAGTCCAGGCCCTGCTGGATGCGCGCGCGGCCGCGCGCGCGGCCCGGAACTGGGCGGAAAGCGACCGTCTGCGCGACGTCTTGGCGGCCGCGGGCTGGATCGTCAAGGACTCGAAGACCGGCCAGTCGGTCGCGAAGAAGTAAGCCGGTCTGCCATGGCGCGCGGACGCTTCATCACATTCGAAGGCCCCGAAGGCGGCGGCAAGTCGACGCAGGTGCTGAACCTGGCCGCGGCGCTGCGGGCCGAAGGCAAGACCGTCCTCCTGACGCGCGAGCCGGGCGGGACGCGGTTGGCGGAACTGATTCGCGGACTCGTCCGCGACGAGGTCGACGATCCGCCGGTGACGCGGAGCGAGGTCCTGCTGTTTCTCGCGGCGCGGGCGCAGGTGGTGGCGAATGTCATCAAGCCGGCGCTCGCGCGCGGCGAATGGGTCATCTGCGACCGGTATGCCGATTCGACCTTCGCCTATCAGGGCTACGGCCGCGGCGTCGACGTGGGGCTGCTGAAGAATCTCAACGACTTCGCGACGGAAGGCCTCGTCCCCGACCTGACGATCCTCCTCGACGTTCCGCCGGACGTGAGCCGCGCGCGGCTGGCGTCCCGCCAGGCGGCGACGGCCACTGCGGCCGACCGCATCGAACGGGCGGGGCAGGGTTTCCATCGCCGGCTGCGCGAAGGGTTCCTCGATCTGGCGAAGGCGGAGCCGGGCCGGTTTGCCGTCATCGAGGCGTCGGGAACGCGTGAAGAGGTCGCCGAACAGGTGCTGAGGACCGTCCATGACCGTCGATGAGGCCTTTGCGCAGATCGAGAGGGCCGTGCGGGGCGGGCATCCCGCGCACGGCTATCTGGTCGTCGGCGGGGTGCGCGGCATGGCCGGCGAACTGGCCGCGCGCGTGCTGCGCCTGCTGTTCGGCGCCGCGTGCGATTTGCGGGCGCATCCGGACATCCACCATCTGGCCCCCGAGAAGAAGAGCCGCATCATTTCCGTCGATGCCATGCGGACGCGGCTGATCGAGCCGCTGGGCGCAACCTCGTTTCAGGGCGGCTGGAAGGCGGGCGTCATCCACGGCGCGGACTGCCTGAAAACGGAGAGCGCCAACGCTTTCCTGAAAACGCTCGAAGAGCCGCCGCCCCGGACGCTCTTTCTGCTGCTGACGGAACAGCCCGAGAAGCTGCTGCCGACAATCGTCTCCCGCTGCCAGCGCGTCGATCTGCCCGACGTGCGCGGGCGGACGCTGGAAGAGCCGTACCGGACGCAGGTGATCGACATTCTGTCCGGCGACCGGCTGAAGACGGTCACGGCGCGGGCGGCGGCCGCCGCCCGGCTGGCGCTGATCCTCGAACAGCTGAAGGCGCTGGCCGGGGAGCTTGTCGACGCCGAACGGGAGGCGGTCGCCGACGATGCGGGCGGAGAGGCGTACGAGGCGCTGGTGTCGTCGCGCTATCGGGAATTTCGCATCGACTTCGCGAATACCGTGATGAGCTGGTTTCGCGATCTGATGGCGATGCGCGCCGCGCCGCCGTCCCGGTCGACGTTCGACGCCGGTGGCGCCCGGACCCCGCTGGTCAACGAGACGAAACGCTCGGTCATCGAAACCCGCGCGGCCCGGTTGACGCCGGCGGCGGCTTTCCGCAACATCGCGGCCGTCGAGGAGTTCGCCCAGATGGTCGAGCGGAGCATCCCCGAATCGGCGGCTCTCGCGTTTCTGATGGACTGCGTGGCCTTGGGCACGGAGGGCGGATGACGGACGCCGCGCCCGTCGTCGCCCGGGTGCAGATGCCCGAAAAGGGCGTTTTCCTGGTGCGTTGCGCGGCTGACGTCCGTCCGGCCGTCGGCACGTCCGCAATCGTTCTGCTCGACTACGGCGAGGACGTCGGCCGCGTCCAGAGCGTGGCGGAATACGACCCCGAACGGCATGGCGCGCATCTGCCCGGCTTCCAGCTGCTGCGGGAGCAGGTCGGGGCGGACGCGGGCCGCCTGGCGGAGAACGAGGCGCTGGCGGAGAAGATGCGCGCGGAGTTTCTGCAGCGCGTGCGCCCGCGCGTCCCCGACCTGCGCATTCCCTACGCCCGCCTGTCCTTCGGCCGCGCGCGGCTCTTTCTGCGTTTCATGTCGCACGAGAACCGGCCGGACCTTTCGTCCGCCATCGCGGCATTCAGGCGGCGGCACGGGGTTTCCGTCCAGGCCTGGCAGACGGGGCTGCGTGATGCCGTCGGCGCCGTGGGGGCCGTGGGGCCTTGCGGCCGCGCCTGCTGCTGCTGCACCTGGCAGACGCACTATCCCGCGGGCTTGACGGCGGAGAAATGCAGAGGGGGCGCGCCGGGAGCGCAGAACGGGATTTGCGGGCGCTTCAAATGCTGTCTGGCATTTGAAGACCGGGAGGCGTGTGCCGACGGGATATCCCGTGCCGCGCCTGCGCACGAAGCCGATTGAACCGAACCGTCAAAGGAGACGCCATGAAAATTCTCGTGTTGAATGGACCGAATCTGGGACTGCTGGGCACGCGCGAGCCGGAAATCTACGGCCGCACGACGCTGGCGGACATCGTCGCCGACCTCAAGCAGGCCGGCGCCGAGAGGGGCGTGGAGATCGAGGCGTTCCAGAGCGACGTCGAAGGCGAACTCGTTTCCGCGATCGGCAGGGCCCGCAACGTCTACGACGGCATCATTCTCAACCCCGCCGCCTACACGCATACGTCCGTGGCGCTCCACGACGCCATCAAGGCGGCGGGCGTGCCGACGGTGGAAGTCCACCTCTCGAACGTCTACGCCCGCGAAGGCTATCGCCATGAATCGATCACGGCCGGGGTGTGCGTCGGCCAGATCTGCGGCTTTGGCCAGAAGGGCTACCGGCTCGCCCTCGCCGCGCTGACGGGCGGGATCTGACGCCCGTGCGGCGTCTGCCGTCCGCTCCGGCATGGACGTTCCGCCCGGGCCGGGGCGAATCCCGCGCGCGCCCGGACGCGGGTGCGGCTTCCTGCCGCTCCCGTTCTGGCCCAAGGGGGGCGAACTCCGCGCGCACGAACGCGGGTTTTATGGTACAATGGGCGCATCTGATGTTTCCCGAAACGGAGTCATGTCTATGATGAATCGTCGAATGTTCCTCGGGTCCGGCGCGTTGGCCATGCTGGCCGCCGGCTGCTGCAGCGTCCCCGCAACCTGCTGTCCGGAAAAGAAGGGGCGGAAGGTTCCCTTCAAACTGGGCATGGCCGGGTATTCGTGCGTGCGCCTCGACATCGACCGCACGCTCGCGCTCCTCAAGAAACTGGACCTCCACTACCTGTGCATCAAGGATTTCCACCTGCCCTTCAACTCGAAGCCGGAGAAGATCGCCGAATTCCACCGCAAATGCGCCGACCACGGCGTGACGGGATACGCGGTCGGTCCGATCTACATGAAGCGCGACGAGGCGCGCAGGTATTTCGACTACGCGAAGGCGGTGGGCGTGAAGACGGTGGTGGCCGTCCCGTACGAGAACGGCCAGGTCAACGGCAAGCCGCAGCGCTGCGCCAGCCGGGCGTGCTGCGAGGTCCTGAGCGGCCTCTGCGGGGAATACGACCTGCGCGTGGCCATCCACAACCACGGTCCGGACATCCCGTACTGCTATCCGACGGGCGATGCGGCTTTCGAGATGGTGCGGGACCTCGATCCGCGCATGGGCCTTTGCCTTGACATCGGCCACAACTTCCGCGCAGGGCTCGATCCGGCGGTCTCGATTCGCAAGCTCCATACGCGCCTGTTCGATCTGCATCTCAAGAACGTGGCGTATGACCCGAAGCGGAATCTGCCGCGCCCGATGCCGCGGGGCGACATGGACCTCTGGGAAGTCGCCAACGCGCTGGTGGACGTCAACTACACGGGGTGCTGTTCGCTGGAATACGAGTCCTTCCCGAAGAAGCCGGCGAAGGGCGAGTTCGACGTGGGCGTCCACGAGAGCGAAATCGCCGAATCCATCGGCTATTTCAAGGGCATCATGAAAGCCATCGAAGGTTGAAGCGGATTGCGGTCATTGGCGCGACGGGTTCGATCGGCACCAGCGCCCTTGAGGTCGTCCGCACGCATCCGGACGACTTTCGCGTCGTCGCCGTGGCGGCCCGGACGCCGTCCGGGCGCCTCGCCGCGCTCGGCCGCGAGTTTGGCGCGGCCGTCTTCACGGGGGCGGACGCCGCCGTCCGCGCGGCGGAATCCTGCGAGGCCGATCTCGTCCTGGTGGCAACGGTCGGCCTGTCGGGGCTGCGGCCCGTCCTGACGGCAATCGACCGCGGGATTGACGTCGCGCTGGCGACGAAAGAGGTCCTGGTCGCCGCCGGCGAGCTCGTGATGGCGCGGGCGCGGGAGAAGGGCGTCCATCTGCTGCCGGTCGATTCGGAGCACAGCGCGATCTTCCAGTGTCTGCAGACGCGCGGCCGGCAGACCGTCGAGCGGCTGTCGCTGACGGCTTCGGGCGGGCCGTTCCTGTCCGCTGCCGTCGACCTGTCCGCCGTCACGCCCGACATGGCGCTCAACCATCCGCGCTGGAACATGGGACCGAAGGTGACGGTCGATTCGTCGACGCTGATGAACAAGGGGTTTGAAATCGCGGAAGCCCGCTGGCTGTTCGACATTCCGCTGGAACGGATCGAAGTCGTCATCCATCCCGAATCGGTCGTCCATTCCTTCGTGACGTTTGCGGACGGTTCCACGCTGGCCCAGCTGGCGCCGCCGGACATGGGCCTTCCCATCCAGTTCGCGTTCAGCTGGCCCGACCGTCTGCCCTCGCGGCGCGAACGGCTGGATCTGCCGGCCTTGGGCTGTCTGCATTTCCAGGCGCCGGATGAAACGCGCTTTCCCTGTCTGCGCCTGGTGAAGGCGGCCATGGCCGCAGGGGGAACGCGGCCGGCCGTGTTGAGCGCGGCGGACGAAATCGCCGTCCGGCGGTTCCTGGCCGGCGACATCCGCTATCCGGACATTCCCGTCCTGGTGGAACGGACCCTCGCGGGCGTGCCGGAACGGGGCGCGGCCGATCTGGCGGGCGTCGAAGCCGCCGACGCCGCGGCCCGGGAATTCGCCGCCGCCGCCAGATTCTGAGGAGGTCTTTCCGGCCATTGGCCCGAGGCGGGAGGACAAGAGGACGGGTCAAGCAGAAGGGAGTCAGGAGATGTTCAGGGAGTACAAGGTCATCCGCGTGAGCGAAAGCGGGTGCGCGACGGTTTTTCTGGGTTCGTCGCTGTTGCCGACGAGCGTCCTGGAGCGGCGGCTGAACCGAGAGGCGAAAGACGGGTGGCAGGTCGTCTACATGGTCGTCGAACACGCCCGCTATCTGCTGTTCTGGAGCCGCGAATCGCTGATCGTCACTTTGGGGAGAGCCTGAAGCCGTCGACGATCGTGCGGTAGCGGCGTTCGAGTTGCGCGCGGCGCGTGGCGTTCTTCCGGCGCAGAAGCATCTGCGCGCGCAGCGAAACGGCGTAGAGGGCGAGTTTGACGCGCGTGACCGCGCCGGGGCGCGCGACGGCGGAGACCTCGTCCGCGTGCGCGGCGAGTCGCGCGGCGACTTCGCGCACGGTTTCCGTCTGCGGCAGCTGCGCGAGAATCGCGCCGAGCGCGGCATAATCGTTCCAGACGCCGAATCCCAGGTCGCGGTTGACGCCGAAGACCACGTAGCGGAATTTCCAGTGGCGTTCGACCCACGGGTCCTCGCGCAGGTTCGCGCGGTCGACCGCCAGCTGCCAGTCGATTGCCTTGAGGTGGCCGTCGGACGCGAGCATGAGATTGTCGCCCATCAAGTCGCGGTGGACGACGTTCGCGCGCGCAAGCGCCGTGGCCAGCGCGTCGATGTCGCGGGCGAAACCGTCCGCTTCGGCCGGCCGCACGCCGCGCCGGATCTTCTCCGCGAGCGTGATGCCGTCGATCCGTTCGACGATGACGCTGGCGCCGTCGGCATGGGGGACAAGGGCGAGCGGGCGCGGCACGAGCGCCGGCGCCAGGGCGTGGATTTTGCGCAGCATCCGGTATTCGTTGCCAATCGACCACGCCGCCTTGCGCGAATGCTTCTCGACGCACGGCGTCCCCTCGTACGTGCCGGCGTAGAAGACGTCGTTCAGATATTTGCCGCGCAGCAGCACCCGGCGGTTCGCCACGCGGTTGCCGTCGGCCTCCCACAAGTCGCCCACCCACGGCGCGGGCCGCGTGCGCTGGTGGATGGCGGCCTTCTGCCCCCGGTGCGCCACATAGCCCGGCACCGCCTCGCTCGGGTTCGGCGCGCCGTGGAAGCACAGGATCGAGCCGGAACGCGGACGCTTCGGCGCGAGAACGAGGTTGAGCGGAAAGAACCGGTGGCACGCGCGCTTGAAGGACAGCACCCAGTCCTCCGGCCACCAGTTGACCTTCATCTGCTGGCCGACCGCCCAGGTCATGAACGCCTGCTCGGTCGTGAAGCGGCGCTTGTCGAGCGCCGTGTCGAGATTGTCGCGGAAACGCCGCCACACGCCGTCCATCGTCCCCGCCTCGAAACGGAAGCACGACGAGTTGCCGATCGCGGGGCGGCGGCGGAAGAGGCGCTTGCGCAGTTCGATCCAGTTGTGGATGATGCAGAACTCGCCGGGGCGGTAGTCGAAGAAGCGGTCCAGGTCGCCGAAGACGATCTGGTCGATGTCGAGAAAAAGCGTCGGTCCGCGCAGACCGCCGAACCCGTCGCGGAAAACGGCAAGTTTGGTGTAGACGGTCGGCCAGCGGCGCGGATAGCCTTCCGGCGGCGCGGGAATCGGCTGGACCTCGATTTCGCCGCGGAGGCCGTCGGGTTCGTCGGTGAAGCAGATGAAGCGGAAGGGGCGCGTGAGATGGCGTCGCACGCCGCAATAGAGGCGGTTGACGTAGTCGGCCGTGTAGAACGTGCCCCACTTCATGCAGATGACGTTCACGGAAGCGTTGTCAGCCATGGCATCCTCCTTTCCCGAACAGGGCCCGCGCCAGACGCCGCAGGTGTCCGCATCCGTCCTCCAGCGCGACGAGCGGATTCAGGCGCAGACGGTGGCGCGTGCGAAGAAATTCCCGCGCGGAACCTGCCGCAGCCGGCGCTCCCGCGTCCTGCGCCGCGCGCACGACGGCGGCGAGCTGCGCGAAAAGATTGTATTTCTCGAAGAGCAGCTTCCGCGCCTGTGCGATCGCCGGGCGGCGTTTCGCGTATTCGTCGGCCGCGATTGCCGCGCGGATGATGCCGAGCGCGCGTTCGGGATCGTCGGCGGGAATCGGGATGAACGCCTCGCGCGGCAGGATTTCGCCGAGGCACGGATCGCCCGCGTAGAACGCCAGGCAGCCCGTGACGATCGCGTCGGCGATCTTCTCCGTCCAATGGCCGGGCGCGATGTGGTTCTCGAAAGCGACCGTGTAGCGGAAATCGTCCAGCGCGTCCGCCTTCGTCGCAATCGGGCGCACGCCTTTCCCGTAGCGGACGAAGCCGGGAATTTCGCGCGCGAGGCGCGCGAGGAATTCCGCGCGGGCGCGATGCTGCGTATGCCGCATGCGCTTCGCGGAGTAGATCGCCGAGATGAGCGCGCGCTTCTCGCCCGGCGTGCGCGCCTTCTCTTCGCCGAAGGACCGTCCCGTGTACCAGACCATGTAGCCGGCGCCGCGACGGTAGCCGGGGTGGTTCTCGGCCTCGGGCGGACGGTTCGTGAGCAGATAGGCGAACTGGCGCGTGTACGCCCGCGAATACGACTTCACGCTGACGGGCTCCTGCGTCGCCAGGATCGTGTGCGCGCGCGGGCAGTCGAGCGCCAGCGCGCCGTGGCGGACGAGCCGGTTCCCGCGCAGTTCGTCGTAGACGCAGAACCAGTCGTAGCCGCGCGCGGCGGGATCGCACGTGAAATGCAGATCGTCGCCCCAGTCGAGCCCGCGTCCGCCCATGAAACGGGACACGGTGCCGCCGGCGATCTTGACGACGGTCCGCCTCACCACCGTTTCCTTTCGCGGATGCGCGAGCAGAAATAGGCAAACGACCAGCCGAAGAGCATCACGTAGCCGAGCATTTCGGTCGCTTCCTCGAAGAGGGAGCGCCAGCGGACGATCCGGGGGTCGGTCATGAAGAACGACATGAATTCGCGGCTCGAAACGAATTTCGAGGCGAGCAGCACGATTGCCATTCCGAGCGGCAGGACGGCGAACGTCCGCTGGCGGCGAATGCGCTTGACGCCGCGGACGAAGCTGCGCGACGAGCGGCAGAAGCAGACGGCGGCGAAAACGGTTGCCGCCAGCGCGGCGGAAATCCAGATCCAGTCGCCGTGCACGGATTCGATGTCGCGCAGCAGCTCGTAGAACGACATCGCGGCGAAGACGCCGGCAAGCGCGCAGTAGGCCGCGCGCACGCCACGCTCGAACACGGCGAGGCAGATCATCATGGCCGCGGACAGCACGGGGAAGATGAACTGGCTCCACGCGACGATCGAATGCGTTCCGTGCGCCGATCTGATCACCGCGAGGTCGATGAAAAGCGCGCCGATCACCACGAGCGGCACGGCGACGACCGACGCGAGGCCGATTCGCGGCAGCGGCTGGTCGTGGATCTGCGCGATGAAGCGCCCGCCTTTCTTCGGCACGACGATCACCGAGTCGCCGTTGGAACGCTCGCACGGCACCAGCCGCTCGATGTCGACCGCGTAGCGCGATTCCAGCGCCGAGCGGACGATGTCCATGCGCTCGCGCGGACGCCCCACGAGGCCGACCATCCAGCGCGGCAGGGCGCCCGCCGCGGAGAAACGCACGCTCAGCGTCTCGATGCCGCACGCCAGGCAGGCGCCGATGCGGTGGTGTCCCTGGCGCAGCGAATCGGCGTTCCCGCGCGAGCGGCAGAGCATGATGTCGACGGGCCGCGAATAGTCGTAGCCGTTTTCCCGCAGGCTCCGCTGCAAGTTGCGCATGACGCCGGCACGGTCGGCCCCTTTGCGCAGCTGGGGGTTGTCGAGCGTCCGCAGGGCGCGCTCCAGCCCCATCTCGCGCAGGGCGCGCACGCGCATCCGGTAGATCCCCGTCCCGTGGAAACGGTGGCGGTGGCGCAGGGCCCGCACGAAAATCGCCGGCAGGTTGTACGGGCCGATTGTCGGCACGAACACGACGCGCACGTCGATGTACTTCCCCGCCGCCGCGGCGGCCGCGACGAGACGGCGCCCGCGCACCAGCGCGTCCGGCGCGCCGGGGCGGATCAGGATGATGACGGGATCCTCCGGCAGATCCCTGCCGCGCGGCGGCTGCGGCAGATCGTCGAGCGCGGCGACGTCTTCCGCCCACAGCGGGTAGGCGTAGAGCGACTGTCCGAGAAACATCAGCGGCTGACCTCTTTTCCCCGCCCGCCCGGCACGCGCGGACCGTGCGTCATGACCGGCGCCCCTCCCGTTGTTCGAGCTGGCGCAGTTCCTCGGGCTTGATTCGCTTGCGGAAATAGCGGTAGTTGAGCACCCAGCACGACGGATGGCGGCGGATCGCGCGCTCAAGCGTGGACAGGCAATTCTGCGTCGTGCGCCAGATGTCTTTCCGCGCGTCCGCGCCCGGATACTCGGCGAGCACCTCGCAGCGCCAGCGCCCGTCGCGCAGCGGCCGCGACCAGGCGATGACGATTGGCGCGCCGCTCTTGGCGGAGAAGAACGCGGGCGCGGAGGAAACCGGCACGGGACGGCCGAAGAAGCGCACCCAGACGCCCCCCTCGCGCGGATCGACGCACTGGTCGATGAGCAGCCCCAGCGACTTGCCGTGGCGGAGCGCGTTCATGAGCGGCCGGAACGCGCCTTCCGCCGGGACGATTTCCTGCCCGATCGAGCGGCGCGCGCGCATCAGCAGGCGCGTCATGCCCTTCGTGCCGACGGCCTTGGCCACGGAAACCATCGAATGGCCTTCGAGAAACGCCAGCTGCGACAGGATCTCCCAGCACCCCAGATGCGCCGAGACGGTGATCGCGGGCCGGTTGCGCGCGAGAAAGTCCCTGCCGCGCGCATCCATCTCGCCCGCCGCAGCCGCGCGTTTCCGCGCGCGGACGCACGTCCAGAAGGCGTAGCCGACCGAGCGCGCCATGTTGCGGTACGCGCGGCGGACGATCAGGTCCGCCTTCGCGGGAAGGGCGCCGTAGATGGCGACCAGATTCTCGCGCGCCAGCTCCTTGCCGCGCCGGTCGAACGTATGCATCGCCAGCGCGGCGAAATCGCAGATGCGCAGCATCGTCCGCCGCGTCGCGAACACGAACGCGGCAAAACCCAGCGCGATGCCGAACCATTCGAACGGCATGCGCAGCGCGCGCAGGATCGTTTTCTTTTTCGTGCGGCGCTTCACGGGGTCGGCTTCATCTGGAGAGGTCTTTTCGCCATGGCCCGCCAATCATACCATTTCGGACGGCGGCAAGGCAATACGAAATCACGCGCACCCTTATCCCGGATTTTCCGGGATAAGGGTGCCGTCATCGCAGGGGTGACAGACTCGCGAGAATCTGTTATACTGCGTTCAACTTTCCCGTTTAACTTTAAGGTAATGTGGCAAAGTCTGGGATGAGTTTCTGTTGATACGCTGCCACTATCGT
>JBJEWF010000104.1:0-8369 GCA_051884915.1 Kiritimatiellia bacterium
TGAACGCCAAGTCTGCCTTTGGATCAAGGTATGTTGCCATTGTCCTTCCCTTTGCTCGCCGTTTCAGGGCACAACATCCCCAATGAAGGGACACGGGAAGTATACTAATTTCGTGGTGGAAGTCAATAGGGCTGATGCGCTCTTGGGAGCGCGGTTTGGGGAACAACCGCCAAACCCTCGCGCGGTTCCCGCCCGTCACGCGACGGGCGCGACTGCCGGATTTCGGACTCCGCGCCGCCGCCGGCTTCCGCCGGGCCTAGCGGCAGGCGGCCTGGACCGCCGTCATCGCGACGGTGTTGACGATATCGTCGACCGAACAGCCGCGCGAGAGGTCGTTGCAGGGCCGGGCGAGGCCCTGGAGAACCGCAAATCCGTCCGCGCGGCCAAGGCGCTGGGCAATCTTGTAGCCGATGTTTCCGGCCTGGAGATCGGGGAAGACGAGGACGTTGGCCCGGCCGGCGACCGGACTGTCCCCCGCCGCGAGGGCGGCCACTTCGGGCGCCAGGGCGGCGTCAAGCTGGAGTTCGCCGTCCAGCGGCAGCCCGGGCGCAAGCCCGTGCGCGATCTCCACGGCTTGCCGCACCTTGGCGACGAGTTCGTGCGACGCGCGATCCTTCGTCGAAAACGACAGCAGGGCGACCCGGGGTTCGGCCACGCCGCAGAGTCCCCGCGCCGTATCCGCCGCCGCCACGGCGATGTGGGCCAGCTCTTCGGCGCTCGGGCAGGGATTGACCACGCAATCGGAAAACACGAGCAGCCCGTCTTCGCCCACGTCCCGGTTCGCAAACTCCATCAGCATGCTGGACGAGACCAGTTTCATGCCCGGCCGCGTCCTGACGATCTGAAGGGCCGGACGAAGCATGTCGCCCGTCGAATGGACGGCGCCGGAGACAAGCCCGTCCGCATCGCCCGTCTTCACCATCATCATGCCATAGTACATGGGATCGGCGACAAGTCTCGCCGCGCCCTCTTCGGTCAGGCCCTTCGCCTTCCGGAGCGCGTAGAGCGCCGCCGCGTATTCGTCGGCTTTCGCGGCCTTGAACGCGGCGTCGATCAGGACCGGTTCGGCGAGGCCCTCCCGTTCCAGGATGGCGGCGGCCGCGCGCGTGCGGGGTTCGGCGCCTTCCGGCAGCACGATCCGCTTGATCTCGGCCTTTGCCCGGGCGCGAATGCGATCGACGAGACTCATGGCAGCTCCGCTAGAGATCGATGTCGCCGAAGCCGTTCCAGACGTCGTGCCCCGTATAGGTCCGCGCCGCGGCCTCTCCGCGAAGGACCTTGAGAACGGACAGGGCGAGCGCCTCCTGCTCCATTTCGCCGGGGTATACGCCAAGCGGGGCGATGAATCCGCACCGCCGCGCAATGCCGTCGACGACGTCCTGAAAGCGCAGCAGCCCCCCGGTCAGCAGAATGCCGTCCACCTTGCCGGAAAGGACGACGGCCATCTCGCCGATCATCTTGCAGATCTGGTAGATCATCGTGTTCCAGACCAGCGTCGCCTTGCGGTCGCCCCGATCGACCCGCGCATGGATGGCGTCGGAGTTGGAGGTTCCGAACAGATCGACGAAACCGCCCGCGCGGGCGCACTTGAGGCGGACCTCCGCCGTTGAATGCCGGTCGACGTAGTCAAGAAGCTCCAGCACGGGAACGGAGCCGATGCGCGTCGGCGTGAACGCGCCTTCGCCGTCCGCGCCCATGGTCGCATCGACGATCCGGCCCTTTTCGTGCGCCCCCACGGTAATGCCGCCGTCGATGTGGGCCACGATGAAGTTGCAGTCCTCGTACCGTTTCCCCAGGCGCTTCGCGTGGAATTCGGCCACGGCCTTCTGGTTGAGGACATGCGTGTGCGCCGTGCGGTAGACGCCCTTAAGCCCCGTCAGACGCGCCAGCTCGCAGTATTCGTCCACGTTCGCCGCGTTGAGCGTATAGGCCGGCTTGCCGAATTCCCGGCCGAACTGCCACGCCAGCATGGCCCCCAGCCGCGCCGGATGGACGGAGCCGCCCACGCAGGCCGCCATGTCGTCGTAGAGCCTCTGGTCGATGAGCATGACGCCGCCGAGCTGCGTGTGCGCGCCATCGCCACGGCCGACATACGCGTCGATCTCCCTGGGATCGACATGCTCCTCTTTCAGCGCGTCCAGGATCACGCCGCGGCGGAACGGCAACTGGTCGTTGACGCTCGCGAACTGGAGCAGCACCGAAGAGTCGTGAAACAGATTCTTCTCGAAAACGGACGTCTCGTCCGCGAACAGGCTCACCTTCGTCGACGTCGAGCCAGGATTGATCGCCAGAATTTTCAATTCAAACAGCTCCTTGCCGTCCGCATTCCGCATCCGACCGCCTTGTGGCCGCCCCGGAACACCGCTGCGGACGGGGCGGAATTATAGCAAATTCCCCCGCCCCTTCAACAGGAATCCACCGCGAAAGCCCAAGGCCCCGGCAACCGGCGGAATCGGGGCGCGCCCGGCGATTCGCGTTCAGCCGTAGACCTCAAGATAGCGCCGGGAGATCTCCGCCGGATCGTGCCGGGTGTCGAACGCGGCGACGATCCGTCCGCCCTTCAGGAAATGGACGCGCGAAGCCGCGGCCGCCACGACGGGATCGTGCGTGACGAGAAGGATCGCGCTTTTCTCCTCCCTGTTGAGCGCCGCCAGCAAGTCGCAGATGCGACGCGACGCGGCGACGTCGAGATTTCCCGTCGGCTCGTCCGCCAGAACCACGTCCGGCTCGGCAAAAAGCGCCCGCGCGATCGCCACGCGCTGCCGTTCCCCGCCGGAGAGTTCGGACGGACGGCGTTTCTCCCGGCCCGCGAGGCCCAATTTCCCGACGAGGGCGTCCAGGCGTTCCGCATCGGGCCGTCCGTGGTCCAGCCTGACCGGCAAGGCGATGTTCTCCATGACGTCCAGCGTGTCGACGAGATTGAAATTCTGGAAGACGACGCCCACGTGCCGGCGCCGGAACTTCGTCGCTTCGCCATCGGACATCGCCGTCACGTTCCGCCCGCCAATCTCGATCGTGCCCGAAACCGGCGTCAGCAATCCCGCCGCCAGATGGAGAAACGTCGACTTCCCGCTGCCCGACGGCCCCATCAGCGCCTCGAAACGACCCGGCGCGACCGTCAGCGCGAACGCCTGCAGGACGTCCGTCCGGGCGTCTCCCCGGCCAAACGAATGGACGATACCAGTTGCCTTCAATGCTTCCATGCCAATCCTTTCATCCGTGGCGTTTCCCGATCAAACGGGCGTTCCGCCACCGAGGTTCATTTTTCGATCAAGAGCCCCTGATGGCCGCAGGGGACCACGACCTTGCCTTTCCAGAAAAGCGCCGTATCGGGATTGCCCGACACGGCCTCCGTCCAGACGAGCGCCGGATGCCGGTCGTCCGACACGTCATAGAGGCCAACCCGCTTTTCAATGCGCGCCGTCAACGCGAGTTTCGTCCCTCCGTCCCAGACCGGCTGACCCGTGCCGCTCGGCGTCATCTTGGGCAGCGCCGCGATCTCCTTCCAGTCGGACCCGTCGGCATTCGGCCGCTGTCCCGGCTCCAGCAGAACCATCCTGCCACGGACCGTGCGCAGCAATTTCCCGTTCCTGAACGCGCAGCAGCCGTCGTTGAGGCCCGCGCGATTGAAACCGCGGCAGACGACGGACTCGACAGGCTTCTCCCCGCCCAGGTCAATCCACTTGAAGCCTGTGTTCGACGTCGACTGCGCCAGCCAGCGGCCGCCCACGACGTCGTCCGCCAGGTACCGGTCCCAGCCCGGGCACCCGCCCGCGCTGGCGTAGACGAACCGGAAATCCTTCCGCGCGTCGAAGAACAGGTAGCCGTCCTGCCGGTTGGACGCGATGACATAGGGCGCGTGCGGCGCCCAGATCCAGATGGCGCAGCACGTCCTGCCGCCAAAATCCCCGACCCGCCGCAGCAGACGGGGCCGGGCCGGATCGTCGAGCGCGTAGATGGCGAAACCGTCCAGCCCCTCCGCCACATGGAGCAGCCCGTCCTTCACCTTTGCGTCGCCGACGAACGGGCGATCCAGCCGACCGGCTTCGACCAGGGTCTCCGCCGCGGGACTTGGCGAACCGCTCTTGAGAATCGAAAGCCCGGCGTGTCCACAGGCGGCATAGCAGTAGTCGCCATGGACGGCTGCGCCGCGGAGCTGGCCGCCGGTCTTCGGAAGCCACGCCGAAAAACGGCTTGTCGCCGGCGTGGGATAGTCCATGCGGAATTCGGGATGGCGCGGCGGCGTCCCGCGGAAACGCGCCACGGCGCGGGCCCGGCCGCAGGCGACGACCGACAGCCCCGCCTCGCTCGCCACGTACAGGACGCCGTCCCCCACCGCCACGTAGTTCACGATGGCCGAGGGCCGTTTCGGGTCCGGCCGGGCGGGATCGACGACGACGAGATGGCCGATCCGGCGCGGCCGGACGGGGTCGGACGTCTCGACGGCGAAGAGCCCGTTGTGCGTGTCCGCCACGAAGACCGTTCGCCCGTCGGCGCTCGGCCGCGGCGTCCACCAGTCGCCGCCCAGCTGCCAAAAGCGCGGGAACTGCACGCGCGACACGAATTTCGGCCGGGACGGATCGGCCAGATCGAAAATCTCCAGCCCGTGGCCGTTGCCCCAGTTCTCGTCCTTCGTCCGCGTCTTGTCGTGAGAGTGGTGCCCCGTCGCCGCATAGAGATAGCGGCCCAGAACGGCCACGCCGTCGCCATGCCCCTTCAGCGGCGCCACGTGCACGGTCTTCACCGCCGCCATGTCGCGGGCGTCGATTGTCGTGATCCTGCCGGCCCCCCAGTCGCCCGAATAGAGCCAGCCGTCCCGATACCACACGCTCTGGCTCTCATCCGTCTTCTCCAGACGGATGTGGGCCGGGTTCATCGGATCGCGGACGTCGACAAACTCGACGCCGTTCTGGCGTTGTCCGACAAAGAGAATGCCGCCGCAGACGTCCATGCCCGTCGCGAGCTCGACCGTGTCGAAGCGATTCGCCACCGTCGGCCGCGCCGGATCGCGGGCGTCGACGATCCACACGCCCGTCTCCCGCGCGCCCACGTAGACCATCCCGCCTTCCGCGGCAATCTGCCGGGGCGAACCGATTCCCTTCGCCACGCCCGCCAGGCGCGGGTTCACGGGATCGCGGACGTCGAAGATCCACAATGCGCGATTGGCGCCGCAATAGAGCGTCGTTCCGTCCAGCAGCAGGCACGCCGCCCGTCCGCCACAGGCCGGGACCGGGGAAATCGCGCCGAACAGATTCGCCGCATCCTCCCTGACCTGCAATTCCAAGGCCGCGAAAAGGCCGCCCGCAGCCAGCAGCAATCCCATGACGATGCTCTTTCTCATGCGCGCATTATAGCATGGAATCGGCCGGCGACAAACGACAAAACCGAGCGGGAAGCGATTCCCGCGCTGCAACACCGGCACACGCCTCGGGCGTCCGGCAACGCCTCGCCCTTTCAGGGCGGCTGGGCGCCCCCCTTTGCCGGCCGGGTTTTCTCCGGGCACCAAGGGCGGCGGGGCGGGGGACGAGGGGGACGCCCAAGGTGTCGGCCAGCCGGTCCTTTTGCGCATCCCCCGCGTCGCCCCGGGAAAGGCGACGCCTTGTCCGGGACGGCGCGTTCGAGGTTGCGCGTATCGCTTGCCGAGACCGCACCTTTACAAGTCGCCCGGTAAAATGGTAGTATGCACGCGTCCTGAAACGGGGAAACGCGACGTGCGGACAGGCCGTTGGCCACTGTCGGCTAGGCCGGAGATTTGCCGACGAGGGGAAATTCACGGAGAGTGCCATCATGAACAGAAACAGCAGCGCGTCTGCGATCGTATCGACCGTCCTCGCCATTGCCGGCTGCATTGTGCCGCAGCGGCTTGTGGCCAACGCCGGAGGCGCCAATGCCAACGACGCCTTGTACGTGTTTCTGGCGATTACCGGCAAACCCACCGACGCCGAACTGGTCGATCGCGTCCAGTCTTTCGCCGATGCCGGCGTCGACGGCTTTACCATCTATGCCCGCGACGGCCTCGAATACGAGTATATGGGCGAAGAATGGCTCCACGTGAACGAGGTGCTGTGCCGGGAAGCGGAGAAAAAAGGTTTGAAGGTGTTTCTCTACGACGAGTTCGCATGGCCGAGCGGACGCGCCAATGGACAGGTCGGCAGGGAAAATGCCGCGTTCCGCTATTGCGAAGACGCCGTTTTCCAGCAAGCGGACGGTTCCCTTCACTGGGAACATTTCCTCGGCGAAGAGGAAAGCGCAAACGTCCTGGAGACAGCGGCGATGACGCGCTTTATCGAATTGACCCACGAGAAATACCAACAGCGGCTTGGGCGCTGGTGCCGGAACGGCGTCATCACGGGCATCTTCACCGACGAGCCGGGACATCCCTATGACATCAAATACGACAAGAAGCCAATCGCGAAAGTGAGAAGCTGGTCGACCCTTTCCAACGACTATTTCATGGCCACCGGCAGGGATTTCCGCCGCGATGTCGAAACCTGGATCCGCAGCGGCGGAAAGAGCGACGACATCACCGCCAAGGTCTGGGAAACGTATGCCGAACTCCATGGCCGGCAATTCAGGATGGCCTACTGCGACCAGATTGCCGCGAAAGCGCGCGAGATGGGCATTGAGTCGACCGGGCACATGATCGCGGAAGAAAGCGTCCTGTCGACCTGCTTTCTGAACGGTAACTTGCTCGCCGTGGCAAGCGGCTTGACCCTGCCGGGAATAGACGACATCGTCTGCCGCACCCGGTATCGATCGGTCTACACTTATTCCATCGGGCAATATGTCGCCCGCAAACGCGGCAACGGCGCGATCATCGAGCTCTTCGCGCTCGGTCCGGCCGACACCACCGCGGCCAAGATCCGCCAATATTTCTGGATCAGCGCGCTCTTCGGCATCAGCAAATACCTCTGCTCGATGGACTCGCTGGACATGAAGGGTCTTTACAAGCGCAATGCCTATCTGGCGCCCTTTGGCGCGTACCAGCCCTGGTGGAAGGGCGGCGCGAGGGTGCTTGCCGACGAGGCGCGCCGCGCGGCGAAATACGCCTTGAATCCCAAATTCCACAACGAAATCGCCATCCGCTATCCGCAAAGTCTTTCCGCGCGCAATGCCCACTGCGCCAAACACGATGGCCGGTGGAGCTATTCCGGCACGTTCACGCCGAAAATCAGCCAGTTGACGAGTCGGCTGCAATTGGCCCAGCTGTCGACATTGATTGCGGCCGAACATGACGATCCCGACGAGAAATACGTTTTCTCGTTCACGGCCGACAACCGAATCCTTGAAGAACGCAGCCGCACAGTTTACGACTCGCCCGAGAAAATCGTCGACAGGCTGATTGCGGAAAACGGCCAACCGCTCCACCTTGAAGAAAAAGACGGCACCTGGGCGAACGACTTGCTGCTGCGAAACTACGATGACGGCATGAGCGTCGCGGTGAACATGTCGCCGTCGACGGCGCCGCGCGAACTTTTCGCCGTGACCAAACTCGGCCGAATGCCCGTCACGCTGCCGCATCGCGGCATTCTGGAACTCGAACGCGGCAAGATCACGTCGTCCGGCGGCAAGCAAACCGCCGCGACCGCGACGGAAAAACGCCACGATCTCGACCCGCCCTACGCGCTCAAGCTGGATCGCGCCAATTACAAGCGCATCGCGTTCACCTCGAACCGCGTCGCGCGCATCGTTCTCGACCAGCCCATGACCGGCATTCGCTTCGCCCTGCTCGACGAAGCGGCCAGCCAGTCCGCGGTGACATTGGACGGCATCCCCCTGCGCGCGGAAAATCCGGCGGATGAAATGCCCCGCAACTATTCCGTGATCTACAAGTCCACTGGAAAAATGTCGCTTTCCGCGGGCGAACACCGCTTCCAGCTGTCCGACGGATTCGAGGACGGCAACTACTTCCTGCCCCTGGTGGTGATGATCGGCGAGTTCAGCGACAAGCACGACCGCATCGGCGACCTGCCCGGTTCATGCCACGGCGAAGACCTTGCGACGCTCGGCTTGGATGGCTTCACCGGTGCGGCCAGCTACTGCATGGACGCCCTGATCCCGGACGCGAACGGCGCGCTTTTCCTGTCGCTGAACTCCAACGACGCCTTCACCGAGGTTTTGGTCGACGGTGAAAGCCTCGGCATCAGGGCCTGGGCGCCGTTTGAGTGGGAAATCCCGGCGAAATTCAAAGGCGGCAAACATGAATTGCAGATCAAAGTCGTCACCAACATCACCGCGATGTGGGGCGACTTGCACGCGAAAGACACGATCTACGCGGCCCGGCCCGAGCGTTTCTGGTGGGGGATTCCGCCGCGGACCATGGGCCAGAAGAAAGGCTTGACCGGCAAGCCGCATTTCCACCCTGCGCC
>JBJEWF010000105.1:0-8314 GCA_051884915.1 Kiritimatiellia bacterium
GAAACTCCGCAGTTTCTTTTCTGCTCGCGGTTTGACATGCACAACATGCCAAGATTCATTCATTTTTGAAACTTTTCCCGTATTCATCTCAAAATTTTGATGCGCTCCGCGTTTGTCAAGTATGCGTGAATACTTGACAAATACACCCATCCTGTGGGCATATGCAGGAAGGGTTTTCATCCATACATAACCCAGCGCAAATTGTCACGGTCAGTATATCAAAATTTATTGTTTTCCCACAACATCCGATGTCGGAAAATTGTAGGGGCAGGAGCCGCTATTCCAGACCCGAGAGCAGATGACGGCGGAAACGTCCGAACCACCGCCGAGACCGCCCGAATCCATCTTCTGAAATTGCCCCGTCTGGATGGCAATTTACCATCCCCCCCCCCCCCCATTTTAGGGGGGGGGGGGGGATGGGCGTCGTAGGTTTGCAAATGCCGTATTTTCCACAACCCGCCATATTGAGAAAGCCCCGTAAATCGGCGAGTCCTGAACTTAATACTAGCCACCCAATTGCCACAATCTTTTCGCGTGCCGTAGCCCCACCGCCAGATACCGCCACACGGCCCTATGCATCGGTGAGAACGGTCTGGCAAAGGACCTTGAACTCTTCCGCGCTTGAAGCCTCTGCTTCTTCTCCGGTTCTTTGAGTCGGGCGCAGAGACTTGGCACGGCATAGCGACAGCACGAAAACGCGGTCCTCCGCGCCCATCGACGGAATTACGGCAACAGACCACCGCAACGCATCCCCCATCCCCGTTTGGATGGCGTTCAATTTCGACCTGGAGGATGCGCCACTATGACTCGGATGCAACGCGTGCGTGGTTAGGCGCGGACGGTGTCCGGGAGATCGGTGCGGGCGTCGTACTTCCTCAGAACGAGGATGCCGTTGTGTCCACCAAAACCGAGCGAACTCGAGAGCGCGACACGGATGTCGCGCGGGGCGCCGATGTTCGGCGTGTAGTCGAGGTCGAGCGGCACCTCGCCCTTCGCGGCGTCGACGTCGAGATCGGGTTCGTCGTAGTTGATCGTCGGCGGAACGAATCCGTCACGGATCGCGAGCGCGGTGATGGCGGCCTCAAGCGCGCCCGTACCGCCAAGGAGATGCCCGTGCATCGACTTCGTGGACGAGATGCTGATGCGCTTCGCCCCCTCCTCGCCGAAAACCGTCTTGAACGCTTTCGTCTCCATCTGGTCGTTGAGGTGCGTCGCCGTGCCGTGCGCATTGATGTAGTCGACCGCCGAATAGTCGGACACGCCCGCGTCGGCGAGTGCCGTGCGGATCGCATCCACGGCTCCTTCTCCGCTCGGATCGGGCGCCGTGATGTGGTAGGCATCGCTGGAGGCGCCGTAGCCCGCGAGTTCCGCATAGACCTTCGCTCCACGGGCGCGGGCGTGCGCCTCGCTTTCAAGAATCAGCACCGCGGCACCCTCGCCCATTACGAAGCCGTCGCGTCCCTTCGCAAACGGGCGGCAGGCCGTCTCGGGACAGCTGTTGTAGTGTGTCGAAAGCGCCTTCATCTTCATGAATCCGCCAATCGTGAACTCGGTAACCGTCGCCTCGGTCCCGCCCGCGACCACGACGTCCGCGCGTCCCGCCCGGATCATGTCGAGCGCGAAGCCGATGGCGTCCGTCGACGACGCGCAGGCCGTCACCACCACATGTGCGGGTCCCTTCGCGCCGAGCGCGATCGAGACATTGCCCGCAGCCTCGTTGGGGATGAGTTCGGGGACGGCCAACGGCGAAAGACGGTCGGGGCCGCGGTCGAAAAGAATCTTGTAGTTCTCGCCCGTCACGTCCAGACCGCCGATGCCGTTGCCGAAGAGGACTCCGACGCGCTTCATGTCCGGACGGTTCGCCTCGCCATATCCCGCGTCACGCCAGGCCTCCACGGCCGCCGCGACCGCATACTGCGAGAACAGCGCCATGTGCCGGGCCGCACGGCGGTCGACGAGTCCGGAGCCGATTGCATAGCGCTCGAAGTCCTTCACCTCGCCCGCGACCTGCGACGTGCAGCGGGACGGATCGAACTTCGTGATGCGTCCGATGCCCGGCACGCCGCCGCGGATATTCGCCCAGGCCGCGTCCTTGCCATTGCCGCTCGCGCAGAGCATGCCGACGCCCGTGATCAGAACTTTCTTCATTGGAACTCCCTTCGCGTTGCGTTGTGTATCAGAACCGGCAACTGAACGCCAGACCCACGCCGTGGGAGAGCACGTTGCCGACCTTGAAAACGTAGTCGTGGCCGTTTGCGGCGAACTTTGCCATCGAACCAAACAAAAGGGAAGTCCTGTTCGAGAACGCCCGGTCGGATCGGCCCGTAAACCCCTTCGCCCCCGCGAGGAAGCCGTCGCCCTCGCTCGCGTGGCGCACGGGTTTCAGTTCGGGCTGCCACCACGCGACGTCGAATTTCGCATTGCAGGACAGATCGATCACTCCAACCTTGATCGCCTCCTCGAACGCGAAGGGAACGATCGCCGCGCCGATCTCGTGCGTCGCAACCCGATTCCGGGCGATTCGCTCCTGCGCCAAGTCGGCCGAGACACCACTGTATCGTCCCCTTGAGGACGCGGCGTCCGTATCGGACACCGCAGATCCATGGTCGACCTCGTCTGCACGTAGCCAGATCAACCGCTCCAGCCAAGGACATACCGCGCACCCACACGTCCAACCCGTGCAGCCGGAGAGGCGGTCGTGGTAGGCCGTAGCATAGTCGCGCGGCTTGCCGCACGGCGCCGAGACAGTGGACGCGCCGCCGGAGCACGCCGCCTTGCCGCCGGGCGACAACGCACTGCCGGCAACCGCCAACAGACACAGAATTCGCAGAGCAGTTCTCAACGGGAATTCTTTCCTTGATAGGATGAAAAACGGCGCAGATTGTACCAAATCCGAGATCGTTTCTCAATGGGGTGTTTTAACTGGAACTCCAGTGCTCAGGCAACTTGAATCTTTTTTGGGGGATGCATTGAAAGCAACACTCACTTTTAGTGAACACGTCATTGAGGCGTCGCCCCGCATTTTCAATCTTCAGTCTCCAGGGTTTCGCCCACCCTGAAGACCCGCGTTTTCGCATGCCTGAACCCATCATCCTCGCGATTTCAACCGTCTCAGCCGCAAGCTCCTCGATGAATGAATCGCGCAGGAGCTTTCCCGCGAACCTCAGCCAGACGCGCGTCTCCTTGAGCGCTTTCAACCCGACCTTCAACATGTACGCGAAATCGGCAAAACCACGTGCGCGACACGTGCGAAGCCCGTCCGCGCACCTGAAGATTGAAGATTGCTGATTGAAGATTAGGACCGACGCATTCACCGTGTGGTCAACTGATCGCCAGTGAAAAATCCAAATGCGTCGGTCCTGCGAATGCGGTTCCGCGCGCCCTAGCGGAGGATGACCGAGAAGCCGGAATTGTAGGCGAGGCTGACGACGCCATCACGAACCCTGACCTTCCAGGTCGCGCGCAGACTGGCCGGCAGGGCAAACGAACCGGCAACCGCGCCATCGGCGAACTCGATCAATTCACGTCCATCGTCCGTCGTCCGGTCAAGTTCGCCCGGATCGAGCGTGACCACCGCCCCGGCGGGAACCGTCAGACGGTCGACGACGACCGACTCGCCGTCGATTTCCACGGTCACGCCGTCGGCGAGGGTCAGCGCACCGCCCGGCGCACGGGCCGGCGCGGGCGTGCCGGTCAGCACGGTCGGGGCGGTGACGGCTTCGCCTCTGTACCACTTCGCGCGCAGATAGTCCATCACGGCCGTACGCTCGGCATCGGTGAGAGACGTGTTGAACACCATCGCCTCGGCGATGTCGCCGTCCCACCAGGACTGCGTCGTCACGCGCGCGTCCGGCCGGCCGCCCAGGCGCACACCGCCGAAGCTGCGTGCGCAGGCCGCACTCGCCCACGTGAGTACCAGTTTGTTCGTGTTGGCATCAAGCTCGGTCTCGGCGAAATACAGCACCTGCCGCTCGGGCGGCATCTCCGTGCCGAGAATGGCGAACGTGTCCTTCAGCTCGGCCAGCGTGTGGGCGTTCACCGCGGAAAGCCCCGCGCTCGCGATGTCGCTATTCTCCTCGTTCCTGTAGACGACGAAGAACGGACTGTCTTTGCCGGCTTCGAAGTAGAGGCGCGGCGCAAACGTCTGCGACTCGTCCTTCATCACCTCCTCGCCGGGCAGGAGGGCGAACATGTCGTTCCACGCTTGCTCCGTCTGCGGCTTGAACACGACGATCGCGGTGAGATTGTCCTTGTCGGACGGCATCAGGCGGTCGTCCAGGAAGTCGTAGGTCGACCAGCGGCAGCGCATCACGTCCGGACGGCCCGCGCCGGACGAGACGAGCGTCCCGTAGTTCTGCGGGTCCATCGACGTCTGATTGAACGTGCCGCCCAGCGCGCCCTTGTTCCGGAGCGAAAGGACCGTCCCCGCCGCATTGGTGGTCAGCGAGCCGCCGTCGCCAAAATCCGCCCACACCTGGGCCTTGGACGGCGTCCCCTTCGACACGAACGCGAGCGTGCCGGCCTCGACCGCGAGGTCGGCCGCGACGGCCGTCACGGAATCGAGCTCCAGCGTGCCCTCGCCGCGCTTCACGGCGCGTGCCGACGCCCCCTGCGCGACGTCGACACGTCCGGCGGGGACGTCGAATTCCGTCACGCCCTCCGCGCCGTCCCCCGCGTTCGGCACGTGCGCGCCGAGCCACTTGGTCTTCAAATAGGTCTTGACGTCGGCCAGCTCCTGCGGGCTCAGCGCATCCCCGCAGAACATCATCAGCTCGCCGAACGCCTGGTGATTGCAGGACGCCCGGTCGCGCGGACGGGTTCCCAGGCGGAACGTATCGTGGTTCAGCGCCCCGTCATAGCCGGACAGCGTCTGCTCCGTGCGCTGGATGTCGTTGGTGAAGTGCTGCTCCCAGACGAACTTCTGCGTCGAGGCCGTGAGATTCGACAGCACCAGACAGTCCACATACGCCTCGTCATACGGCCTTCCCCGGTCGTTCTTAAGAGACGTTTCGCCCCACGTGCCGCGATACTGGATATAACGCGCATCGTAAACGGTCGCAACCGAGTTCGTGTTCGGCATCTCCAGACGGAAGGTGGCGACATCGTTGTTGGCGTTCCAGGCCTGCCCCTCCGACTGGGCGACGCTGTTGTAGATCGAATAGACGCCCCTCCACTCGTCACGACCCGTCGTCGGCACGTGCCGCATGGAATAGACGAGCGTCAGGGCGTGGGAGGGATTCGAGAAGCCCGTCAGCGTGTAGTCCACCCAGTTCATGCGGAACGCCGGCCAGTCCGGCCCGCGGAACAGGCCGGGGGAGAAGGTCAGCGCATTGCGGTCGGACGAACGCGAGAACGCGCCGCCGGACGTGCCGAGATTGTAGAGTCCGGAGTAGTCCCAGTCGCCGCCCGACCCGTTCCCCCAGTACCGCGTCGCGTCGACGCGCACCACGGCCTTGCGCACCGCGGCGGGCACGTTGATGCGCGGCGCGCGGATCGGCGGCACGCCGGGGGCGAGTTCGACCTGCGCGTCCGCATACACCTCCAGCAGCGCGAGGTTCGGGAGGCTGGCCCCCTCGGCGACGGCCAGCGTACCCTCCTCGACGCTGATGACGCCCGTCATCGGCGACGGACGCTTCAGGACGAGCCGGCCCTTGCCGCGCTTGACGAAGCCGGACGGCGACGGCTTCCCGCCGCGCGAATTGTCGATGATCTCCGCGTCGAGTTCGAGAACGGCGCCCTCCTCGACGTCGAAGATGCACGGATAACGGGAACAGTAGGTGTCGAGGGAGATCCGGCGGGCCGTCATCACGGACGCCTTCGCGCTCGCTACCGCGCGGATGACGCCCATGACGCGGAGCGCATTCGCATTCTGGGACGCGTCGCGGTTCTCGAAGACGGGCGAACTGCTGGCGACCGTCGTCAGCGGCGGCTGGACGACGCGTCCGCCGTGCAGGACCAGCGCGCCCGGGCCGAGATAGAGATAGTTGCAGACGCCCTCCGCCTCGTTGCGGAAGCTCATCGTGGCGTTCTCGCGTACGTGGAACGTCGTCTGCGGTCGGCTGTAGTTGATATAGTAGCCCCAGTCAAACATGTGGGCCGTATTCCACACGTCAAGCGTCCCGTTCACGATGTCGAAGACCGGCGCGTCGACCTCGAACGGCGCGGCGTCGACGCAACGCAACCACGCGCGCAGCGTGGCGTTCGTGATGTCCACCACGAACCGCGCGACCTTCTTCGTGGCCATCTCCGCCTCGGAGATGGACTCAAGCGTCGTCGCGTCATAGACGCGGTTGGTGATCCAGAAGTCGCTGCCGAGCGATCCCGTCGCATTCTCGTAGGTGATGCGAAGCGTCTGCTCCGCCTCGTCCCATAGCACGGTCTTTCCATCCGGCGGATTGCCGGCCCAGAGCGCACCCGCGCAAACGGCGAAGAATGCGCACACCCCCACCTTCAGATCGTCCAACCGCATCACAGTTCTCCTTTTGAACCTTTGACAATTGAGATTATACCCCCCCCCCCCCGTTTTGTCAATTACAAATCTGACAAGTCGAAAGCGGGAAAGCGGGGGGCGCATCTGCGTAATTCACCCGAATCGCGGTAGCGCTGTCATGCGGTCTGCCTGTATATGACGTCAAATTCACCATTGGTGTACCAGACATAGGCCGCGAGGAACGACGCAAAAGCCGCCTTTGACCAGAACTGCCCCCTGCGCTTGAACCGGTTTTGGTTCTGCGAACACTGCGACTCCATCGCGCCGCTTCCGATGGGGACGCCCTCGCCGGCCTGTAGTCCATGTGCTCCCTGTGGTCCCTGAAGTATTCCGATTCGCGCCGTACGGTCTCGCGCCGCGTCCTGTCGTCGATCTTCGCCTGTTCCGCGTCCGCAATAGCGTCCATGAGCGTCTTCGGTCCCACGCCTTGAGGTTCTTCAGCAGCCTGTGCGTCCAGGCGTCGCGCTCCTCCTTCTGCGACTCTTCCGGGAACAGCGCCCCGGAAAACGCGTGATCTTGGAAAGGACCGGCGGCCCGTCAATCGGCGAGACGATAGCCAACGCCGCGGACGGAGAGAATGTCGACACCGAGCTTCTTGCGGAGTTGAGCGATATGCTGGTCGACCGTACGCGTCGTACCCCAGTAACGGAGCCCCCAGACGGAGGCGAGAATGGCTTCTCTGGCAACAACGGCCTTTGGATCAACCGAAAACAGGCGCAAAATCTTAAGTTCCTTACCCGTGAGACGTGAAACGACACCCTCGGACGTGGTGACGGTCTGGCGCGCGACATCTACAGTCGCCGTACCAAGTTGCCATCTCTCGGCCGCCACCGACGAGACCGGATAATGAGCCTTCGCAAGCAACGCGGCGATTTCCGCGCGCGTTCTCTCGTCTCCGCCCACAACCTCCACCCTCTCCTTGCCGACAACGACACGGACGACGCCCAGGATGGCGAAAACCGCGCCAAGTGCTGCCGCGCCATAGACGCAACAGCACTTGATGCAGGTGCACGGGAAACACTCACACACCCAGCGCATGGGCGAGCAGCAATCCCCGAACAGTGTCGACAGAGCAAACACCATCACTTATTGCAGCTGCAAGACTTGTCACAGGTGCATGTCGCCTGACCGCAGCCGCAGTCACAAGCCCGTCCCGGCGTACAGTTCGTGCAGCAGGACTTCTTTGCACATGCGCAGACCACAGCGACAAACGCCATCGCCGCCGCCACGACAATCGTAAGCATCATCTTCATCGTCGTTCTCCTTTCATTCCTGCCAAGGTCCATTCCTCAAGCAGTTGCGCGTATTATCCCACATCCTGGGACACGAAGTGTCATGGCGGTGTAAAATTCAAGATCCGTCCGGCAGTATGTCAAACGGGGCGACAAAGGTCCCTGTCCCCTTGCCGCCCCGTTTTCTCCGTGAGCACCGACCTCACTTGCTCTCGGCCGCACCAACCTTGGTTGCTTCAGGGACCTCGACGAGCTTTCCCGTTTTCACATCATAGATGTAGCCGTAGATCGGTATGTAGTTTGGCACGAGCGGATTCTCGCGAATCGTTTTCACGTCATCCACCACGCTCTGCGCGAGATTGAAGATCGGCTGGAAGTCGATGTGCGTCGCATCTGCGCCTCCGTTCTTGACCGGGTTGTACCAGCCCGACGGACCTAGTTCGGCCGAATCAAGGCTCTCGTGCAGGAGATTGTAGATCACCTGATTGGTGAATGTCAGCATGCCGCAGTCCGTATGGTGGATGACGAACCATTCCTGCGTACCCAAAAGCTTGTGCGAGATGATCAACGAGCGAATCGTCTCATCGTTCAC
>JBJEWF010000106.1:0-33566 GCA_051884915.1 Kiritimatiellia bacterium
TTTCTCGACTTTTGCCTTAAGCGCAAACACCATTTTACCAGAACTTCCAAATGAAGCATCCATCGCTGTTTTGTCGCAACGTCCGCATCATTTGAAGAAATTGCTGGCAGGAATGGGGAGGCTCGTGTGTGTGGACACGGGGTGCAGGCAGCGATCAAGGAGATCGCGTGGGTTCAGTTCTCGGACCGGCACTGGATCAACACGTACTACGTGCCGTCCTGTACGGACACATTCGCCATCGTGGACGTGCCGAAGAACGCGGTGAACTTCGGCCATCTGCCGGAGGCGCCGGCTCTTCGGGGATGTCCGCCATCCGCGAACGTGTCAGCTTGAAGTCAGGGCTTGACAGCCGGCGCGTGAAACCGACGATCAACGCGCGCGAGCAAGAGGAGCGTCGATTTCATTTTTTCGACATTCCCCCTTGCGGAGGATCGGAGGCTGTGATATACTACATCTCGTTTTCGACCCTGTTCGGGCGTGGCGCAGTGGTAGCGCAGTTGACTGTTAATCAATTGGTCGCTGGTTCGAATCCAGCCGCCCGAGCCAATCAGAAAAAAAAAAAGTTCCATTCGTGCGAATGGAACTTTTTTTTTCGTTTCGGGGTTCCGCGCCGCCGGGAACGGATCCCCGGCCGCGCGCACCGGCTTACAGGTCGACCGTCTGCCGACCGGGCTTGAGCGGAAGCGACCGTCCCTTCCACTCGAACGTTCCCGAGACGCCCTCCGGCAGCAGCACCGAGCCCTTGACCGAATCGCCCGCGAACAGGAGATCCGTCTCCACAAAGCCCTTGGGGTGAGGCGTGCGGGAGCTGATTTTCTTCAGCGCGGCCGGCTGCGGCGCGATACGGACTTTCGCGAAGAACGGCGCGGACGGACGGACGCCGGCAATCGACGCCTGCAGATGGTATTCCGGGCACGCGCTCCAGGCATGGCAATCGCTCCGCGATTCGATCTGCTGCGTCTCGAACGCCGTCCGTGCGCCATGGGCGAGAAAGTTCTTCCACTCGTCAAGCCGTTTCATGATCAGATCCGTTCGGCCGCCCGCCGTATAGGCGTCGAAGAGATAATGGGCGAAATACGAGCTGCAGCGCGTAAGATCGGCATCCGAGACGAGTCCCTTGAAGGCGCGCGCGCGCTGTTCCGGCGCGAGAATGCCGCCCAGAAGCGCCATCACCTGGGCGTGTTCGCTGAACACGTCCTTTCCGACGGTGTCCGCCACAAGTCCGCGACGCTCGTCCCAGAACGTGGCGAGAATCTTCTGCCCCAGACGCTGCGCCTTCGCCCGCCAGGCGGCCGCGAATTCCGTTTCGCCGAGGGCGGCCTCCGTCTCGGCCGCGCTCTGGAGCGCCAGCAGGTAGAGCAGATTGTTCAAGGCGCTCACGCCCTGGCCCGGGCCGCCACAGGGCGCCACGCCCGTATTGAAGCGGCGCGGACACCAGTCCATGAAGCACCAGCCCGGCAGATTCTCCAGCAGGCCCTCCGCGTTGGCATAGAGCGCCAGTCCCGAAAGCGTATTGCGCAGACCCGGCAGACGCGTCTTCAGCCAGGCGGCGTTGTCGTGCCAGTAGACGTAATCGCGGAACATGAGCGCCCAGCACATCGAATAGGTGGCCGACTCCTGCGTCCCGCGCGTCGGGAAGTTCATCGGCACCATGCCGTCGTCCCGCCGGTCGCAGTCGTAAATCGTCATCGCGAAGCGCGTCATCCGGTCGTCGCGCGTCAGCGCCGACAGAATCAGCAACTGGATGCGCGTGTCGCCCGGATACATCTGCTGTTCGTAGTAGGGGCAGTCGAAGAGCATTTCATGCATGCACATCTGCATCGACCGCTGGCAGATCCGGCGGATCGGCTCAATCGAGGCGTCGTCGCAGGCGAACGCGTTTTCGATGGACAGCGGATAGCGCGTCTCGACGATTTTCACCCCCTCGATCGTCAACGGCTCCGCGGCCGTCCTGACGCTCATCAGGCACCAGCGGCCGCACCGCCACCAGGGCGACGAGAAGACGGCGTCCGCCCGGCCATCGCACAGGAACGTGTCGGTAGACGAGTTCAGGCCGTCCTTGCCGTCGAACGCGTCGCGGTTTCCCTTGGCGCGCCAATAACGGCGGTTCGGCTTGTCCCGCATGCGCAACGACTCCGTCCATCCCCAGCGGACGACGGCCCCTGCGCCGCCGCTCGTCCTCAGTTCCGGATAGGCGCAATAGTAGTCGTCGAGGTCCCAGAGAACGCGCAGCGCCGTCTGCGGCGGAATGACGACCTTCCGCCCCTCGCGCAGCAGCGCGTTGAACGCGCCCACCTGCGGTGCCGCCGCGTCGGCCGTCTGCCAGACGCCGGCGAAATCGTCGTCGGACACGGCCGCCTTGAAGGCGCCCGGCGTCCGTTCGACCCGCATCTGGTCGGGACGCTCCGTCGGGAAAAGCTGCCAGCCGGGGCCATGCGTCGCGTATTTCGTCGGACGGACCGGCGGCTGGACGACATGGACCGCCGCATACGCGTTCGTCGCGGGCCGTTCATGCACGACATCCGTCCCCTTCACCTCCGCCTGGTGGCCCGTGCCGTACGCCTGGCTCGTCCCCCAGCCCGTCATCCGCGTGTTGCCCAGAACGGCCACCTGCCAGGGCGCCTGTCCCGTCGTCAACTCCTTGTCGTAGGCGCCTTCCGCCTTGAGGATGAAACTGCCGCCGCGCCATGTCAGCTGCGCAAGCGGCGCCGCGTCGCCCAGGCGGAACACCGTCGCCTCGATGACGTGCCGTCCGGGCGTCAGCTTCACTTCATAGCTCTGGTAGTACCAGCGCGTCGGCATGCCGCGATGCGGCCCGCGCGCGATCTCCTCGCCGTCGATGCAGAGCACGAACCGCTCGTCGGCGGAAACGTCGAACCGGAGCGGCTCCGCGGTCGCGGTGAATTCCCGGCGGAAACGGTAGAAGGCCGCGTCGGCGCGCGGCGACCCCACCCAGGCCGCATCGTCGATCTCCTGGATGCGGCGCACGAGCACGTCGCCCCGCATCGGACGTTCCGGACGCATGATCTGCCGGCACTCCACGGCCCAGAGGGAAACGGACGCCAAACCGACCCAGCACACAGCCACGCTTCTTTTCATTGAGAACAGGTCCTTTCCAACTTCGCTATTCGTAACGCAGACAATCGATGGGATTGAGGCGGCTGGCACGCCAGGCCGGATAGAAGCCGAAGAACATGCCGACCACCGCGGAGAACGAGAACGCAATGACGGTCGAGCCCGTTTCCACGAGAATCGGCCATCCCAGAATGCCGCCGAGCTGCTGCGCGCCCACAACGCCGATGGACACGCCGATGCCGCCTCCCACGGTCGAGAGCAAGATGGATTCGAGAATGAACTGCCCGAGAATGTTCATCGGCGTCGCGCCGATGGCCATGCGCAGACCGATTTCGCGGATGCGTTCCGTCACCGACACGAGCATGATGTTCATGATGCCGATGCCGCCCACCAGCAGCGAAATCGCCGCCACGGCCGCCAGCAGCACGGTCATCGTGTTGGAGACGCCGCTCATCGTGGAGGAGATTTCCGCCATGTCGATGATCCGGAAATCGTCGTCGTCCCTCTCGCCCAGCCGATGGCGCTGGCGCAGCAGGGCCGCAATCTCCTTCTTCGCGTCGTCGATCTGGTCCATCGAATGGAGCGAGAGTTTGATCTGGCGGACGTTGTCGGGGAATTTCGACGCCTGCAGCACGCGGCGGCACGTCGTGTAGGGCACGAGCACGGCGTCGTCCTGGTCCTGCCCCATGCCGCCCACGCCCTTCGTCTCCATCACGCCCTTCACCTTGAACGGCATGTTGCCGATGCGCAGCGTCTTTCCCGCGGGTTCGCCGTTCGGGAAGAGATTCGCGACGACCGTCCGCCCCAGAATGCAGATCCGGGCGCACGATTTCTCCTCCTGCTCGCTGAAGAAATCGCCCTCCGCCACCTGCCAGTTGCGGATCTGCGGGAACTCGGTCGAACAGCCGTAGACCGTCGTGTTCCAGTTCTTGTCCTGGAAGACCAGCTGCATGGACGTCCGCACTTCCGGCGACTCGGCTTTCACGAGGTGCGCGAGTTCGCGGCGGATCGCCAGCCCGTCCTGCGTCGTCAGCGACTGCCCTTCGCCCGCGCTGCCGTGCACGCCGCCGGCCACGTGGCGCTGCTCGGAGAAGATCATCACCACGTTGTCGCCCATCTTCAAGATTTCGGCGACCATGTTCGCGCTCGCGCCCTTGCCGATCGCCAATACGACGATCACCGCCGCAATGCCGAAGATGATGCCGAGCATCGTCAGCGCCGAACGCGTCTTGTTGCGCCAGATCGCCCGAAGCGACACGCGAATGATCATGAAAAGGTTCATGCGTCAGTACCGGAAACGGGAAAGGCCGAGTGCCAAATCAGGGAGTGTCGAGCGACCCGACGACGAGGGCCTGTCCGCAAAAGAACCGCTGGCCGGCGGGAATCGTCTTGACCGTGAACGTGGCCACGTGGTGGCCATGGGGCTGGGCGGGCAGATAGTAGAAGCGCGCGTGGAGGCGCGGTTCGCGCGTGCGCAGGCGCGTGAAGGCGATTGGCTTGCCGCCATCCACGGAAGCCTCGATGCGCATGGCCAGGTCCTGCGGGATGTCGGAAAGGCCGACCGTGGTGCCGGTCCAGGCGATGGAGAAGGAAGCCCCTTCCCGGTCCGTCCAGCGCCCGCCGCGCAACATGGCCTTCGTCCGGCCCAGGTCGCTGCGGAAGACGGAATCGGCCGCCTCGTCCACCGGCTGCCAGACGTCCAGGGGCAGAAACTTCTCCGGCGGAACGAGGACGGCTTTCTCCCACGGATTCGGCCGCAGCGGCGGCGGCGTGCGGTGGGCGCCCGGTTTCGCGCCGCTCCTGAACATCTTCTCCAGACTGCGCGCGATGACGTCGCGGTAGAGCGCGTGCCCTTCCGTCCCCGGATGGACGCCATCGCGGGAAAACGCCAGTTTCCCCGCGACGGGCCGGTCGCTCCTGAAAACAAGCGATCCGGCGTCCAGCCGCTTCACGACCTCGATCCCCAGATCGACGGACGGAACGCCGTAATGGTTGGCAATCGTCTCCATCGCCGTGCCGAAAGGCGTCTGCCGGCCCCGGCGGCTCCCCTCCACCATCGACTCGCAGATCGTGTAGACGAGGCAGATGTCCGTTTCGGGGTTGGCCGCCCACGTCTGGCGCAGAATGCCTTCCACGGAGGGATAGTCAAATCCGGCGGATCCGTTGACGCGGAACTCGACAAACAGGAGGTCGGGCCGCTCCTTCAGCACGTCGCCCGACAGACGGATGGCGCCGTAGTCGGATCCCGTGCCCGAAATCGCCGCGTTGATCTCATGGATGCAAGCCCGGGGGAAGCGCGTCCTGAACCACGCCAGCGTCTGGCTGCGCCAGCCGTTTCCCGCCGCCGTGATGCTGCCGCCCAGATAGGCGATGCTGACGTTGCCGCCCGCCTCCAGCCTGGCAAGGACATTGGGCAATCCCGCCCGCACGCGGCACTCTTCCGCGACGGCCGGGTCGTTGACCTCGGCGCCCATCGCAACGGCCCCCAGCAGGCATCCCGCGAAAACGCTCGCCATTTTTCCCATCTCAGAACTTCTCCTTCTTCCTTCGCCACCGCCATCCAGACGTTCCGTTCCGCAAACGTCCGGACGCCCCGCGACCCGGCAATCGCCGGGCGGGAACCGCCCGTCCCGGCGACGCCTCACGGGCGCGGCCCGGGATCGGACGGCGCGAAACCAGCCGGAACCCAAGCGAAACCGGCACGGCCAGCCTTACGGACACCCAGTATACCACAAACGTGCGCGTTTGGGGCGAATCGCGAATCGGACGGACAAACGACAAACGCAACGCCCGCTCGCCACTGTCCACTTACTTCTTCACTCGACCAAGCAGCGCCCACCGGATCGGCCAATCGGGCACAGTGGCATTCCGTCCCCAAACGACACGGCACCGAGCGGCAGATCCCGCAGGCCGGAGACAGCACGTCCTGCGCACGGTGCCCCTGCGCATCCGGCCCGGACGCCGCATTTTCAGCGCGGCACGGTCAACGGGACCCGCCCCTTCAATCCCCGCGGGAAGGCCGGCGCGGGGTGCGGAGGCCGGGCGCGGCGGCGACCACGGGCACGCGCGGCGCGCCCGACGCGCCCATGGCGGATTGGCGCGCCCCGCAGTCGCCCGGAAGGCGGAAAGAAAGCAGACGAACGGTTTCTGGCGGCAACTTGAAGTGGACGCATCCATCCTTGACCTCGACCGTCGTATCCGTCACCCATTCGTCCAGCTGCGTCACGGACGGGGCGAGAATCCTGATGTCCACCTCCTGCGGCGCGCTGTCGAGATTGAAGACCGTTGCATAGCAGGCGCCGTCCGCCGAACCGAACTGCTCGGTGACGACCTTCGGATTGCCGCTTGCCGTCAGCCGGTTGACGGGCTGCCAGCCGGCTTCGGAAAGGGTCCGGCAGAGCGGAACGTATTTTTTGAAGAGCGGCCGGTCGCGTTCGTAGCAATCGGGCCGCTTGAAGTAGATGTTGGACGCGAAGGTCGAGACGCCGTGCCAGGTGAAGAAGCTCGGCAGCGCGCCGTAGGCGAGCGACCGCTGGAAATACTTCTCCGTCATCTCGTAGGTAAAATGGTCGAATGGCGCATCCATCAGGAAACACAGCGGCTTGCCGCCGCACATCGACCGGCGGTACATGAAGTCCTCGTCGTTCATCGGTTCCCAGCGGATGCCGCCCGTTCCCGTCTCCTTCACCCACCAGATCTCGCTGCCCGGCACGTCGAGGAACGGCACGAGGAACCACCATTTGATGGGCGTACAGTTCGCGAGCGTGAGCCGTCCTTTCGCGTGCGCAAGCCGCGAGGCCGCGCGGATGTATTCGTAGGCGATCATGCCCTTCCAGATCGCAGGGCGTTTGGTGTCCCGGTCGAAGGTAAGCGGCGTCGCCATGCCGGCGAAGTGGTCGCGGGCGAAATCGCACCAGGGCGTCACGTACATCTCCGCCGAATCGTAGTATTCACCGTCCAGCCCCTGCGGGAACGGATCGGGATAGCGGGCGGCGAAGAGCTCGGGCGCGAGCTTCGCGCGGAAATCGTTCATCGCGTCCGGACCGCCGATGCCCGGCGCCGAATTGAGGAGCCACAGGACGCCCTCGCACCACGACCGTTTGCACGGCTGCCCGACCATCACGCCGTCGGCGTCGCGGATGACGCTCGTCTTCCAGCCCTGGGCGAGACGCTGCGGCGTCGCCTGCGCGCGCGCGGACCTCATCGCCGCGGAGCCGCGCGCGGCCAGCGTCTCGCAGTACGCGCGGCCATCCTCCAGTGTGAAGGGCAGGCCCTGCTCCTTCCGGTCCCTGGGCGCCGAGACCCACCACGTGCTCGGCTCCGTATAGCGGAACGTCAGATAGTCGTGTTCGTCGTCGAACGCGATCTCGCCCATGCGGCCCCGAAAGCGGAACCCGAAGTCCGCGAGGCCGGGCAGGTCCTTCAGCGAATCCATGACCGTCCAGAGGCCATGGCGCTGGCACCGCACGCGGAACATCTCGGGGTTCAGCCGCCGATAGGCGACGAGCGCACCACGAAGCGCCTGCGCGGCGTCGAAGGTGAAGGCGTGGAAACGCAGATGCGCCGTCGGATGCTCCTGCGCGAAGCCGAGGTCGAAGACGACGTAGAGCTGGCGCGTGTTGGCGTTCGCGCCAAAGCGGTGGTAGGCCGGCGCCTCGGGGTCGATGCCGAGCGCGAAGGCGCGGTTCCCGCAGGTCACGGCCGCGAACGGCCAACGCGCGTGGCGTCCGCGGCCGGCGTTGCCCTGGCTGACGGAATACTGGCGCTCGCCGACCGTGAAGGTCTCCGAGCGGCGCAGGGTCTCGTGCCAGGTGATGGGTCCCTCCGGCAGCGCGATGGCGTAGACGAGCGAGACGGCGCGGTCGCGGCCGTTCCGTTCCCGCATGGTGACGTCGAAGGTCCGTCCGCCGACGGCGGCGGACGCCGTCACGTCGAGCTGGAAGTCGGCGGCCTCCGCAATCGGACGGTAGGGGCCGTTCGCGGCGACGTCGCGGACAAAGAAGCCCTCCTTCCCGCGCAACGCCTCCGTCAGGCCGGAGTCGCCGTCAAACGTGTCACGGGTCTCGAAGTCGCGTTGCGCGGCGGCGGCGAGTTCGGGTTCCTGCGGGGCGACGTAGCCTTCGGGGAAGACGGAACCGACGCGCGTCAGGGAGAAGGCGTCCACCCGTGCGGCGGCGGGACCGTCCCCGCGGAAACGCGCGTAGAGGTGCGCGACGCCGGCCGGCACGACGAACGACGTCGCGACCGCGCGTCCGGGCTTCATCGTCTCGTTGGCGAAAGCCCAGTCGAGGGCCTTGCCCGTCGCGTCGAACAGGCAGAGGTTCAGCGCGAAGCGCGCGGGCGCCTCCCCCAGCGGAGCCGTCTTGCAGACCAGTTCATAGCGGTCGCCGGGCGTGACCTTCAGGCGCTCGGTGATGTTGACGGCCCAGTTCTTGACGCCGGTATGCCGGAACGACCAGGCGCCCCCCTCGTCCATCTCGACGGCAATGGTGCCCTTCTCGGGCGCCCAGGGCTGTGGCGTCCACGCCTCCGCGCCCCGGGAATACCCCGCCAACGACAAAACAAGCAAGGCGTTCAGAATCTTCATTTTCCATTCCTTTCGATCACCCGGCCCCGGCGCGCCCGCCCGCGGCGGCGACACCGCGCGAACTGAGGCACGGAGGGCGCACGCGCGCGTGATCGGATCTAGCGAAAGACGATGAGCGTGCCGGCGGGGATGATGCGGGCGAGAAGGCTTTTGCCGTCATCCGAGACGGACAACGCGATGCCGCCCTTCTCGGACGCGGGACACCCGGTGATGCCGCCCTCGGCCGTCGCCAGCGTGTAGATTCCGTTCGGCGCCAGAGCCTTCGATTCGCCCTCCAGCGTCACCGTGGCCGACGCGGCGAACGCCAGCGGCCCATCCGTCGTGAAGATTCGCCCGGCGGCGACATCCGCCGTCTGCGCGACAAGACACGCCGTCACCGTGACGCCGCTCACGGACCGGTTCCGGACCCCGCACACGTTCACCGCCGGGCATCCCTCCAGTTCGCCGATCTCAAGCTTGCGGCCACGCGCCTCCAACACCGTGCCGGTCGCGCCGCGCAGCAGCGGAAGACGGCACGTCATCTGGGCCTTGAGCGCCTCGTAGGCCGCCGTGCCGGGCACCGTCAACGTGAAGAGGCTGCCGTCCGCGGAATTGACCAGCCGCTCGTAGTCGTCCGGATTGGTGGAGTTGCGTCCCAGACGGTCGTAGACGAGACCCATCTTCGTCGCGTCGGTCCACGTCGCACAGGACTTCACCGCCGTCTTCGGTCCGACGGTCTGCCCGCTCACGCCGATCCGCCACCAGAATGCGTTCGCGCCGGGCTGCAGAACCGCATTGCCGCGCTGCAGATCGGCGTTGGCGCCCGCGCTCGTCGCCACGCCCTGGCGGGCGTAGACCCCTTTGCCGTTGATCCACAAAGTCGAAACGGTGTTCTCGGACGCGGCAAAGGTCCAGGTCACGTTCGTCGAATCGGGATTCCAGATGTAGCCCTGGTAGTTGACCGCATAACCGGCCGCCTGCACGGACGCGCCACACTCGTTGAGGACGGTATCCGTGAACGTCTGGTGCTCGGAGGCCAGCCGCACGTCCAGCGTCACGGCGTTGGTGGCGTTGTTGTCGGCACTGTCGCAGTGCGCATTGGCCCGGTAGGCGAGGAGCATCGCTTCCGTGAATTCGCCGTACGGGTCCTTGTGCCAGTAGGCATAGGCGCGCCAGCCCTCGTAGAGGCCGGCGTTGAAGTCGCGCGCCGGTTCCTCGAACGTCGTCGTGCCGGAACGAAGGTCAAGCCCGGCGAAGTTCGCGGGGCCGTCCGAAATCGTCACGGGACCCTCCGTCTGCATCACGGGCAGATCGAAAGGCTGGACGGAGCCGTCCTCCCGCAGCGAGGTGTCGATGCGAATCGCGCTCTTCGAGACGGCGAAGGAGGGAACCGCATTCGGCAGCGCGCCATTGACGGCAAGACGGAGATTGACGTTGGTGACGCCGACCGGCCCGCGGAAGTCGTTTTCGGGCGAGGCCAGCGTGACGTTCGAGGCCTTGTAGTCCGGATAGATGGTCGAGAACGAAATCGCGTCCATCGCCGTGATCTTCCCCGCGAAGACCGATTGGTTGGTGTTGACGGAATTGTCGCCGTTGATCTGCGGGTTGCAGCGGATCGCCATGCCGCGCTCGAAGACGACGGGGCCGTCCCAGACGCCGCCGAGACTGGAGCTCTGGAGCGGCACGCCATGCGTGTTGGAGGACGGAATGCGCAGCGTCCACGCCTTTTTCCCCGTCGTCCGGTAGCCGTAGAGTTCCAGGGAGGCGTAACCGGCGAGCGTCAGCGTGTTCGCGGCAGTCCCGCCCAGATTCGCGTTATCGTTGATGGAGGCGCCGCAGTTCGTGATGACGATGTGGCCGGGATTCACGACGACGGGACGCAGACAGACGCCGCCGACGAACCGGCCCTGCTCATTCCCGACCCCCGTCACCGTGAGCGTATGCCCGTTCATGTCCAGCTGGTTGTTGGACGAGTTGTTCGGAAAGTCCTGATACCCCGTCACCGTGGCAATCAGCGCGTCGCCCGTCATCGTGAGCAGGGTGCCGCCCCAGACGCCGTTGCGCTCCTGCCGCACTGGCGTACGGGCGATGAGCGCGCCCTGTCCGCCCACCCCCGTGCCGGCGAACGACAGCCGCTCGCCGGCGAACGCGAGCTTGTTGTTGTCCGTCGTGTCCAGGCACTCCGTCTCCAGCGTGGCGCCGTCCGCGACGAACGTGCCGGACGTCGTGTCGCCCAGCGCGCCGTTCGCGGTGAGGCGCAGAATGGCCCCGGGCAGGACATGGACCTCCCCCGCGAATCCCGCAGTTTTGAGATCCACGTCGATCTCCAGGCGTCCTCCGCCCGTCACGCGCAGATCCGCGGCCGCCAGCAGGCCCTCCTCCGTCGCCGCCCCGTCGTCGCTCGTCACGTAGCCGTTCGCAAACGCCTCGGAAAGCGTATTCGTGGCGCCGTCCGGCAACGCGACCGTATACGTCGACGCGCGCGCGGCGCAAACCGCCAGCCCCAGAAAAGCAGCAAGCATTCGCACGGACATCGTCCAGTCTCCGCCGACGCTCAGCGCACGATGATGTAGGTACCGTTCGGATCGAACGGCATCCTCTGGGCGAAGACGAACGCCTTCCACTCGCCGGCGTCCGTCTGGAACGCCCCGCCCGCGCCCAACGCCACGGCCTGCGCCTGGACGGCGGCGTCGGCAATGTCGTCGACGCGCGTGACATAGTTCGACCAGTCCTCGTTCCGGATCCGCGACACGTACACCTTCGCCATGTGGTTGGACGAGTTGGACGCCAGGAAGTTCTCCAGCACCGCCTTTTCAGCCGGCGCGGCGGCAATGAAACGGAACGCCTCGGGGCCGCCGGAGAGATGGTTCTGGAAGGCGGTGGCGCCGACCGTGATGGACCGCGTGCAGCCGATGACGAAGTTCGTCGCCGCGCACCCACCGAACGCGCCATCCTCTATCGCGCCCAGTTTCGCATCCGCCGTGCCCAGATGGAACTCCGCCGCCTGCGCGAAATTCTCGAAGGCGCAGCCGGCGATGCTCTGCGCGCGCGGAAACGCCAGCGCCCCCGACTGGCAGGCGTGGGCCTGCGCCCGGTCGATTCCATTCTGCTGGCAGAGCATCTGGTACGGGATGTTCGTCAGCGAGGAGATGTTCCACGTCGAGAGATCCGTATCCGTGCACGGCCAGTTGTAGAAGGGATAGTAGGACGTGATGCTCTTCACGGAGGGGATGTTGACCACGGCCTTCGCCAGGTCGTAGTTCCGCGCCAGCGTCGCCGCGCCGACGGAGACGAGCACCGGGCAGTCCATCACGAGGTTCGTGATCAGGTTCATGCGGAAGCACTGTCCGCCCAGCTGGACCAGCGTCTTCGGCAGAATCAGCTCCGTGATCACCGTCTTCCGGTTGCCGCCCGTATACGCCGCCACCTCGTCGCCGAAGATCGTGATGCTGTAGAGATGGCCATCCTGGTCGTAGACCGGCGTGTCGAAGTTGAGCCGCCCGGAGCCGCGCGTCCAGTTCTTGACCGTGACCGTCCGCCGGGACGTGTCGTACGACACCTGGAAGCGCCAGTTCGCGTTGTGGATGATGGGGTCTCCGCCGTTCGGCACAACCAGCCAGTTGCGGTCGAACACCGCCAGCAGCGCGCGCGGACGATCCACCGCAAACGTGATGCTCGGACTCGTCAGGTCCACGTCGAGTCCGTCGGTGTCGCCGATCCAGCGCACGAACCGGCTCTGATAGTTGCGCTGGTCCGTGATTCCCCCCTTGCTGAAATCGGTGGTGTCGGGCGTCGCCGTCACCGTGACTTCGGTTCCCCGCGCATAGTAGCCGCCTTCGGCCGCGGGCGCGACGGACACGTCTTCCTTGATCCAGGTTCCCACAAGGCCTGTGTCCGACGTGCGCTCCGAGACGCCCGTCACCTTGTACTTCGGCGCATCGCGGTCGTAGAGCCAGGTGAGGCGGGCCCGCACGTCCGCGTCCGGCGTCCAGTCGTAGGACGCCTCCGTGCCGGTCGCGACAACCGTCCAGAGGCCCGTCGTCTCGTCGAAGGTCTCCAACACCCAGCCGGTCAGCAGGTAGGAGGTTTTGCCGTCCAACGCCACCGCCTCCGCCGGCGCGGTCAGCGTGGCCGCCGCCGTCAGCAGCGCGCGGTCGCCGTCGCTGAAACCGTCGGACCCGATCCCCGGCACGCTCACGCGCAGCGTGCCCTTCGGGTTGGCCCGGCGAACCAGCAGCGCGATCTCCAGCAACCCCCAGTCGATGACCGACGTCCCGTCGACGAGATTGGTCTGGTAGGCGATCGAATCCGTGGGCCAGAACTTCACCGACGTGAACGGGACGGGCGTTTCAAGCGGATAGTCGAAGCGCGCCGCTTCCTCCTGGCTTTGAGGGAAGTCCTGTCCGGTCGGCACACGCGAGACGTCCACCCCGCTCTGCGCGTCCGCAACCGTCCAGCCGGACGCGGCGGTCGCCACATTGGACACGGAAAGCGTCCACGCCGTCGGCATGCGATTTTGCAGATTTGACCAATAGGACACGGGCGACAGCCGGTATTCGCACAGGAGCAGTTCGTCGCCGGACAGGACGTCGGCGGGGACGTTCAGCGTCACGTCGGACCCGCCCTCCCGCGTCATGTAGCCCAGCACCCGGGCATCTTTGGTGCCAACGTACCAGGTCAGGCCGTCAAACAGACGCCCGCCCGCGTCGTAATGGACATTGCGGGCCAGCGCATACGGATTCAGCTTGTCCGAATCCGGAATCGCGTTCGTTCCGCCCACGTACCCCGCGACCTTGAAGAGGTCGGAGATGAGGACCGGATCGCCCGTGCACGACACGAGCCGCGGGCTCTCGTCCCACTGCCAGGTCAGACGCAGCACATCGGGCGTGCTGCGCCACGCCTCGGGAACCGTGAAGGCGTGCGCGCGCGTCACGACGGACTCGACCATCTGCCAGTCCGCGCCGACCTTCTTCTCGATCACGTACCCGCAGCAGCGGAGCGTGCGCTCGGTGACGTCGGGATTGACGAACTCGGGCGCGGTGACGGTCTCGCCCGCGTTCGCCATCGCCGTGAACGTCCCGGACGCCGCACGATACCCGCCGGGCAGACCGGTCGCGACAAGCAGATCGTGACGCCCCACGCATTCGCCGTAGGTCGTGGCCGCGCGGACCTCGTCGAACCAGATGCCGTGTCCTTTCGTCTGGATCAGATAGCTGACGGAGAGATAAGTCAGCTTCCCGAGAGTCACATCCTTCGTCCCGGCCCACGCCTCCTTCGTCTCCGCGGCATCCCATTCGTCGATCGTGCGGACGTTCCAGGACAGGCGGTCGGCGCCGTCCGCTCCGGCGCCATACTCGATCCGGCCTTCGCAGATGTAGGTTGCATCCATCTGCGCCACTTGGGACGAAAACGGCGTGACGGAGTCATTGACCTTCACGACGGGATAGACCTTGCCGTCCGACTTCATGAACCCGAACCAGAACCCGGACGCGGCCTGAAGGGCCTGCACGCCGCTGAGCGTGCCGTCGATCGAGTTGCCCGGTTTGACGCCGAGCAGCGCCATGTCGCCCGTGCCATAATCGGTCATCGCCCCGCTCTCGCACTTCATCAGCGTCATGAAGTAGACCGTCCCGGTGCTCGGCATGTCCGCGAGCTGATGCGAAAGCGCGCGGTAGCCGTTGTTCTCGTAGTTCAGCAGCAAAGAGCCGCCGTCTTGGCCATGATAACTGGTCTGGGGCATGGCAAGCCCCGTCTGCGACATCTTCACCGTGGCCGTGGCGCCCTGCCAGTTCCCCGAAAAGCCCGTCGACGCCGCCGAGCTTTTTCCGGACAGCGCGTCACCGGAATTGCCGTTGACCGAATCCGTCGTGTAGCCGCCCTCGCCCACGACGAACCCGTCGTAGAACAGCACGTCGGCCCACGCGACCGAAGTCAACAGCCCAAACGCCACGACAAGAAATCCACCCTCCAGGAACTTCATCTCCCTACCCTCCTATCGGACAATGATGATCGAGCCGCCGCCCCCAACGGCGAAGTAGAGCACCCCGTCGACCGTCTTGAACTCCCACGCGGCGGCGGGCTGCGGCGAGACCGTCCAGCCGGAGAGATCGGACGGCACGACGACGGACGCCCCCTTCGCGAGCGGCCACCGCTTGCCGGCGAGCTGCCCGGGCTGCGTCGCGCCGGCGACCGTGAGCGTGCCCGAGGCGGGAACGACGACACGCCCCGACGTTTCGGCGTACGGCGTCTGTCCGCCCGCGGCCGCGACCGGCACCGTCGGATTGTCGATGCGGATGTCCGCCGTGACCGTCACCGCGGACGGCACCGTCGCGGATCCGTCCACGCTCAGGAATCCCGCGCCCGCCAGCGCGCCCGAGAAGCCCGTGTAGTCGGCCGCTTTGAACGACGTGCCGCCGTGGATGTCGACCGTGCCCGCGCCCGTCACCGTGCCGATCGCGAAGTCGTTCGCGCCGAGCGTCGCGAACGTCGCGCCTGCGGCGACCTCGACCGCCGCATCCGCCGGCAGGACCTTCGTGTCCGCGCCGGAGTCCGCGCCACGGCGAATCTGCCGCGCCAGCTCGGCGACCTGTCCGCCCGTCAGCGCCACGTTGTAGAAGCGCATGTCGTCGAGACGGAGGTTCACGAAAGTCTTCGAGTTGACAGAACCCCACTGCAGCTGCGTCGGCTTCAACGTGAACGAGACGCCGGTCGCCGCCCTGTGCAGGACGCCGTCGCGATAGATCCGCAGATGCTTGTTCACGGCGTCGTAGACGAGCGTGTCGAAGCAGTACGCCGTCTGCGGCATGCTTCCGCTGGTGCCATAGGTGCCGGAGTCGGAATAGGCATAGGATGACGAACCGACCTTCCAGAACTGCACGCGCGGGCAGCCGCTGTCGCCCAGATAGAGCGTGTTCGCGTCCGTGCCGTCGCCCAGCATGAAGAAGGAGCCGTCGCCCGGATAGCCGCACCGCAACGACAGCGTGAAGGACGCGCCGTTCGTCAGGGCCGTGGAGAGGTCGGCGCCGTCCTTGAGCTTGAGATAGCTCGTCTTGGCGGTGATGCGCGCGGCGGCGCCCGCGAAGGACGAATCGTCGGCGTAGGTGACGTCCTCCTGCGCGACGAAAAGCGTGCCGTTGGAGGCGACGTTCTCAAGGTCGAAGCCGTGTCCCGTCACGTCCGCGTAGCCCTTGTCGGACATCTGCGCGTCGAACGTCCAGTGCGCGGCCGGCGTCGGCAGGAGCGGCGCCGCGTGCCGGCGTGGGTTCTTCGCCGCGTACTCCGCGGCGACGTCCGCCTCGCTCCAGGCACCGGCGAACCACTGGATCTCGTCCAGATCGCCCTGGTAGGCGTGCCCCGAGTCGCCCGACGCGTAGTTGCCGAACTGGAGGTAGGGATTCGCGGAGAGGTCCAAATCCGCCGGGCGCGTCCGCTCGTCCTTCAGCACGCCATCCACGAAAATGCGGATGATCCGGTTCGAATACGTGCCGACGACGTGGTGCCAGTTGCCGTCGAAGAGATAGTTGGCGTCGTCGAACTTGGCGATGGCGACCTTATTCGAGTAGAGCACGCTGCCGCCCGCGTCATTCCAGATGCCGCCGCGCGTCCACCCCGTGCCGCAGTAGAAGGCGAGGTTCTTGAAGGCGGGCAAACCCGATGCTTTGCTGCCGGCGTCCTCGTCCCACCTGGACGAACCGAAGAAGAAGCCGCCGCTCGCCCAGGCCACGCCCGCCGACACCTCGCCACTCTCGTTCGTCACCGTTCCGGAGCCGGCATCCACGAGGATGAAGTTCGTGCCGTTTCCGCACATGCCCTTCCGGGGGCGCATCCAGAAACTGAACGTGAACGGCGCCGCGCCGCGCGGCAGGGCGGACCTCAGGGAGACATCCTCCTTCCGCGCGCGGAAGAACGCGCCGCCGTTCGCCATGCTCGACGGATCGCCGAAGCGGACGGCCCGGCCGCTCACGCCATCGTCCACGAGACTCGGCCGGTAGGTCGGATCCTTGCGGACGAGCGCGGACAGCAGACCGTCCGGCGCATCGTCGCGCCCCATGTCCGACGCGTCGTCGAAACTCCAGTAGGCGCGCAGATCCGGACGGTTGAACCCGCGCTGCACGGCGAGCGTGCCGGACTCGACCTTCATCTGCCCGGAATGGCGCGTCTCGCCCGTCAGGACAAGCGTGTGGTCCGCGCCCTTCTTCACGAAGGCTCCACCCGCAAGGCGTCCCGAATAGACGTTCGTCGCGGCGCCGCCGTCGACCGTCAACGTGTTCGCGGCGGGGTAGAGGACGCCGCCGTCGGACCCCGTGCCCGTCAGGTTGGCGATTGTCGCGTCCGTGTAGAGACGGGCCCAGCCCGAACCGACCACGTCGATCGAAGCCGCCGGATTCAGCCCGAGCGGCGCCGCGTCCGTGCCCAGCTGGAGCATGCCGAGGACGGGCTGGTAGGTTCCCGTGAACGAGAGCGTCTCGACGGCCTTCTTCGCGAAGTAGTGGGTGCCGCCACCCGTCACGCGCAGCGTCCCGTCGCCGACGAGATCGCCATACCACTTGTTGCCCGACGAGTAGTTGTTGAAGCCCGTGGAGAGGGAGAGGACGGCGTCCGTACGCACCTTGATCTGCGTGTCGGGATTGTCCGTCGCGTCCGACAGAACCTGGGCGATCGAGGTCACGCCGCTGGGCGCGACCTCGATCTTCGCCCCGGCCTTCACGCGCCAACGGTAGGTCACCGTGCTCACGCCGTTCGTGAAACCGAGCGTGCCTTCGCTGACAATCCCCTCGGACTCCCAGAACGTGGGCACGGTCTGGAACCAGAACGTCCCCTGCCCGCGCTTGGTGGGAACCTTGTACGGATACATGTCGCCCGCGGAGTCCTCCCACACGAGGTTGCCGGCCGCGACGTCGAGGTAGCAGGGTTTGGTGAAGAAGAGCCCCTTCCCGGTCGTCTTCTTGATCCGCCAGGTGTCGCTCGGCGCGCCGTCCGCGATGATGCCCGCGACGAGGTTGTACACGGAGGTGTTGTACGACGTCTCATTCGCGTACGTGTTGCCCGTCGTCAGGTCATTCTCGAGCACCGCGCCGTCCGCGAGGCCGCGCAGATCGTAGACGCAGTGCAGCTTGAAGAGCTCCTCGACCGTGTAGCCGGCCGGCGACTCGGCGCGCCAGTTGGCGGCATCGGCCATGCTGCCGCCCGTCGCCGCGCCAATCCAGACGTTCGTGCCGTCCGGCGTGACCGTACCCGCGCTGATCTTCCCCGCCGCTCGCGCCTGCAGTCCCGTCACCGCCAGGACGCTCACCAGAACGCGACACATCCAGCCACTCTCTGTCGTTTTTCCCATACCGTCTCCTTCCTTGTCAAAGCCCTTCCTGTCACACCTCATTCCCGCACAGCCGGCGTTCTCGCGCATTTGCCGCCAATCGTCCATGACGGAAATCCACGCCGTGCAGACCGGCGCGCCGTGTCGAGATGGCGCGCGTCGAAAGTAGCGAAAGTGGCGGCGCGGTCTGCGCCAGCAGACCGCCGCATGAAGAACAGACAAACCGCAGTTTCTTCATCGAATCTTCGCCTCGAACCAGTCGCTCCCACCGCGACCACCCAACGGACATGGCGAATCATCCACCACGCCGACGCTAGACATGATACCACGCGCGTCATGCGCGCGTCAATGGCAAATTGTACATAATTTCAAATCCCCCCCCCACGCAATTTATGCAATTATCTCAGAATAGGCGCATTTTTTGCATCGGCGTAAATCCCGCGGGTCCTTCCATGAAGAAGCCGCGCGGAAGATGTCCGGCAGGAAGGCGACTTCACCGCGTCTGCGTTCCGAAGCGCAATCCCGCGCGCCGTCACGGCGGGAGAGGGGCGGGCGCATCTGCGGGTCCCGGGGCGAACGGGACCGTGCCCGTCATCGCCGGCGGAGGCGGTCCAGCGCGGCCGCGAGCCGCTCGCGCTTCGCCATCTGCGCCGCCAATGGCGAGGGGAACAGCGAAGGCACCTGTTCCCCGCGCGTCGCCACGATGTCCGCCACGCCAAAACCGACCAGGCGCACCGTCCGTCGCGTGCCTTCCGGCCATTCGCGGTCGAAAAGGTCCAAGACCAGATGGCGAAACGTCATGTCGTCGCAAGCGGGCCATGCAAAATGCGCCTGGCGCGTGATCGTGCGGAACGTCGCGTCGCGCAGCTTGAGCCTGCCGGTCTTCGCCCAGCGCGGCTGCGAACGGAACCTGAACCCCACCTCGCCGACCAGTTTCAGCAACTGGCGCCGGACCTCGTTCCGATCCGACTCGTCCGCGTCAAACGTATGTTCGCGCGAGACGCTCTTTTCCGCGCATTCTTCCCAAGCCACGGCGGTGGAATCAACGCCGCAGGCATGGGCGCGGACCGATTCCGCCGCCGCCGGACCGAGCACGCGATCGAGAAACCGCGGATCGGCCGTCTGGAGATCGCCGCACGTCCGGTAGCCGTACCGGGAGAGGATTTCATCCGTTTTCCCGCCCACGCCCCACAGGATCCTGACCGGCTTGGGCGCCAGCCAGGCACGAATCGCCTCGGTCTGGAACGGCATCACGAAAAGGCCGTCCGGCTTCGCCTCCTCGCTGCCGATTTTCGCCAGCAGCCGATTGGGCGCGATTCCCACCGAACAGGTCAACCGGCAGACCTCCCGCACTTCTTGCCGCAGCTTTTCGCCGAGCGACCGGGCGTCGCCAAAAAGGTGGACCGTCCCCGTGATGTCGAGAAAGGCCTCGTCCACGGACACGCGCTCGACAAAAGGCGAGTAGTGCCCGAGGATTTCAAACACCTGGCGGGACACCTCCGAATAGACGTGCAGGCGGGGTTTGACGAAGATGCCCTCGGGGCAGCGCTGATAGGCCGTCCGGCTGGGCATTGCGGAATGGACGCCGAACTTCCGCGCCTCGTAGGAGCAGGTCGAGACGACGCCCCGCTCGTGCGGTCCCGCCCCGACGATGACGGGCCGGCCCCGCCAGTCGGGATGGTCGCGCTGCTCCACCGACGCGAAAAACGCGTCCATGTCCACATGGAGCACGGTCATCGGCAGACGCTCCTTCAGAGATCGACGACCCGCAGCTCGCCCGCGTCCAGCGCGACCGTCCGCTCGTCCGTCTGCCAGCGACAGCGGGCCGTCTGCGCCCGCGAAGCCAGGTTGGCGAAGAAGATCTTCGTCTTCCCCGTCGTGGCCGACCGCCACACGTAGCCGAGCAGAGACGGCATCTCGCCCGTCAGCGTGGCCGAGAGCGGATGATCCGGCATCCGCCACGCCCAAAACGGCTTGCGGCCCAGCCAGGTGAGCGGCTGTTTCGGCACGGCGTCGGCGAACGTCACCTCGCCCAGCAGCGTGCCGTAGGCGAGGCAGTCCAGATTCGCCTGGCGGAATGCCGTCAGCCTGCGCAGCAGGTCGCATTTCTCCTTCTGTTCGAGAATCAGCGGATGGAACCAGCCGAGGGCCTGTCCCCACAGCAGCTCGCGCGTCTGCGCGGCGCGGAAGGACGCCGCGTCGTCTTCATGGTTCTCGGGGCTGCAGAAATAGGTCGTGTAGCCGTGGTAGACGGCGTGGAAGAACGGCACGTCGTCCGGCTGGCGCTGGGTCACGTTGAGATAGCCGTCGACGACGTTCATCCACTGTTCGCCGCTGCCCTCCGTCGTGAGGAACGCCTGGGCGGCCGCATACCGCGCGTGCGTCTTGGCGAGGATTTTCTGGTAGCCGGCGAAATACCAGGTGCCGCCGCCGACGGGATGGCCGTGGTCCGCCGCATAGCAGGGGATTCCCGCGCACGCGCCAATCTGGTCCAGGAAGAGCGAGCCCGCCCCCAGGTCGAGCACGCGGCCGGCGAAGCCGTTCAGCGTCTCGTCCCACCTGTCCGTGCCGGGACACATCGGCACGAGGGGCGGCGTGAGCGGACCGTATTTTTCGATCCGGGGTTCACCGTTCTCCCTGGCGATCGCAAACGGCTTCGCGTACGGATAGCTCATCAACGGGACGCTCCACAGGCGCCCGTTCGTGTAGGGCATCGCCTCCTGTCCGATCGACTTGCAGAACGCCAGGCACTCCTTCGTCCCCGGCTGTTCGGGGAAATACTCCGGATAGTTCACGTCGTGTCCGGAATGCTGCCAGAGGTGCCAATGGATGCCGGCGGCGATGCCGGGGAATTCCCGGTGGACGCGGTCCATCACGTTGGAGACTTCGGCCGGATGCGCATGGATGTTCAGCCAGAGCGGAATCTCCGCCAGCCGCCGCGGGTAGTCCGCCCGGTCCAGGATGCGGCCCTTCGCCGTCCATTTGGTCGTCAGCGCCCATGCGCGGTAGAGCCGGGCCGCCTGCCACCAGTCGCCCCTGAACGCGGCGACCGTCACCTCAAAGCGCGGTCCTTCCGCCGCACGGCCGGCACGGCCGGCCCCTTCCACGGGCGTGGCAATCGTCCAGTCGTGTTCGGGCGAGAGCAGAAGGGTCTTGATGCGCGCCTCGGAATCGTGCGCCGCCATGTAGAGCCCGGCATCGCCGATCAGGAACGCCGTCATCATCGGCGCGTAGCCCATGCAGCCCTGCCGGACCCAGCGGCCGCCCCACGGCCGGTTCTTCACGAGCCGGGCGCCCACGTCCGGCCGCGGCTGCAGCACGTCGGCCGCGCCGCTCGGCGCCACCTGGCCCAGGTACGGGTACTTCGTCTCGGCCAGGCCCCACCGGGCGCTCTGGTTCTGCACCTCGATCGTCCAGCCGCTCGTCCCGTCCGGCAGGAAACGGACCGACGCGCGAACCGTCACGGCGCCCGCGTCGTCGGGGAGATCGAGGCCTTCCCAGACGAACGTGGCGCCGCCGCAGGCCCGGGGCTCCACCCGCTTCGCGCGGCAGGCGGCCCGGTTGTCGAGCCGGACGGCCTGGGCCGCGTCGCCATCCTTCCAGAACGCCAGCTGCCAGAACGACGGCCCCTTCGCGGGGGCCGACACGAAACGCGCCGGTCCCGCCAGCCGGTTCTCGATCCGCTCGATCGAGAACCCGTCCGCGGCCGCGGCAAACGTCAGGCGCAAGGCCGCGTTTTCGAGGGTCGTTGCCGGCAGCGCGCAGGCGAGGACGCCGCCGATCCACGTCAACAGGTTCTTCATGGGAAACTCCATCATTCGCCGAACACGTAGAACGTGTTGATCCGCGGGAAAACGGCCTTCACCACAGGCGACACGTCCGCCACGCACATCGTCTTCGGCGCGTAGACGAACATCACGACGACTTTTGCGCCCTGCTCGCCCGTCCGGGCGATGAGCGGCAGGATGTCCGTCCATTGGCCGATGGGCGTGGTCTTCGGCTTGAGGACCGGATCGAGGCCGTCGCCCGACCAGTCCTCCTCGATGAACGTGAAGGACTTCGAGCCGTCGGCGGCCACGTGGATTTCAAAGGGCTGGAACATCCGGCCCGCCCGGTTGCGCCAGGACTCCTCGGGCAGAAACGCCCGGTAGAAGAACTGCCCCTCGGCCGCGCCGTTCATCTTGACGCCCTGCCCGTCCAGCACGGAAAACGCGCGGGCGATGTCGGCCGCGCGCCCGACCGTCACGGACGGATCGAGCGCGACGCGGGCGTAGACATCGCCGGCCGCCGCCTCCTGCTTCAATTGCGCCAGGACCTCCGCCGCGTTGTCCGCCGTCAGTTTCACTTCGCGGTCGCGGACCCGCGTCCGGCCGTCCCACGTCAGCGCCAGTTCGTAGAGTTCCCCTTTGGGGAACGCCGCCTTCGGCCTGAAACGCCCGTAGACCGTGGACTGGTCGAAGCGTCCGTCCAGCTGGAAAAGCGACGGACCGCTGGTATAGAGCGCAAACACGGCGCAGGGGATGTTGGTGGCCGCCACGGGGACGCCCGATGCGTCGCGCAGCCCGCCCGTGTAGACGACCGGCGCGTCGAGAACCGGCCCTTCCGCCTCGGCCCGCACGTCCTCCAGCAGGTCGGAGAAGTCCAGATTCCTGCCGGACGAGACGGCGCGCGCCGTCACGCGGACTTTTTCGCCCTGCGGCCAGAAACGGGCCTGCGCCGGATCGGAGGCGATGCCGCGCGGGATGCCGACCGCCGCCATCGCCTGCGCGACGTCCGCCGGCGAAGCCACGGTCACGAACACGGATTCGTAGGCCCGGTCGGACAGCGGACCGATGGCGAAAAACTCGGCGGGTTCCGCCGCCGCCAGCCCCGTCGCCTCCATGAGGACGCGGACCGTCCGCGCGGCCTTGTCCACCACGACGCCCGCGGCCGCCCGGTGCTCCGCCTTCCATTGCGCGATCGCCTGGGTGTGGACCGGCGTCCAGTCCATCGGCGAACGCGCCACTTCCGCGCCGCGGCAGACCGCCGCGCAGCAGCACACCAGCACACTCAACGCTCCCGTCTCCACACGCATCCCGCACCTCCGCCTTTTCAGGCCTTCATCTTCGCCACGGCGCGCTTGAAGCCCTCCGCGGCGCGCGCGATGATCTTCTCGTCCACGCTGCAGGAGAGGCGGACGAACCCCGCCATGCCGAACCCGCGGCCCGGCACGACGAGGATCTTTTCGTCCTGAAGCGCGTCCGCGAACTTGAGATCGTCGCCGCCCGGCGCCTTCGGGAAGAAATAGAACGCCCCCTGCGGCATCACGAACTCGACGCCCGCGTCCGCGAGGACCTTCGCCATCAGCCTGCGGCGGCGGTCGTAGATCTCAAGATCGACCGTCTGGTCGACGAGCGCGGCCGCGAGGCGCTGCCCGAGCACCGGCGCGTTCACGAAGCCGAGCGTGCGGTTCGTCAGCGTGACGGCGTTCACCAGCGTGTCGCCGTCCGGCATGGCCGGGTTGACCGCCACGTAGCCGATCCGTTCGCCCGCGAGCGACAGGGTCTTCGAGAAGGAACCCAGCACGACCGCGAACGGCGAGAGCGGCAGAACGGCCGGAACCGTGGCGCCCTCGTAGGCGAACGCCCGATACGGCTCGTCGGAGAGCAGGAACAGCGGCCGCTCGCGCGTCTCGTTGACCGCGTTGACGAGGGCCGCCAGACGCGCCATGTCCTCCTTCGCGTAGATGCAGCCCGTCGGGTTGTTCGGGGAGTTGACGAGAATCGCGCGCGTCTTCGGGCCAATCGCCTTTTCCATGGCGGCGAAATCCGGCCGGAAGCCGGCGTCCGGATCCGACGGGACCGTCTTCAGCACGCCGCCGAAATGCCCGCAGTAGCTGCCGTATTCGACAAAGTACGGCGCGGAGCACAGCACCTCGTCGCCGGGTTCGATCACCGCGCGGAAGAAGCTCACGAGCGCGCCCGCGGCGCCAACCGTCATGATCACGTGGCCGGCGTCGACCGCCATCTCCTGCTGCTTCGACAGGTAGCCAGCGATCGCCTCGCGCACGGCGGGAATGCCGGCGTTCGGGCAATAGCCAAGCCCCAGCGGCTCGACCGCCTTCGCGGCCAGCGCTTCCAGGACCTCTTTCGCCTTTGCCGGCGGCGGCACGTCCGGATTGCCGAGCGAGAAGTCGCACACGGCGTCCGCGCCATGCCGCTGCTTGAGCTCAAGGCCCTTTTCGAACATCTTGCGGATCCAGGAAGAACCCGCCATCGACTGTCTGATCTGGTCTGTTACGGTCTGCATGATTTCATTTCCCCCAATCAAATTCCGGCCGGTTCCGGCCCGGCCGCGCCGGCGGCGGGAGCGGCGGAAGCCTCTTCGGCCGCCGAAACCTCGCCGAGCGTCTTCGTGCCCGAAAGCAGCGCCACGACCTGCTGCTGGACTTCCCCCAGATTCTCCAGCCTCAGCCGCGGATCGAGCACGACGAAGCCCTCGCCCGTCCGGCGGTGCTCGTAGACGCGGATGATCGTATGGTCCTCCTGTTCGCGCGCGTCGCGCTCGACGAGGATCTTCGACCGTTCCAGCATCACGGCCAGCACGTAGACGACGTTCTTCATCGCCGGATCGTCAAGCGCGATCAGGCGGCGCAGCAGATCGTCGGCCGTTTCCTTCTTCAGCGGCTCCTTCTTCGCGTCGGGCGGCGGCGGCGCCACGTAGACGCCTTCCCAGAAACTGAACGGCGCCCAGTTCCGCGGCGCCGTTTTCCAGCATTCGGGATGGCAGTCCCAACGCTCGTAGCCATCCGGGATCTCCTTGAGGACGGAGACGACCGGCGCGCGGTCGACCAGCGGATTCCGGCAGACCGAACAGACGTGCCCGCGCGACTTGATGTTCCATTCCTGCGACATGGCTGGATTATAGCATAAAGAAGGGCCGATATGCTATACTGGGGCGCAGGCGGCATGGAAGCGACAGCGACAATTTTCGAGGTGCGGGAATTCTGCCTGCACGACGGTCCCGGCATCCGGACGACGGTCTTCTTCAAGGGCTGTCCCCTCCGCTGCGCCTGGTGCCACAATCCCGAAGGCCTGTCCCCCGAACCGGAACTGCTGTTCAAGGCCGCCCGCTGCGTCCATTGCGGGAACTGCGACCGGGGCGGCGACTGTCCCCGGGGCGCCCGCGTCCGCTGCGGACGCCGCTGGAGCGTTCCGGAACTCGCGCGCGAACTCCGGACGAACGCCGACGTGTTCGCCGCGTCGGGCGGCGGCGTCACCTTTTCCGGCGGGGAACCCCTGCTCCAGGCCGGCTTTCTCTCCGCGCTGATTCCCCGTCTCAAGACGGACGCGCCCCTGCACCTTGCCATCGAGACCTCCGGCTTCGCGCCCCAGGCGGCCTATCGGGAGATCGTCTCCCGGATCGACCTCGTCTTCCAGGACCTCAAGCATCCCGACCCCGTTCCGCACCGGCGCTGGACCGGCGTCGATCCCGCGCCCATCCACGCGAATCTCCGCTGGCTGAAGGCTTCCGGCCGGCCTTTCGTCGCCCGCATTCCCCTGATTCCCGGCGTCAACGACTCGCCCGAGGCCAAGGAGGGTTTCGCCAGGCTCCTTGAAGGCCCCTCCGGCCTGCTCCGCCTGGAGCTTCTTCCCTACCATTCCACGGCGGCGGCCAAATATCCCTTCACGGGACGCGACTACGCGCCCGGCTTTGACGTGCGCCGCCGCCCCGACACCGACCTCGCGCCCTTCCGCGCGCACGGCCTCGACGCGGTCGTGATGTGAAGGCGACGGCCGGAGCGTCTACCCGCGCCGCTTCAGCGCACAGGCGAACGCGCCGTCATGCCGCGTTTCAAAGGGGATGGACTCGAACCGCTTCACCTCGGCGAAGTCGGCGTGCGCCGCCAGAAAGGCCGCGATCTGGTCGCCGTTCTCCTCCGGCTCGTTCGAGCACGTCGAATAGACGAGCAGACCTCCCGGCGCCACGCGGGCGGCCGCCGCCGCGAGAATCTGCCGCTGCAGGGCGACCAGCTGCGCCAGCCGCTTCCCGCTCCAGCGCCAGCGCGCATCGGGACGACGGCGCAGGACGCCCGTGTTGGAACACGGCGCGTCCACGAGAACGCGGTCGCATTCCGGGCAGGACGGCAACCGGTCGACCGACGGAACCGTTTCGACCCAGTCCAGATGGAGGCGTTTCAGATTCTCCCGCAGACGGTCGAGGCGCCTGGGGTTGACTTCCTGCGCCAGCAGGCGCCCCGCCTCCCGGGAACCGAGCCGCCAGGCGATCTGCGCCGTCTTGCCGCCAGGCGCCGCGCAAAAATCGAGAACCGTCTGCCCGGGCCGGACGTCCAGCAGATCGACCGCCCCCGCCGTGGCGGGGTCCTGGACCAGAAACTCGCCTTCCGCAAATCCCTCGACCTCCGTCACGTCCCGGCCGCGGGCCAGCTTCACGAAACCGGGCGTCCGGGCCGCGGGCGGGAAGGAAAGCCACGTCTCGGCCGGCGTGTTGTGCCACTTGGCAAGCGCCTCGGCGCGGGCTTCGCCATAGCGCCCGATCCAGCGCGCCACCAGCGCATCCGGGAAACTTTCGCGCGCGGCCAGCGGCGCGGCCGCCAAACGGGCCCGGAACTCCTCGCGCCGCCGTATCACGTTGCGCAGCACGCCGTTCACCACGCGGTCCAGGCGCTTGTCGCGGCCGCTCGCCTTGGCCGCCGCCACCGTTTCGTTCACGGCCGCGAAGTCCGGCACGTCGGGCATGTAGAGAAGCTGGGCGGCGCCCACGAGCACCAGCGCCTCCAGCTCCCCTTTCGGCCAGGTCTTCATCAACTCGCCCAGGACCGACCGCAGCGGACGAAAGCGGCGAATCACCGTGTAGACGAGATCCTGGACGAAACCGCGGTCCGGGCCGCCCTTCGGCAGCAGTTCGTTCGGGAACTCGTGCGTGGCCAGCCAATGGCCGACGATGAAACTGGCGGTGCGGCGGGCGTTCATCGTCCGGCGACCGCGACGGCCTCGATCTCGATCTTGACGTCCTTCGGCAGGCGTGCCGCCTGCACGCAGCTGCGCGCCGGCTTCGTCTCGCCGAACATCTCGGCATAGACGGCGTTCATCGCCGCGAAATCGGCCATGTCGCCGATGAACACCGTCGTCTTGACGACGTTGTCCAGCCCCGATCCGGCCGCTTCCAGCACGTGCCGGAGATTGGCGATCGCCTGACGCGTCTGCCCCTCCACGGTCGTCGCCGTCACGGCGTTCACGGCCGGATCAATCGGAATCTGCCCCGAACACCAGATGAACCCGCCCGCCGCAATGGCCTGGCTGTACGGTCCCAGCGCCTTCGGCGCGTTGTCGGTGGAAATCGTCGTCATCTCGTTCTCCTTTCGCTTGTCTTCAGTGGCGGCGCATCTGGCGCGTCCGGGGCATCTCGACGGAATCGGGATCGACGACGCCCGCCTTCGGGACCGGCGGCGCATATTTCCGGCGGATCCACCAGGCCTGCACCACGCCGAACGCCGTGCTGAGCGTCCAGTAGAGGGAAAGCGCGCTCGGGAAGTTGTAGAACATGACCAGCATCATCAGCGGCATCATGTACATCATCATCTGCTGCTGCCGGTTGTCGCCCGACGACGGCGAGAAGGCCGTCTGCAGCATGGTCAACGCCGCCATGACGAGCGGCAGGACGTTGAGTCCGCCAAACGGGAACCAGCTTGCGAACAGGGCCTCCGGCTCGGACAGGTCCGAAATCCAGAGGAACGGCGCGTAGCGCAACTCGACGGCGGAACGCAACACCGTGAAGAGCGCGATGAAGACGGGAATCTGGACCAGCATCGGCAGGCAGCTCGACATCGGATTCACCTTGTTCTCGCGGTAGATCTGCCAGGTCTCCTGCTGGAGACGCTGGGGATTGTCCTTGAACTTCGCCTGGATTTCCTTGATCTTCGGCTGGATTTCCTGCATCTTGCGCATGCCGAGCGTCGACTTGTGCGTCAACGGCCAGAAGACGAGGCGCACGAGAATCGTCAGGAGAATGATGGCGACGCCGAAACTCGGGATCGCGGAATGGAACGCGTTCAGGATCCACACGAGCGGATAGCAGAGCCAGCGCCACATGCCGAATTCCATCACGTCCTTCAAGCCGAGATCCCACAGCAGCGCCTGCTTTTTCGGGCCCACGTAGAACAGCGTCTTGCGCGTCTCCGGCACGTCGGCGTAGAGCGCCGCCGCGGCAACGGACTTGAGCGCGTATTCCGCGCGCGTCGCGTCGCGCGTCATCGTCACCTTGAATCCGGCATTCGCCTCGGATCCCTTCACGAGCGCCGTCACGAAGAAACGGTTCTTGACCGCAATCCAGTCCTGGCATCCCGGCAGGTCGACGGACGTGGAAACCGGAATGCCCGCCGCGCTCTTCGCGCCGCCGCAGCCGCCCATGCCGCCCACGAGGTAGCTCTTCAGGGGCGAATCGCCGTCATCCCCGTGGTGGATGACGCGCGGCTTCGGCCCCAGCGTCCGGGAGTCGACGGAAAGGATGTCGTTCTTGGACGCGCCGATGGAGATGGCGCCCAGGGACAGCCGGTTCGCGACAGGCTCCTTCCTGGCGAAGGTTTCCACCAGCTCGATCTGGTAGTCCTGCTTCAGCGTGATCCGGCGCGTCGCCGCGGCGTTCCTGAACACGACGAAATCGTCGCCCCGCTCCGCGACCTCGTAATCGGCATCCGCCGCCAGGCCCGGCACGCCGTCGAGCGCCAAGACCGGCGCGGACGAGAAATCGAGAACCAGTGCGGGATTGCTTTCCGACAGCGCCCCGGCATTCTGCGCATACTTGAGCATCCTGGCGCCTTTGATCACCGCGCCGCGCGTGGAAAGCGCCAGTTCGATCTGGTCGTTTTTCAGCGTTTCGATCCGTTCCGGCGCCTTGGCGGCGGGTTTCCCGGCTTCGTCCTTTTTCTCCCCGACGGCGGCGGACGGCTCCGCCCGGGCGGGCTGCGGCCGGCTGGCGGCCCCGTCCGGCGTCGCCGGCGCCGCGACGGCGGCCCGGCGGGCCATCTCCGCGTTCTTCTTCTGCTCGGAAATCGCATGCCACGTCCATCCGGCCAGCGCGAGGCCGAGGAGCAGCGCGATCAGTTTTTCCTGTTTGTTCATGATGGAACGGTTTCCTTGCCTGATTCCTTGTTCAAAAAATCGTTTTTCCATTTGCCTTTGGGCGGCACGGGATCATATCCGCTTGGACCGAACGGCCGGCATCGCGACAGGCGGAGGACCGTCAACGCGCACCCCTTCAGCACGCCATGGACCTTCAACGCCTCGATGCCGTAGTTCGAACACGAAGGCTCAAAGCGGCAGCAGCCGCGAAAGAGAGGCGAAAGGACGGCCTGGTAGGCGCGTATGGCCATGATCAGCAGCGTCTTCACGCCAGCGCCCCGGCCTTGCCCGCCAGATGGCGCAATTCGGCGATGACATCGGCCGTGCCCCGCCCCCGCAGCGTCGAGCGCCCGACGAGAATCCACCGGGATCCGTCCGCCAGTTCCGGAGCAAGAAGGCGAAAGCCCTCCCGAAGGATGCGCTTCGCCCGATTGCGGTCCACGGCGTCGTGAAAGCTCTTCTTGGAAACGACAACGCCGGCTTGACGGCCGGCATTCGTAGAGCGCAGAACCCACGCGACGAGGAGACGGCCCCGGTAGGAACGCCCCCGGTCGAAGACGCTCTTGTACTTCGCCCCGGGGAGTCGCGCAGACATGGTCGAGAGGCCTCTTAGACCTGCGTCAAGCGCTTGCGGCCCTTGGCGCGACGGCGCGCCAGAATCTTCCGACCGCCCTTGGTCGCCTTACGGGCACGATATCCGATCTTGCGCGCACGCTTGATTTTCGAGGGCTGCCACATCATCTTCATGGTTGTATTCCTTCCTTGGTGAAAATTGAGTTGTTATTGTATCAAAGATCGGGCCTGCGCGCAAGTGCGTATGGCGCGCAATTCGGAAGGCGGAAGGCCCTCTTCGGCGAAAACTGCCATTGTTTCGAACGCATTGACGGCATGAAGCCAGACAAAACGAATCCCGACAGGCGAAACTTAACGATAGTCAGACTGTTTATCAGAAAATTCGTCTACTTCTGGACGCGACGAGGCAGATGCGGACAGGAAAACGGACTCCCCTATTTTCGGACGGCGATTTGTCTACCCGAAGGTGCTCCTGGGGACAGAAAAACTAGATCGCTCAAGCGTGAAATCGGCGACTTTACCAGGAACGTCTCTTCCATTATGAGGGGGAAGCGGTGCGCCCTCCTTGAGATCGACAGACACTTGTGGATAGACGGTCATCGCATAGCCATTCGTCTGCACAATCTCCCCAGTCATGGGCAATCTCAGGCGATTCCACTGTCCGTAAGCATACATCGGCCGAGGATTGCGCTTAGGGCAGAAGCACAATGACTTATGCACGGTGTTGCTGGCAAATGGAATCTTTCGCCAACTCCTGGTTATACCATGCGTGTGACAGAGAAACGAACTGTACAGCGAGAAGGACTGATTCACTATGGCTTATGGCCATTTCCATTGTCCGTGACTATCAGCGAGATTCTCTTGGACATCAAATTCAAGATTGATGTCATTAAATCTCGGATTGAATATCGATTGATTTAACAGAAGTTTTTTTCGAACCAGAATTGGCCCATAGATTTTTGAATAGTGCCACCCATTGGTTGCGCCATTTTCATCAATTTTCATTCGTGTACGCAGCACCATGTACTCGTCACGTTTAAGAATCAATCGAGAAGAAATAGTTTCATCCGAGTCAGCATCCCAAACTGTCGAGAACGTTAGCTGCGACAAGAATACATGATTTGTATCAGCTTCATAGACCCCCGGAAAAGACTCATCTGAACTTTTTGTTCCTTTATAAGCGCCACAACCAGGTTCAAAATAGAGTCTTCCATAAAAGTTCTTAACCCCATTCGTTTCAACGAGGCAGCGCTCGAGATGAAAGTCCGCAACAAAATCGTCAGGGGCGTTTTGTCCCATTTCAATCAAGCGCCCTTCTTTTAGATCGACTGAAACGGCGGGGTAGTGACTAACTATCGTGTTGTCATTAGTCGTTTTATGTGCAAGTCGCGGGAGAACTAAATTACACATATCCCCATACGAGTACATCGGCTGCGGATTGCGCTTGGGATAAAAGGATAACGACCTGTAGACCGTATTGCTGACATAGGTTATGCGTTTGGACTCAAACTTTTCAGCAAAGGCATCGTAGTCGCCGGCCTCGTCTAGGGATTTAAGTTCGTTATAGCGTGCCAAGCCCTCGGCAGTGTTCGTGTTTGTATTCCAATAGTCGCTCCTGATAATCGTCGGCATGAAATGATCCGACCTAAAACCTACCGAACTGCTATGGTGTTCAGGAGTCTCAAGCCACCAGTCAAAATGTGAAGTCAAAAACTGGAATGACACGTCGGCTACTCCGGTAGAGTTGACATGGTTACTGAAAGTTGTGTAGTGACTCGAATACGTCCCTGCGGTTAATCCCGTTCTGTTCAAAGTTTTAACATACACGGTTGCATTGGTAATTGGGCGAGATTCGTTATCCGTCAAGGCAACGATAAAATGGCCTTTTCGAAACGCCCTCGCGTTCACAACCACACTCCAAACAGCAAATATACCGAAAATAATTTGTTTCACGAGCTTATTCTCCCTTTTTAACTTCGTTGACAATTCGTTCGAACAATTTAAACGTATCACATAGAGGTGCACGAATAAAATAACTATGAATCCACTTGCCTCTATGCGGTTTGCAGATAGTCGCCATATCAACATTCATATCGTCCTCTATGCCATCATTTACATCGGGACGATCTGTATCCTCCTGACAGCGAGTATTCCATTTCGGCACTGGATTGGCGCCCGCTGCGAACGATTCGGCAGGGATGCCGTGAGACATCACCCGCCAATGGAAGATTTGATTCGCCTGAAGAAACGAACTGCCATTATCCCCATAGATGCCGTTCCTGGTAAAGTTGGAGAACAATGGCAGGGTCTTCAACGAATTAGGATTAATGCCGGCTGCTTCAGTAGCATTATAATGTCTATAGGAATATATTGGGCTCCCCGATGACTCATAGCCTGATTGATAGGACACCAAATAATGCATTCCAAATTCCCATCCAGCCTCAGGGACAAGATCAACCAGGTGAAACCCTTTTTGCATTTCCTGGTTATACCAGGCATAATTACGCGAAACAATTTCGTCGACAGAATCATCGCCATTGGCGACCACCTCATCTTGAGAGGAATAGAAGTTGATGGTATTGTCGACATCCTCAAACCTACCCTTCCAGGTCAATTTACCGCGCAAATCACTGGGGTCGCCGTTAAAGAGTTCATGCCAATGCGTAGCCTTGACGCGATCTAGATGGTCCCGCCACTCGGCGGGCGTCATGTCATGCTTTGATTTCTCCGTGACACCATTGGCGGCATCATAGGCCTCCACCGCAACGGCGGCATTGAGCATGAAGTACTTTTCATACTGAAGGCTGTGGAACTGTCGCGATTCAGATACGAGTATATTGCCAAGAGAGTGCGCAATGAAATATTTTCTTGCACCGGGCAATGTCGCTGTCTCTCTGCTGAGGCCGCCCGCTGACCTGAACGCATTTAGAACGTTCTGATGGTAGTTCTTTGTCGCATAGGCATTCTTAAACGGGACCCAAACCTGCGTGTCGTTCCCTCTCCAGAGCACCGCCGTGAATCCCGCATTGAGACCTTGCCACCACAGCCTCTTGAACATCGCCTGCCCCCAGTCCCACGCCTCACTTGGATGTACATTGTATCCGTGAACGAAGATTACGTTGGCATCGGCGTGTTCACTGTCGGGCCAAAGAACACCTCTTCTGGTCGCATACTTCTCGCCAGGGTCTGCATTACATTCACCATCTAGATTCAACCAGCGAAACATATCATGGACGTCAAGAATTTCTGCGCCAACGGAAAAATCGACCAGGGTCACACCATTACTGTCTTTTACGCGCAGGGTCAAATCTCTGTGTCCAGATTGAGTAAATTCAACAACTAAAACTCCAGCATTGTTGCGTGACAAGCTATGAAACTCAGAAGGAATTTCATACCCAATCTCCACGCCCGCTTGCGTTGTCAAATTAGATGAAAACGTTGCGGAATGCAACAATGTATTGGAGCTGGTCCATTGGTCTTTATTGACAATATCCTTGAGTGCGTTCCACTTCGTACGGATTGGGATGAATCGTACAACTCGTGGCGATCCCGAAACAAACTCAAAGCTCACGCCTTGACTTGCCCAAGCATTGGACAGTTTTGAAACATCAATTGTCAACGGGCAGAGGTTGACCAAGTCATTTCTTCCGTTAACCACACTGTCAGAACTATTGGAAGGAAGTGTCATTGGCCAAAGATGAACGCCATGCGAATACGGTTCAAAAGCATCATCCCCTGTCCACGTATCATGATTAGCCCAGAAATACAGGACACGTCGACATCCATAGGAGACTGCATCATACGCATTGGCATCTCCATCGTGATTATAGTCCGGCAAAATTGGCGGCCTGATTACGGAGATCATCTGCGCCGCCTCGCCATGCACATGCGCACTTCCGTTTTCAGCTGCGTACCCATA
>JBJEWF010000107.1:0-33547 GCA_051884915.1 Kiritimatiellia bacterium
GAGCTGGGCTGCGCCTGGGCGCCCACGGTCGTCGCGCCCGTCGTCCTCTGCCCGTTGGGGCTGGCGGTGTCCGCCGTCGACGCCTACGTGCTGTCGCCGCTCTGGGACACGCTCTGCCTGCCGGTCGACGCGATGAAGGATTTTGAGCGGCCGCGGGCGCGTCCGCCGGTCGGGACGCCGCGCGCGCCGGATTCCCCGGATTCCGTTCCCTGACGGTCCCATGCGCGGCGGAATTTGCTATACTGTGGCGCGGCGTGAATGGCGTCCGGACGGACCGTGCGGGCCGGAAGCCGCCGCTTCCGCGATCGGGCGGCGGAGCGGGGCTTCGCGAGAAAAAAAGGAGACGTGTGATGGAGAAGGTCAAAGTCGAAATCTGCTGTGGAACGGCGTGCTATATCCTGGGCGCTTCGCGTCTGGTCGACCTTGAGGCGGAACTGCCGGACGAAATCCGGGGCCGGGTCGAGATCGAGGCGCGCCCCTGCCTCGATTTCTGCGAGAAGGAGCAGCTGGGCGGTGCGCCGTATGTCCGGTTCAACGGGACGGAGGTCATGGCCCAGGCCACGCCCGAATCCGTCTTGCTGCGCCTTCGGGAACTTTGCGGGGAGGCCGAATAAATGCTGAATGGCGCCATTTACATTCGCCGCGAACTGCTGATCCGGCTGGTCCGGGCGTTTGACGACGGGTCCCTCCGCGAGGAACTGGACCACATTCCCGTGAAGCTGCGCCCGAAGGACATGATGTCCTCCCGCTGCTGCATCTACCATGACCGCGCGGTGCTCAAGTACCGGCTGATGGCGCTTCTCGGCGTCTGTCCCGGGAACGAGGTCGACGAGGCGAAGACGCTGGCGTCCTATCTGGACGACATGGTCGCGCGCATCGCGCAGACGCTGGACCGCAAGGCCGGCGCGCCGCCGGTCGCCGAGCCGCCGCTCTCCGTCTGCGGCGCCGCGTGCTCGGGCTGTCCGGACGCGAAGATCGTGTCGACGTCGAACTGCCGGGGCTGCTTCTCGCGCCCGTGCACGTTCACCTGTCCGAAGAAGGCGATTGCGGTTGTCAACGGCCAGAGCGTCATCGACTCGGCGAAGTGCATCAAGTGCGGCAAGTGCATCACGGCCTGTCCGTACCACGCCATCGTGCGGACGACGGTGCCCTGCGAAGAGGCGTGTCCCGTCAATGCGATTCGCAAGAACGAGCAGGGCGTCGCGGAAATCGATTTCGCCAAGTGCATCTACTGCGGCAAGTGCTTCAACGCCTGTCCGTTCAGCGCCGTGATGGAGCGTTCGCAGCTGCTGGAGGTGCTGATGGCGATGAAACGCGGCGAGAAGCTCGTCGCGATGGTGGCGCCGGCGGCGGACCGGCAGTTCCCGGGCCAGATCGAGCAGCTGCTCGCGGCCTGCGTGAAGGCGGGCTTCGCCGACGTGATGGAGGTCGCGCTCGGCGCGGAGCTGACGACCGAGCACGAGACGGCGGAATTCGTCGAACGGCTGGAGGCGGACCCGAAGGCCGTGATGACGACCTCCTGCTGTCCGGCCTACGTGAACCTCGTCAGGCGCCATCTGCCGGACTTCCTGCCGCACGTGTCGACGACGCCCAGCCCGATGGTCTATGCGAAGGACCTTGTCCGCGAACGGCAGCCGGACGCGAAGACGGTCTTCATCGGCCCGTGCGTCGCCAAGCGCGGCGAGGCGGTCGAGAAGGGCGTCGACTACGTGCTGTCGTTCGAGGAACTGGGCGCCATCTTCGCCGGCCGCAAGGTCGACGTGATGTCCTGCGCGCCGTGGCCGGTCGCCCGGCCGGCGGCGGCGACGGCGCGCAACTACGCGCGCAGCTGCGGCGTGACCGAGGCCATTCTCGCCGAGGCGACGGCGAAGATTCCGGGCTTCCAGCTCAAGGCGAAGCAGATCAGCGGCATCGACAAGAAGACGTGCGCGGTGCTGAAGCTCCATGCGATGGGCCGGATGCCGGAGAACTTCATCGAGGTGATGGCCTGTCCGGGCGGCTGCGTCAACGGCCCGTGTTCACTTCGCTAGCCGTTTTTGGTATAATGCGGTCTGGTTTCCCCGAAAGGATTCTCGAATGGAAGTACGCTACACCACGGGCCGGAACGAATACCGGCGGATGACCACGCAGGAACTGCGCGATGCGTTTCTGAACACCAGGCTCTACGAGAAGGGCAAGGTCAATCTGATGTACTGCGAAGTCGAGCGCGGCATTGCCGGTTTCGCGGTGCCCACGACGGAGGCGCTTGAACTGCCGGCGGGCAGGGAACTCGCCAGCGACTATTTCTGCGAACGCCGCGAGCTGGGCGTTCTGAACATCGGCGGCGAAGGCGCGGTGGAGGTCGACGGGCAGACGTACGTCCTGCGTCCGCGCGACGTCCTGTACGTCGGCAAAGGGGCGCAGCGCGTCAAGTTGACGTCGAAGGACGCCCGGAAGCCCGCGGAATGCTATCTGGCCAGCTATCCGGCCCACCGGGCGTATCCGACGAAGCTCGTCAGGTTCGAGGACGCGAACCACCGCCATCTCGGGACGGTCGAGGACTGCAACGTCCGCACGATCCACCAGTTCATCCTGCCGGGCAGATGCGAGAGCTGCCAGCTGGTGATGGGTTTCACGGAGCTGGCGCCGGGCAGCAACTGGAACACGATGCCGGCCCATACGCACGAGCGCCGTACGGAAATGTACATGTATTTCGACATCGGCGCGGATGCGACGGTGTTCCATTTCATGGGCTGCGGGGACGAGACGCGCCATCTGGCGATGCACAACCACGACGTGGTGGTCAGCCCGATGTGGTCGATCCACGCCGGCGTGGGCACGCGCGCCTACTCGTTCTGCTGGGCGATGGGCGGCGAAAACCAGGTGTTCGACGACATGGACGGCATCGCAATCGGCGCGCTGCGCTGACTGCCGGAGACTGAAGGGCGCGAGCGGAAGACGAGGAGGTCGTGAGATGATTCTGGATCAGTTCAAGCTGGACGGCAAGGTCGCCATCGTGACGGGCGCGGGCCGCGGAATCGGCCAGGCGTATGCGATTGGTCTGGCCGAGGCGGGGGCGGACGTCGCGATTGTCGACGTGATTGCGATGGACGAGACGATTGCGGCGATCGAAAAGCTCGGCCGCAGGGCGATTGGCATCAAGGCCGACCTGTCGCGAGGCGGGACGGAAGCCCCGAAAATCGTCGCGAAGGTCGTCAAGGCGTTCAAGAAGGTCGACATTCTCGTCAACAACGCCGGCATCATCCGCCGCGAGCCGTTCGCCGAGCACAGCGCCAAGAACTGGAACGACGTGATCGCCATCAACCTGTCGACCCCGTTCTTCCTGTCGCAGGCCGCGGTCCGCCAGATGCGCAAACAGGGCAAGGGCGGGAAGATCATCAACATCGCCTCCATGCTGTCCTTCCAGGGCGGCATTCTCGTGCCGGGCTATGCGGCCTCGAAGGGCGGCATCAAGTCGCTGACGATGCTGATGGCGAACGAGTTGTCCAAAGACGGCATTTGCGTGAACGCGATCGCGCCGGGCTACATCGCCACGGCGAATACCGCGCCGATTCGCGCGGACAAGAAGCGCAACAAGGCGATTCTCGAGCGCATTCCCGCGGGCCGCTGGGGGACGCCCGACGACCTCAAGGGCATCTGCGTGTTCCTCGCCTCGCCGGCGAGCGACTACATGACGGGGTACACCTACGCCTGTGACGGCGGCTGGCTGGCGCGTTGACGGCTAATCGCGAGTCCGGCGTTGAAGATTCTCTCTCGATACATTCTCCGCGAGTTCTGCGTCCCGCTGTTCTACTGCATGCTGGGGTTCTTCTCCATCTATCTGCTGTTCGAGCTGTTCGGCTCGTTCAGCCGGCTGATGGAGGCGAAGCCGGGCTGGCTGGCGGCGCTGGACTACCTGGCCGGCTATCTGGCGCCGTATTTCGAATGGGTGGCACCCGCCTGCCTGATGCTGGCGACGCTCTACACGATGTGGAATTTCTGCCGGCATTCGGAACTCATCGCCATGCGGGCCAGCGGCATCGGCTTTTTCGCGATCGTGAAGCCCCTGCTCTGCGTGGCGGCCCTGATGGCGGTCGCCGTGGCCTGCGTCAACGAGATCTACGTGCCGAAGCACGGCCAATGGGCCAAGCGGTTCAAGACGGCGCGGTTCAAGCAGGAGGAGATGGACAAGGCGGACGACATCGTGTTCCACAATGCCCGTCACGAGCGGACCTGGAAGGTGGGGATCGTGATTACGGAGGAGGCCACCGTCCTCGAAGACGTCAAGATCACCGTCAACTATCCGAAGATCGGCCGCCGCAAGATGACGATCAACGCGCCGCGGGCCGAATACCTTGACGGGCAGTGGTACTTCCAGCATCCGGAGGTCTTCTACTATTCCTCCGACGGCGAGGAGATCGCCTCTCCCACGCCGGATCTGGAGAAGCTGACGCTGCGCACGTTCCCCGGGTTCGACGAGACGCCGGACGATTTCCTGCTGCAGAACCGGGAGTGGGCCTTCTATTCCGTCCGCGACCGTCTGCGCTATCTGCAGACGCATCCTTCGCTGTCCGCGGAAACGCGGCGAAACTACGTCTACGACCTGTGGGCGCAGATCGTGGCGCCGCTGGCCTGCCTGGTGATCACGCTTTTCGCGATTCCGGCGGGCATCGCCACGGGACGGCAGAGCGTGTTCAAGGGAGTCGTGGGCGCGCTCGTCATGTTCTTCGCCTTCTACGGTCTGACGATCGGGTTCATGGTCCTGGCCAAGCAGGGACTTTGCCCGCCGGTTCTGGCGGCGGTATCGCCAGACGTCCTTTTCTTCGGAATCGGATGCCACCTGTTCTGGAGGCAACGCTGACATGACGATTCGCGACTATTTTGAACGGACTGTTTCCGATTTTCCCGATGCGGTTTTCCAGCGGTTCCACGACGGCGTGCGGTGGACGAGCCGGACCTACGCGGAATCGCGCCTGCGCGTTCTGCGCGCCGTGTCCGTGGTGGGCGCCCTCGTGCCGAAGAAGGCCGGTCCGTCCCGCGTGGCGATCATGCTGGAGAACTGTCCGGACTGGCAGCTTCTCTACGTGGCGATCACGGGAATCGGGCTGACGGTCGTGCCCATCGACCCCAAGCTCCGCGCGGCGGAGGTCTCGCACATCCTGCGGGATTCGGAGAGCGTGTGCGTGTTTGCCGGCGAGAAGCAGCGGGCGGTGATCGAGCGCGCGACGTCCGGTTTCGAGGTCGTGCCGCAGGCCGTCTACGACCTGGAGACGCGGCTGGCGGCGCTTTCGCCGTCCGATCTGGACCAGGCCCGACGGCGCTGGGGCGAGACCCGGCCGCGGGAAGAGACGCTGGCGTCGCTGATCTACACGAGCGGGACGACGGGGCGCCCCAAGGGCGCGATGCTGACGCATGGCTGCTTTGCCGCGAATGTCGAGCAGACGCTGAAGCGGGTGCCGTTCCGCCGGACCGACAACTTCCTCAACGTGCTGCCGCTCTTCCATGCGTTCTCCTTTACGGGAAATTTCCTGCTGCCGCTCTGCGTGGGCGCGTCCACGTCCTTCATGCGCAGTCTGCGGACGATCGCCGAGGACATGCAGGAACTCCATCCGTCGATTCTGCTGGCCGTTCCGCTGCTGGCCGAAAAGCTCTACCGGCGCATCGAATCCAACCTCAACAAGTCGCTGGTGGCGACGGGCCTGATGCGGTTCAACCTTTCGCGCAAGTTCATCGCCCGGAAAATCCTTGAGCGCTTCGGGGGCAAGATGCGGCTCATCGGCATCGGCGGGGCCCCGACGGCGCACGACACGCTGAGAGGCTTCCAGAAACTCGGGCTGGACGTCCTGGAGGGCTACGGCATTACGGAGTGCGCGCCGGGCGTCGCCTATCCCGCCCTGGATTCCTACAAGATCGGAACGGTCGGCCCCGTTCTCGCGGGCATGGAATACAAGCTGGCCAATCCCGATGAAACGGGCGCGGGCGAACTCTGCGTCAAGGGCCCCAACGTGATGAAGGGGTACTGGAAGAATCCGGAGCAGACCGCCGCGGCCTTTGACGGGCAGGGATTCTACAAGACGGGCGACATCGTGCGAATCGACGAATCCGGCAACGTGTCCATCTGCGGCCGCACGAAGGCGCTGATCGTCAACCGCGAGGGCAAGAACATCTACCCGGAGGAAATCGAGCAGGCGCTGGAGCACGCGCCGCTGATCAAGGACGTCATCGTCCTGGGCTACCGCGTCGGCACGGAAACCGGCGAGCATGTCGGGGCGATTCTCGTGCCCGACGAAGACGCCATCGCCAGCCATCTGAAGGGACGGATCCTCACGCGCGACGAAATGGCGAAGTTCATTCGCGACTACGCGCTGGGCGTCTGCCGGGCGAGCGTGGCGGATTACAAGATCCCGCGGAAATTCGAGATCCGCTTCGAACCGCTGGAGCGGACGTCGTCCATGAAAGTGCGCCGAGTCGTCTACGCGAAAACTCTAGACGAGGCCTGATTCATTTGGTAGAATCGGCGTCGATGACACCCTCCCCCAGGTTATTATCGAGGATCGAAGAATTATGGTAACTGCTATTATTGTGGCGGCCGGCAAGAGCGAGAGGATGGGATCGGGCACGGACAAGGCGTTCCTGAATCTGGGTTCCAAGCCGATTGTCGCCTGGTCCCTCCTGGCGTTCGAGCGCTGCGCGGACGTCGACCAGATCGTGCTGGTGGTCCGCAAGGACCAGCTGGTGGCCGCGAAGGCCGTGGCTCGCATGTTCGGCATTTCAAAACTCCGCGCCATCGTCGCCGGCGGCGCCAAGCGCCAGGATTCCGTGATGAACGGCCTGAAACAGGTTGACAGCGACACGCGCATCGTGGTCGTCCACGACGGGGCGCGCCCGTGCGTGACGTCCGAGACGATCGCCGAAGTCGTCAAGCAGGCGCGCCGGGCCAGCGCGGTCGTCGTCGGCCGCCGGATCTGGGACACCGTGAAGTTCGTCGAGAAGGGGACCACGATCACCCGAACGGAGAACCGCGCGAAGCTGTGGACGGTCCAGACGCCCCAGGCGTTCTCGGTCTCCCTGCTGAAGCGTGCCTACGATGCCGTGGCCAAGGCCGGCGCGGAGGTGACGGACGACGCCTCCGCCGTGGAGTTCATCGGCGAGCCGGTCAAGATCTTCGAGTCCGAACTGCCCAATTTCAAGATCACCACCGTCGGGGATCTGCAGATCGCCTCCGCCATCGTGCTGAAGCGCTAAACGAGGGTTCATGGATCGAATCTACGCCATTCTCGGCGACATCCACGCCAACATCGATGCGTTGAACGTCGTGCTTGAGGATGCGCGCGCGCATGGCGCGACGCATTTCGTGTCCGTTGGCGACGTGGTGGGCTACAACGCGGCGCCGGCCGAATGCATTCGCGTCATCCGCGACGAACTCCAGTGTCCGGTCGTTCGCGGCAACCACGACCACTACGTCTCCTACATGGACACGAACCTGGCCGACTTCCATCCGTTGGCGGCGCAGGTCGTCGAGTGGACGCGCAGCCAGCTGTCGGCGGCGGACATCGCCTGGCTCCACGATCTGCCCCTGTCGAAGCCCGTGATGGGGTTCACGCTGGTCCATTCGACGCTTGACATGCCCGATCGCTGGGGTTACGTGTTCGACAATCAGCAGGCGGAGACGAACTTCAACTACCAGAAGACGCAGATCTGCTTCCACGGGCATACGCATGTGCCGATCATCTACGCGAGCACGCCCGCGGGCGCCATTCGCTACGAGGCGCGGGATTTCACGCACGAGTCCGGCCAGAAGATTTTCATCAACGTCGGCTCGGTCGGCCAGCCGCGCGACGGCGATCCGCGCGCGTCCTACGTCCTCTTCGACATGGCGCGGCGGCAGATCCGCTTCCGCCGCCTGGCCTACGACGTGGCGGCGGCCCAGGCCCGCATCCGCGCGGCGGGACTTCCCGAGCGGTGCGCGGCACGGCTTGAAGTTGGACGATGAAAAACCTGCTTTCCATTTTCGGTTTCCTGCTGTTCTGCGCGGGCTGCAGCATGTTCTCCGGCCCGCCGCCGCAGCCGAAGGCCTGGACGGTCTCCCCCGACGTCGGGCCGACCGTCCAGTCGGCGGCGGAGGGCGCCCGGCCTGCATTCCCCGCGACGCGGCTGGGGACGGTCACCGTCAATGCGCCGTACGACCGGATGCCCCTGGTGGTCCGTCGCCCGGACGGTTCGGTCGCCCAGGACCCCATGAACGTCTTTGCCGCATCTCCCGCCTCGCTGCTCCGGGCGCCGGTCAAGTCGCATCTGGCCGCCGATGGCCGCTTCGGGCACGTGGTCGGTTCGTCCAGCGTGGCGGGGGCGGATGCGACCGTTGAAACGACGGTGACGGATTTCTCGCTGGACTGCACGCAGCCCGGCGTTCGCAAGGCCCGCGTCAGTCTGGACCTGGACGTCGTGAAGACGGGCCGCGGTCCCCGCACGGTCGCCCTGAAGGGCGCGGGCGCCGGCGAGGCCGACGCCGCCAAGGGGAATTATTCCGAGGCTTTTTCAACTGCGTTCAGTTCGGCCTTCCAGGAAGCCCTGCGGTCGCTCAAATAGGCGGACGCCCCCGCCGCGAGGAGAGAGGCAATGAGAGGAGAGCGGAAATGAAGAGAAGATCGTTTCTGAAATTGGCCGCCGGCGCGGTTTCGGCCCCGTGGGCCGCCAGGGGGGCCGGTTCCTCCTGCGCCCGCGTCATCGCTCCCGGCGCCAAAATCCGCGTGGCCCTGATCGGCTGCGGGCTGCGCATGCGCGACGTGCTGTCGACCAAATGCGAGGACGTGCGGATCGTCGCGCTCGCCGATCCGGACGCGCGGGCCATCCGGATCGCCAAGCAGAAGCTCTGCGCGCGCTATCCCGGCTGCGACTACGACCGGCTGCCCGTCTTCGCGACCTATCAGGATCTCTACGAGAAAATGGGCGACGGCATCGACGCCGTTCTCATCGCCACGAATCAGCAGCAGCACGCGCTTCCCGCGCTGCTGGCGATGCGGCGGGGCATCCACGTCTACGTCGAGAAGCCGATCGCCTATTCGATCGAAGAGGCCGATCTGCTGGCGGCGGCCGCCCGGAAATACGGCGTCGTCAGCCAGTGCGGCCATCATGGACACTCCTCGCCGATCATGGCCCAGGCGGTCGAATACGTCCAGAGCGGCGCGTTGGGGCAGATCCGCGAGGTGTGGTGCTTCGACGACCGCATCAATTCGCAGGCCGTCGTCCCGCCGGACGCTCCCGTCCCCGAGGGGCTGGATTGGGACAAGTGGGTGGGACCCGCGGCGATGCGGCCGTACAAGACCTGCTACGGCCCCCACCAGTGGTACGACTGGAAGGGCTTCGGCAACGGCAACATCGGCAACATGGGCAACCACATCCTGGACGCCTCGTTCTTCGCGTTGCGCCTGAACGAGGTCGACCCGGTCAGCGCCGAACTGATCGACCAGCGCGACGGCGCGCCGGGCTCGTGGCCGCTCCGCCAGACAATCGATTTCAAGTTCCCCGCCCGCGCGGGGATGGACCCGGTGACGATCCACTGGTGGGACGGCATCAAGGACGGCGTGCCCGTCGATTCGGCGCACCAGAACAGCATCGGCATCGCCACCCGGCGCGAATACCAGAATCTCCCGCCGGTTGTCGAGGAGCTGGAACGGAAGTACCAGGTCCAGCTGGGGCAGATCGGGACCCTGTGGATGGGCGAGAAGGGCATCATCTGGCTGAACGAATTCGGCTCGGCGATGCAGTTCGTGCCGTCGTCCGTCCGCCGGCAGGCCGCGAAGCCGACGCCGTGGATCCCGCGCGTGAAGAAGAGCCACGTGCACGAATTTTTCGCGGCCATCCGCGAACGGCGGCTGGCCAATGCGGACTTCCGGTATGGCGTCCCGCTGGTGAAAACGGTGCTGCTGGGGAACGTCCTGGCCCAGACGGGACGGTGCAAACTCGCGTGGGACGGCCACCGCGTCACGAACCACGAGGCCGCCAACGCCTTCACGAAGACGACCTACCGCGCCGGATGGGAACTGCCGCGGATCTAGGAAGCCGGCATGAAAGTCGTCATCATCGGAACGGGACTCATTTCCAATTTCCATGCCGAGGCCGTCGGAAACATTCCCGGGCTGGAGGTCGTGGCGAAGTGCCGCCGTTCGGACGACTGGGATGCGGCGCTGTCCCGGCCCGGCGTCGGCCTCTGTCTGGTGGCCAACGCCAGCGGCGCCCACGACGAGGCCGTTTTCGCGGCCGCCCGCCATGGCGTGCCCGTGCTGGTGGAAAAGCCCATCGGCATCACGACGGCGCGCGTCGACGCGATGATCGCCGCCTGTGAAGCGGCGCGCGTGCCGTTGGGCTGCCTGTTCCAGACGCGCTGGAGCGACGAGTTCGTCCGGCTCCGGCAGACGGTCGATTCGGGGGCTCTCGGCCGGCTGACCTATGCCGCCGTGCAGGTACCGTGGTGGCGCGACGACGCGTACTACACGAATAGCGACTGGCACGGCACGAAGGCGATGGACGGCGGTGGCGCGCTGATCAACCAGGCCATTCACATGATCGACTGGCTGGTGGCGCTGATGCCGCCCGTGACGGACGTCAAGGCCTTTACCGCCACGCTGGCGCACCCGATGGAGGCGGAGGACACGGTGAGCGCGGCGCTGCGCTTTGACGGCGGCGCCCTCGGCGGCGTCTATGCGACGACGGCGAGCCATCCGGGCCGCCCGAAGCGCATCGAGATCACGGGCACGGGCGGGACGGCGGTCGTCGAGGATTCGCAGTGCGGTTCTTCGCATGCGGGGGCCATCCCCTGCATCCAGCACCAGCGCGCGATCGAAGCGTTCGTGGCGTCCCTCCAGGGCGGCAGACCGTATCCGGTCGACGGACGCGAGGCCCGCAAATCGGTCGATTTGGTTGAACGCATCTATCGGTCGGGCGCCGAGGGATCGGAAACGAAAGAAAAGGAGAAGTGACAATGAAGCGGATTCAGTCGATGGCAGTGGCAATGGGCGCGTTGATGGTTTCGGCGGCGACAATTCAGATGCCGGAAGGATGCACGACGCCGGACGGCATGGCGGTTTCGCCGGACGGCAAGCTGGTCATCGCCTGCCCGAACAACAACCGCAAACAGCCCGGCGCCATTTTCCGCCTGGACGAACCCGGCGGCACGCCCGTGAAGTGGTTCGAGGTGCCGGCGCTCGCGTCTTCCGGCTATGCGCAGCCAATGGGCATCTGCTTTGGCCCCGCGGGCGAACTTTACGTGTGCGATTGCCAGAAGAAGGGCGAGGCGCGCATCCTCCGCATCACGGTCCGGGACAATGCGATCGACACGTGCGAGACCGTTGCCGAGGGCCTGCACAACGCCAACGGCATCAAGTACCTGAACGGCAGGCTCTACATGACGCAGGCGTTTCTCTACGACATTCCGCGCGAGGACGGCGCGGCAACGAGCGGCGTCTACATGTTCAACGCGTCGGATCGCAACGTCCGCGTGACGAACACGCCGGCCGATCCGCAGTGCGTGTTCGTGGACGTGACGCGCAATCCGAAGATCGCGTGCGGTCTGAACGGCATTGCCGTGGACGCCCAGGGGGCCCTTTTCGTGGACAACTACGGCGACGGTCGCCTGTGGAAGCTGATTCCCGGCGCCGAGGGCCGCATCGTCCGCGCGGAACTGGTGGCGTGGACTGGCATGAAAACGCCGGACGGCCTCTGCGTGGACGCGGCGGGGAATGTCTATACGGCCGACATGTTCGGCAACGCCGCGGTGAAGATCGACCGCAAGGGCCGGGTGACGACGGTGGCCGAAGGCTGTTTCGTGCGTCCGAGCGAACCGTGCGTCTGGCGCGGCAATCTCTACATCGCCAACTATGGCGCGACGACGCTGTCCGAAATTCCCCTGAAGTGACCGGGACGGGAGTCTTGACATGACGCGAATGGAAGAGGCGCTGCTGCACGCTACGGATACGAAGGCGTGCGTCATCGGCGAAGGCGTTCTGGACCGGCTCCCGGAATTGCTGAAACGCCATTTCCCCGGCGCGACGCGCGCGGTCGTGGTCGTCGATCCGCGCACGTGGGCGGCGGCCGGCGAGAAGGCGACGGCCCTGTTGAGGGCCGCCGGCCTTTCCGTGTCGCGCTACGTGTTCGAGCCCGACGGCCGGACGTTCCATGCCGACTACCATTATGCGGCGGAACTCCGCGAGGCGCTGAAGGCCGAAATCGGCCGGGCCCCCGGCGAACGGCTCGTCCCCGTGGCGGTCGGTTCAGGCGTCGTCAACGACCTGACGAAACTCGCCAGCGGAGAAATCGGCAACCTGCCGTATCTGGTCTGCGCGACGGCGGCCAGCGTGGACGGCTATTCGAGTTTCGGTGCCGCAATCCGTTCGCCGGAAGGGGCCAAGCAGACGTATTCCTGCCCGGCGCCGCGGGTCATTGTCGCCGATCTGGACGTGATGCGGACGGCTCCGAAGTGGATGGCGGCGAGCGGTTTCGCGGACTTGCTGGCGAAGATTCCCGCCGGCGCCGACTGGATTCTTGCGCACGAGCTGGGGGCGACGCCCTGGCACGACCGTGCCTGGCACACGGTCCAGGACGGCCTGCCCGAAGCGATCGCCGATCCCGGAGGCGTGGCCGCGATGGAGACGGGGCCGCTGGCGAAGTTCGTGGAAGGTCTCATGCTCGGCGGTTTTGCGATGCAGGACATGCAGAGTTCCCGTCCGGCCTCCGGCGCCGAACACATGTTCAGCCACATTCTTGAGATGCGCAACCACACCTGCAGGGGGGAGATCGTTCCCCATGGCATCCAGGTCGGCGTCTACACGCATTTCATGGCCAGGTTCTACGAACAGGTCCTGGCTTTTGACTATACGCGGCTCGACGTCGACGCGTGCGTGGCGGCCTGGCCGGATTGGCCGGCGGAGGAGGCCGTCGCCAGGAAGCTCTTCGCCGGCACGCCGTTCCCGGACGTGGGAGTGACGACGACGAAGGCGAAGTATCTGGACCGGGAGGGGCTTCGCGCGCAGCTGATGGTCGCCAAGACGCGCTGGCCGGAAATCAGGGCCCGGCTGGAGCGGCAGTTGCTGCCCGCAGCTGAAATCGCCCGCCGGTTGCGCGTGGTCGGCGCGCCCGTCCACCCCGAGGAGATCGGCACGACGCGCGAGGACTCGCTCGCGAACGTCAACGTGGCCTGCCACATGCGCGATCGCTACAACGTGCTCGACTTCACCTATCGAACGCGGCAGATGATGCCGTTCGCCCGGGCGGCCTTCGGCCTCTGAGGCGGTCCGTTATCCACTTCGTCAACCTTCCGCCATGTCCTTCAGTCTCGCCCAGAAAAAAGCCTTTGTCTGCGACCTTGACGGCACGCTGTTCATGGGTCCCCGCCCGATCCAAGCCGCGGTCGATTTCGTCATCGAGAACACGGCGAACGGGCGTTTCTCGTTCTTCTACCTGACGAACAACACGTCGAAGACGCCGGCCGAATACATGGCGAAAATCGGCGGCGCCGCGATTCCCGTCGCACCGGAGCAGATCCTGACCCCGCTGATCACGCTGGAGGCCTATATTCGCGAGAAGGGCTACAGGAGCGTCTACCTCGTGGCCAGCGCGGCCGTGACCGCCTACATGGAGGCGCGTCTGGCGGATGCGGGAGTGGAAATCGGCTACGATCCCGCGCGGAACCAGCTGATGGCGTTGACCTACGACCGGGAACTGACGTACGAGAAGCTGCGCGGCCTGACGGCGCAGTGGAACATGCGCAACGGGGGGAATGCCGCCGCCGGGCTCAAGTCGCTTGCCCATCTTGGACCGGTCGACTTCGTCGCGACGCATCCCGATGCCTGCTGCCCGTCCGAGGAAGGCCCGATTCCCGACGTCGGCGGCATGCTCGCGTTCCTCGAAATCACGAACGGCATGAAGCCGAGCCACGTGTTCGGCAAGCCGTCGCCCTCGCTCCTGGCTCCGGTCCTCGCCCGTTTCAAGCCCGGGGAAATCGCCTGCGTGGGCGACCGCCTGTATACCGACAAGGCGCTTGCCGACAATGCGGGCGTCGATTTCGTCTGCGTCCTTTCCGGCGAAACGACGCCGGCCGATCTGGCACGCTACGCGGGAACGCCGCCGTCGGTCGTGGTCGACACGTTCGACCAGGTGCGGAACTACCCGTAAGGGCCGGGCGCTTCAGCGTCCGACGGCGCCTTCGCCGGGCGCCATGTTCTCGCCAACGAGGTCGGAGGAGGCGTCGCGGCTGGCGAATCCCTGTATCCAGCCGTGCTCAAAGCCGAAATCGGCGGCGGCCTCCGTGACGGAGCCGTATTCCTCTTCCGTGATCACGCGGTCGAACGGGGGCGTTTCCCGCGCGCGGAACGCCGGCGCATATTGGCTCATGACGGAGACGGAAACGTCCGGCGAGCATTCCGCGGCCAGCCAGGCGAGGTTCGCGACGGCCTCTTCGGCGTGGCCGGGCAGCACGAGGATGCGGACGATGACGCCGCGCGTGGCCCGTCCGGGTTCTTCCGAATCGAGAGGGCCGAGCGCATTCCAGAGATGGGCGACGGCCGCACGGCTGGTGGTGACGTAGTCGGATACGCCAGACGCCTTCCGCGCGGTCGCGTCGTCCGCATAACGCAAGTCGACGAGCGCGATGTCGCAGAGATCGCGGAATTCGGCCAGCGTTTCGACGGATTCGTAGCCGCTGGAATTGAAGACGAAGGGCCGCCGGACGCCTTCGGCGCGCAACGGCGCGACCGCTTCGCGGATTTGCGGCAGATAGGGCGTGGGCGACACGAGATTCCAGTTTTCGCAGCGATGCCTGACGGCCAGATCGCGGAACACCTCCGTCAGCTCCCCGACCGTCAGGTCTTGGCCGCCGCCTTTCCAGCTCCAGGGGGAGTTCTGGCAGTAGAGGCAGTTCATGGTGCAACGCGAGAAGAAGACGGCGCCCGACCCGTGTTCCCCGCAAATCGGAGGCTCTTCGCCGAAATGGGGTCCCCAACGGAAGACGCGGGGGACGGTGCCGGCCCGGCAGAAGCCGACCGCGCCGCGGGTGCGGTCGACCGCGCAGCGGTGCGGACAAAGCGTGCAGGAGGAACGCATCACGCGTCTGCCGCCGGATTGGCGCGAAGGAATCTCGCCCGGATCTTCAGGAAGATCAGCCCGACGACGGGGACCGTGGCGATGTAGAGCGCGCCGATGACGCCCAGGGTCAGCCAGAAATGCGTGAACAGGAACGCGACCAGCAGGATCAGCCCCGCCATGGTCGGCAGCAGGTATTTTTTCGTCAGACGGATGCTCTTGAGCGAAAGCGTCGGGAGGCGCGAGGCCATCAGCGCGCCGACGAGGAACAGCATGAACATCGCCACGGCGGGATGCTGGAGAACGGGCATCAGGCCGGGCAGCGTCAGGCCCAGCAGAACGGGCGTCAGGACCATCCAGCAGCCGCCCGGCGCGGGAACGCCCAGGAAGAAGTGCTTCCAGTAGGGGGCGGTCGGCTGTTCCAGCATCGTGTTGAAGCGGGCCAGCCGGAATGCGTCGCACATGGCGTAGAACAGCGCAAAGGCAAGCAGGATCCGCTTCATCGCCAGGGAAAGCGCCAGCGAACCGCTCTGCACCCAGAAGTAGAGGAACATGGCCGGCGCAACGCCGAAGTTGACGAAGTCGGCCAGGGAGTCCAATTCGGCGCCGAGTTTGGAACTGCATTTGAGCAGACGGGCAACCCGCCCGTCCATGGCGTCGCAGATGCACGCGACGAGCAGCGCCACCAGCCCCATCGTCCAATCCCGCGACGTGACGGCCTGGCCGGCCAGCGTTTTGGCGTAGTTGGTGGCGCAAATGGCGATGGACGTAATGCCGCCGCAGGCGGCCATTGACGTGATCAGATTCGGCATGATCGCCCGAATCGGAATCCGGTCGGGACGTGGGGTTCGGTTCCGGCGGCGACGGCCTCTTAGACGAAATTTTCTCATGGCATGCCTATTATCCCATTTTAGACGGGTGAACGCAATCTCCAAATGGAATCGGCGCTCACGTGCCGTCGGAACGGACGGAGGTCGCGGAATCCGGTTCCGGGGGCCGGGGCATGGCGTTGCCGTCGCCCTCTTCGACGGCGCGCGCGTCGGAGAACACGTCGTCCCAGTTCCGGTAGCGGCGGTCGCGGTCCTTGACGAGCATCCGGGCGAGCATGTTGACGAAACCCTGCGACAGGCCGGCGTTGAACTTTCGCGGATCGGGGGCCGATTGCGCGCCGTCCACATGGGCGCGCAGGATGTCGTCGCTGTCCGGCAGCGGAAAGAGCGTGCGTCCGGCGGTCAGATGGTAGAGCGTGGCGCCGAGGCTGTAGATGTCGGCTCGGCAGTCGAGCGCGACGTCGCCGTAGATCTGTTCGGGACTGATATAGGCGGGCGTGCCGACGACCTCGTCCGCGCAGGGATCGTCCTTTTTCATGGCGGCCTGGCATTGGCAGAGGCCGAGATCGGTGATTTTGACCGTCCCGTCGCGGTCGACCATGATGTTTTCGGGCTTGAGGTCGCAGTGGACGATGCCGAAATTGTCCCAGGCGTATTTCATGGCGTCCGCGACCGATTCGCAGATGACGAGCGCATCCGACTGGGAGACGTGCTTCTTCCGGTTGAGGAACGACCCGAAGGTGTAGCCGTCGACGTAGTCCATTATGAAATAGTAGGAACCGTCCGCAAAGTCCGCGCCGTATCCCTGCACGATGCCCTGATGGTGGAGGTTGGACATCGTGCGGACTTCGATCATGAACTGGCGCACGTCCTTGCCGTTGGCCGCAAAGTCCGCATCGAGGACTTTGACCGCCACGTCGCGCCGAAGTTCCTTGTGCCAGGCATGCCATACGGTGCTCATGCCTCCCCGTCCCGCAACGCCGATGAACTCAAGAAAGGGGATGTCGGGCGGCGTGTCGCGCGAAATCTTCTTCGTCACGCGCGTCCGCGTGATCTGGCCGGGCGGCACCGCCGCCACGGCCTCGGACTGTTGAGCGCGTGCGGGAAGGCGATTTCTGTCGGGGGATTTCCTGATTTTGATGACCATTAGCGTTTCTCCTTCCGGGGAACGCCCCCCTCGCCATGGCACTTCCTGCAGGGGACGGCCCCGTTGCCGAGACAGTCGGGGCAGACGACCTTGGCGACGCCCTGGCAGGTCGCACAAGGCGAGACGACGATTTTCCGGTGCCGTGGCGATCCGGTTTCGGTCTTGATCCAGCCGGCCTTGCCGCCCCGCGAAGAGGATTTGCAGCCAGGACAGGCCAGATAGCCCGTTTTCAGGCATTTCCTGCAGGCGACGACCCCCGACCAGCGGCAGTCGGGGCATTTGTCGAGGCCTTCGACGGTTTCCGGCGGGGGCGGCTTGACGGAGGTCTTGTACATCATGTGCCAGCCCCGGCCTTCGCAGAGCGGGCACTGGTCGTATTTGACGTCCCAGCGGTGGGTTGAAAAGGGCTTGCCCGGCGTCACGCCGATCTCGCCGTCGTATTGTCCCAGATTCGGCGGCGTCAGCGACAGTTTGCGCAGACCGTGGCAGGCCGGGCATTTGACGTTGACGGCAACGGGGTCGGCGCCGGCTCCGGTCAGCGCGGCGCAAATGGCGGCAAACAGGAATCTCTTCATGGGGCGATGCCCTCCTCTGCATATTTGTCGAGTTTCCGGTAAAGGGTCCGGCGCGAAATCCCCAGAACGCGGGCGGCTTCGGAGCGGTTGCCCCCGTTGTCGCGCAGAACGGCGAGAATCTTCGCCTTCTCCGTTTCGCCCAGCGTGCCGGACGCCTCCAGGGTCACGGCGGTTCCGGCGGCACCTTGCATCTGCTCGGGAACGTCGGCGACGTCGAGCTGCGGGCCGGTCGCCAGGACGATCATCTTCTCCACGGCGTTGCGGAGTTCGCGCACGTTGCCCGGCCAGGCGTAGTTTTCGAGGAGACGCATGGCGGCCGGGGTGACGCCGGTCACGGGCGAACCGTTGGCGGCGGCCAGTTCCTTGATGAATTTCATGACCAGAAGGGGAATGTCGCCACGCCGGTCCTTCAGCGCCGGCAGGTGAATGTCGACGACGTTGAGGCGGTAGTAGAGATCTTCCCGGAAGCGGCCTTCTGCGATGGCGGCTTTCAGGTCTTTGTTCGTGGCCGCGACGATGCGGATGTCGACTTTGATCGTCTCCGTGCCGCCAACCCGCTGAAAGGAGCGGTTCTCCAGCGCCCGAAGCAGTTTGACCTGCATCGGCAGCGGCAGATCCCCGATTTCGTCCAGAAAGATCGTGCCGTGGTCGGCGGCCTCGAAGGAGCCGACATGCTGGGCGACGGCTCCCGTAAAAGCCCCTCTTTCATGTCCGAAGAGCTCGCTCTCGATCAGATTCTCGGGAATTGCGCCGCAGTTGACGGCGATAAAGGGCCCGGACGCGCGCGGCGAAAGGCGGTGGAGGGCGTGGGCGACCAGCTCCTTGCCCGTTCCGTTGGCGCCCTGGATGAGAACCGTGGCCTGCGTAGGGGCGGCGCGCTTGATCAGGGAGAAGACCTTCTGCATGGCGTCGGATGAGCCGACCATCGTCTCCAGCCCGTATTTCTCGTCCAGCTGGCTGCGGAGCGAAACGACTTCGGATTCCAGCGAAACCGTCCTGAGCGCTTTGGCGACACGCTGGTCGAGAATGTCCAGATCGACAGGCTTCATGATGAAATCGTCGGCACCGTCCTGCATGGCGGCAACGGCCTGGTCGACGTTTCCGAACGCGGTGAGCAGGATGCAGACCAGTCGGGGGTGGGCGGCCTTGGCCGCTCTGAGCAGCTGCATGCCGTCAATGCCCGGCATGCGGACGTCCGAAAGCATCAGGACGATGTCCGGGTGGGCTTCGAGCTGGCGGAGCGCACTTTCCGCATCTGCCGCCATGACGACGAGATAGTCGGCGCCGAGCGCGCGCGCCATGTATTCGCGCGTGTCTTTTTCGTCGTCGACGATGAGGATTTTATGTTTCATAGGCCAGAACGGATCGAAACGGGTTGATGTGGCGGAACGGGACAGGCGGCGCCCGAACGCCCTATTCCAGACGCCGGACGCGCTTCTCCAGACGGGGAAGGCGGACCGTGAAGCGCGTTCCGGCGCCTTCCTTCGATTCGACGTCGATCTCGCCGCCGTGGGCGCGGACGATCCGGCGCGAGAGCATGAGGCCCAGACCGGTGCCGCGATCCTTCTTCGAGGTGCGGTAGGGCTCGAAGAGATGGAGCAGCGTTTCATCGCTCATGCCATTGCCATGGTCGCGGAACGTGGCCGAGACGCTGTGGTCGTCGGAAGCCAGCTCGATGTCCAGCCGCTCGCCGTCTTTCATGACTTCCAGCGCGTTCTTGACGAGATTGAAGAAGACCTGTTCCATCTGGGCGCGGTCGAGAAGCACGGGCGGCAGGGCCGGGGGAAGGTCGAGGCAGACCTGGATGCGCTTGTCCTCGATCTGGACTTTGAGGGCCGCAAGCGTGTCGGACAGCGGATCGGCCAGCGTGCCAGGCGAAAGTTGCGGGCGCACGGGGCGCATGGCATTGAGGAATCCCCGGTTGATTTCCGCAATGCGCTTGATTTCGTTTTGCGCGGTGGCGATGTCCGCAAGCAGACGCTTTCGTCGCCCTTCGTCGGGTTCGCGCCTGAATTCGCGGGCCAACAGCTGGAGATTGAGGGAGAGGGCGTTGAGCGGATTGCCGATCTCGTGCGCCAGACCCGCGGCCAGATCTTTGATGGCGTCCGTCCGCTCCGATTCGAGGGCGTCCGCCTCGCGCGAGCGCGCGAGCGTGACGTCCCTCATCAGGACGACGGTCGCCGCCCCGTTGGGAAGGGCGCTGATTTCGAGAATCCGGTGCTCGGGATAGGCGATTTCGATTTCCGTCATGGCCTTCCGCGACCATCCCTTGCCTTCGACCGGTGGACGGAGAAGGTTGTCCCAGTCAAGGTCGGGCAGGACGTCTCGAACGGGATGGTTGAGCCTGGGGTCGAGTGAAGCGCCCACGAGCGTCCCCGCCGCGGTGTTCGCGTAGGAGAGAATGCCCGTGGCGTCGACGACGAGCACCCCTTCGTCGAGCGCGTTGAAAATGGATTCGAGAAAACTGATCTCGTTGGTCAACAGGTTGAATTGGCGACGCCTGTCTTCAACTGCGAGTTTATCGATATGTTCCGCGACTTTTTTGAAATATTTTTTCATGTGTATCGTTTCGTCCCACTGGCAAGAAACGGCACACATTATAATCCTTTTGCCGGGAAAGCGCAAGAAACATCTTTTCCCGCCGACCGTGCAGGTTGAACGGCCCCGGCGCACGTTGCGGGACGGCGGGCCCCTCCGCAACGGGACCGCAGTCCAAAGGGGACAGTCCCCTGGGACTTGGATTGGCCAAAAGGGGACAGTCCCCCGGAGGGCTTCCCGCCTTGGCCCGGTTGATCGTGCGGCGCTCCCGCGCTTCGCGCCGGCGCGGGGACGGCAAGGCGAAGCCGGGAGCCTCCGCGTTCAGCGCCGGTCGGAATGCCCGTCCGTTCCGACAACCGAGATGTTTTCGCTTGTGAACCCGTCCACCTTGTCGGCTACGATTGCGCCGGCCTGGGGATAGGCTTTCGTGTCGACCCCTTTCAGGTCGATTGTGCTGTTGCGGAACATTACATTGCGTCCGGTCGAGAAATCGATTACGGGGCCTTTCGGGCGGATGAAGCGGCAATCGTCGACAAGCACGTCGCCCGCGACGAAACCTTTATCCGGCGCGTCGATTTCCCAGCCCGGCGGAGTGACGCAGACAGATGAAATCACGGGTGCGCCCGGAAAACTCACGCATGGATCCTCGAAGCGGCATCCCCGTATGACGACATTGGTCACGCCCATTCCTTCGCACCAGAAGTCGGCCTGGTAGTCGCCGATCAGCCGGATGGGGTAATTGCCGGTGCGGATGAATTCGCAGTCTTCGATCGTCAGGTTCGACGACGAGAAAAGATTGCGAAAGCCCGAGTCCACCAGCTTGCAGCCTTTGAGCAGCACATTGTCGGTTCCGTACGAGCGGTCCCACACGAGGAAGCAAGGACCGGTCTGTTCCGGTATGTCCTTGTCGAGTATCAGGATTTCGCCGGCGATACCGGCGAGCTTGGCGCGAAAGCCGAGCGGAGAAGAGCCGATCTTGTCGAAGTTCGGTTTCCTCAGCTCGATTTCCGTTCCTCTCGCCGCGCGGAAGTAGTTGTAGCCGCGGCGGTTGATGATGTGGAGCTTCTTCGCGCCGCACTTGACCGCGATCGTGAAGCGATCGTGGAAATTGTTGGAATCGTCATTGTTCAGAGTCCAGAGACAATCGACATACTGGCAGTGACCGTTGGAACGGGCGATGTGGTGTCCGTCGGAAGACGACGTCATCAGGCGCTTGAAGAAGGGGACGCCCGGGTATGCCGCGGCGAATTCGCGTTCGGTCGGCGGCACGACGCGGAAGCGTTCGACGCGCCAGTATTCCTGCGGGCCGTCGGTGACCATCGCCATGCCGAAGCAACTCCAGACCGTTACGTCCGAAATCGTCGCGTGGCGGTTGCCCAGCATGCAAACGCCGTTCTTGCCGTAGTAGCAGTGGAGAATGCGGTAAAGCTCGCCTTCGTTGACCCGCTCGACGTCCTTGAGATTCGCGAGGGGACGGAGGCGGTAGCCGGTCTGCGGATTCTGGTTGCGTCCGGGCATCGGCACGCCAGGCCACATTCTCAGACGGTTGGGCGCGACCCACTCGTTCTTCGCGCCGAAGTGTCCTTCGGTCTGACCGAAATAGAAGTGTTCCGACACGCAGAATCCGGAGCGGTCTTCGGGCATTCTCTGCATCTTCTGGATCGGTACCGGCTCGGGATATTTGGGATGGCGCTCCCAATCCGGCAAAACGAATTCGATGTAGCTCTCTTCGGGATGGTCGCGGTCGATGTGCTTGGCGGCGACAATGCCGGCGTCGCAGAGCGGGTCGTTCTGCCAGTCCCAGTCCATCGTCAGGTTTTTCACCCAGACGCGCTCGCAATTCGACACGAAAAGATTGCTCTTGTTCATGATGATTTCGCTTTGGGGCTGTCCGCGATATTCCGCGGGACGCCTGAACACGAGCACCGCCCCCTTTCCGTCGAAGGTGAAGTCGGTCATTTTCTCGATGACGATGCCGTCTTCGTCGAAACAGCGGTAGGTCCCGGGCGCGAGTTCGATGCCGCGCGCGCCGATGCGCCGCGCTTCGGCCAGGGCGCGATTGATGGCGGCGGCATTCTTGTCGGATGCGGTCGAAAAGCCGAAACTGGCGGCGTTCAAGATGTCGCCGCCCCGTTCGCGCGGTTTTTCAACCGTGAAATCGGGACAGCCGGAAACGGCCCGGGCGGGGTGCGGCGCCGGGGTGCCGGCGGTGGCCGAAACGGCTGCCATCAGCAAGGCCAGCGAGGAGAGGACGCGAACAGTCATGGGTTTATTCCTTGTCGGTGTTGGTTACGGGATTGGGGGGAGCGGTCCGCGGCCGCCGAGAAATCAGGCGGCCGTCGGCGTCTGGGGAGCCGTCGCAACCGTGTTCCGGGACGCGGACGAAGCCACCCGGTCGTGCAGCACATGTCGTCATGCGCGACATTATACACGATTTCGCCGATTCTGCGGGCAGATGTCCCGGCAATCCGGCAACAAGGGTCGACGTGGCCGTTTCCGGCCGTTCCCGGGGTTCCCCGTTCTTTGTCGGCTGGTCGATGCCCTGCCGCCTTGTGCGTGCCGTCCTTCGTTCGCCCATGGCGTCGTCGCCCCGAGGGTCTCCCTCTCATCTTTGCCGATCCACTGGATCTTGCAATTCCCCCGATTTCCCTTTTTCGTCAAAATCGTTTTGGGACGGTTGACTGGGCCGGGAAAAACTGATATACTCCGGCCCTGTTCTGCGGAGAGGTGGCAGAGCCTGGTTGAATGCACATGACTCGAAATCATGCATACCGCAAGGTATCGGGGGTTCGAATCCCTCCCTCTCCGCCATCTGCGGGCGTAATTCAATGGCAGAATAGGAGCTTCCCAAGCTTCTTACGTGGGTTCGATTCCCATCGCCCGCTCCATTCGGTCTCTTCCGGAGATGCGTATTCCGCTTTCTCCGTCGTCTCGCCCGGCGCGGCGATTTTTGCTATACTGTCCCCGTCATGAACAAAGCGATTATAACAGTTGTGGGCAAGGATACCGTCGGCATCCTCGCCAAGACCTGCACGTGCCTGGCCGACAACGGCGTCAACATCCTGGACATTTCCCAGACGGTGGTCCAGGACTACTTCAACATGATGATGATTGTGGACGTTTCGGCGACCACGAAGCCGTTTGCCGTCATCAGCGCGGAACTGGCCGAAGTCGGCAGGACGCTTGGGCTGCAGATCAAGTGCCAGAAGGCCGAGATTTTCGAGAAGATGCACCGCATCTGACCGTGTGCGGCTGCGGGCCTGCGGGCCGGGCGGAGCGGTTGGCAACCGATTGGGGCAAAGCCGATGATCAACATTTCCGAAGTGCTTGAGACAAACAAGATGATCCAGGACGAGAACCTGGACGTCAGGACGATTACGATGGGCGTCAGCCTGCTGGATTGCGCAGACTCCAATCTGGACGTCGTCTGCAAGAACATCTATGCCAAGCTGCTGCGCTACGCGGGCAAGCTCGTGAAGACGGGCGAAGACATTTCGCGCGAATTCGGCATCCCGATCGTCAACAAGCGGATTTCCGTCACGCCGGTTTCGCTGGTTGGCGCGGCGTGCTGCAAGACGCCGGCGGACTACATGCGGATCGCGCGAACCCTGGACCGTGCGGCGGAAGAGCTGGGCGTCAATTTCCTGGGCGGCTATTCGGCCGTGGTCTCGAAGGGCATGACCAGGAGCGACGAACTGCTGATCCGGTCGATTCCCGAAGCCCTGGCGGTCACGAACCGCATCTGTTCGAGCGTGAACGTCGGTTCCACGAAGACGGGACTGGACATGGACGCGATCCGCCTCATGGGCGAGATCGTGAAGGAGACGGCGGAGCGGACGAAGGAGAACGGCTCGCTTGGCTGCGCGAAACTCGTCGTCCTCTGCAACGCGCCGGACGACAATCCGTTCATGGCGGGCGCGTTCCACGGCGTGACGGAGGCCGAAGCCGTCGTCAACGTGGGCGTTTCCGGTCCGGGCGTGGTCAAGTACGCGCTTGAGCAGATTCGCGGCGCCGATTTTGAAACGCTCTGCGAGGTGATCAAGAAGACCGCGTTCAAGATCACGCGCGTCGGCCAGCTGGTCGCGCAGGAGGCGAGCCATCGCCTGGGCGTGCCGTTCGGCATCATCGACCTGTCGTTGGCGCCCACGCCTGCCGTGGGCGATTCCGTGGCGGACATCCTGAAGGAGATCGGTCTCGAACATCCGGGGGCGCCGGGAACGACGGCCGCGCTGGCGATGCTGAACGACCAGGTGAAGAAAGGCGGGGTGATGGCGAGTTCCTACGTGGGCGGTCTTTCCGGCGCCTTCATCCCCGTGTCGGAAGACCAGGGCATGATCGACGCCGTGGAGGCGGGCGCGCTGACGATCGAGAAACTGGAAGCCATGACCTGCGTCTGTTCGGTAGGGCTGGACATGATTGCCGTTCCCGGCGACACGCCGGCGACGTCGATTGCCGGCGTGATCGCCGACGAGGCCGCGATTGGCATGGTCAACCAGAAGACGACGGCCGTGCGCATCATTCCCGTCGTCGGCAAGGGCATTGGCGATGCGGTGGAATTTGGCGGGCTTCTGGGACACGCGCCCGTGATGCCGATCAGCCGTTTCGACTGTTCGGCTTTCGTCGCCCGCAAGGGCCGCATTCCGGCGCCGATCCATTCGTTCAGAAACTAGGGCTCGCGCAGGCGGCTGGCAGGAGAATCGGACATGTGCATGGCGTCACGCATTTTTTCGGCAGGTCTCGCGTTGGGGCTGGCGTCGTCCGCTCCGGCGGCCTGGTACTGGCCGTTCGGGTACGACGAGGACAGCACCAATGCGCCGCCGCGGCTGCACCGTCTGCTGGAGAAGGCAAACGACTACATCGAACTGGCGGAGGACGAGTCCGCCAATGGCAATGGCGACAAGGCCATCGAGAACTACAAGCTCGCCCTGGCCGAGCTGCGCCGCGTCGAGCAGGAGCATCCCGACCGGGCCGAGTCGACGGAGTTCGCGCCGTTGAGAAACCGCCGGGCCGCCTGCACGGCCGCAATCGACACGATTCGCTTCGCCCAGATCAACGAAAACGAACGGGCGGTTGCCGTTTCCGACACCACCGAACTCCAGAAGAAGTGGAACAGGAAGCACGGCATCGACGTGCCGGACGAAGGAGAAGCCGGGACCGACGGGAAGAAAGGGCAGGAGGGCGCTTCCGGGGAGAAGGAGAAAGCGGAGGCGAAGGGCGTCAAAGACGAGCCGAAGCCGTCCGTCTCTTTCGAGACGCGGATGAAAATGGCGCTTGACGAATTGCGCCAGCGGAACTACGCGCCGGCGGTTTCGATTCTGCGGGACCTCCAGAAGGAACGGGCGGAGGATCTGGACCTGCTTCTGCTGCTGGCGGCGGCCCAGTCGGGGGCGGGAAGCAATTTCGCCGCCCGCCGGACGCTGGAGAAGGCGATCAAGCTGCATCCGAAAGCCTATCAGCCGTATTACAACCTCGCGTTCCTGTCCCTGAAACTGGGCGAAAACGCGGAGACCGCGCGCGAGTACTACGAAATCGGACGCGAAGAGGGGCAGGGTCCGCGCAACGCGGAACTGGAACGCCGGCTGGACGCCAAGGAGGGAAAATGATCTGCCGTTGCCTGTTGCTGGGGGCCGTTCTGCCGCTGGTGCCGCTGTCCGGGATTGCCGAGCCGGTTCCGGACGCCGTTCCCGAAACGACGATTGAAGTGGCCGCCGGTCTCCGGAAGACCCCGCCGAAATTGACGGTGGCGTCGGATCCCGCGGCCGTTCTGCGCGCCGCGCGCGCCATGCTGCCGCGCGGGGCAGTCGAGTTGAAGGGGGCTTTGATCCTTCGCAACCGGAAGGGCATTGTCGCCAGGGAGTACGCCTATCGGCTGGTGATGCGGCGCACGGCCGATTTGACGACAACGCAGATCGACCTTTCGCCCCGCGGCGAGACGAACGTCCTCGCCTCGGCGACCGTTTCCCGGCGCGGCGACGGCCGTCCGGCGATTTCCCTCGTGAAGGCGGGCGCCGCCGAAGCCGGGACCGTGCCCTCGTTTCTCGACCGGGTGATGGAGACGGACGTGACGTGGCTGGATCTGACGCTGGACTTTCTCTGGTGGCCGACCGCCAGGTGCGAGGAAGACCGCGAGGGCGAGACCGTCCACGGGCAGAAATGTCTCGTCATCTTCGCCCAGCCGAAGGAGCGCGTGGAGGGCCTTTCGGGCGTTCGCCTGTGGGTTGACAAAAAAACGGGATGCATGCTGCAGGCCGAGCAGGTCAATGCGGACGGGAAGCCCATTCGCCGTCTCTGGGGCACGCGCATCAAGAAGTTCGGCAACCGCTGGATGGCGTCCGTCCTGGAAGCCGAAACGCTGGGGGCGCGCCATCGGACGAAGATCACGGTTGAGGAGTTGAACGAACTTTGAGGCCGTCGGCCGGGGCTTGGACGATTCTGTGCTGGAAGCGTGGAACGGGACCCGGAGCGACGCAAAGGGAAGGAGAGAGACGATGAAAAAAACGGTCAAAATCGTGTTGTGGACGCTGGTCGCTCTTGTGGCGTTCCTCGTTTTGTCGGTGGCCGCGCTGCCGCTCTGGATCGGTCCCGTGGTCACGGCGGTGGCAAGTTCCGTTGTGCCGGGCATGACGGGGACGGATTTCACGATGGAGAGTTTCTCCCTGAATCCCTACAATGGCCGGATCTGCGTCAAGGGAGTCCGTCTGGCGAACCCGCAGGGATACGACGAGCCCGTCGCCGTCGGCGTGGATTCGATTTCCATTTGCCTTGAAACGGGTTCCCTCTTCTCGGAGAAGATCCACGTCTACGACCTGACGGTCGACTCGCCGTTCGTGAGTTATGTTTTCGACGCGGCGGGAACGAACAACTTCGCGCGCATCGCGGCGCATGCCGCCGCCCGATCCGAACCCAAGGCGGAAACGGCCGGATCCGGGGAGAAAACGGACGGGAAGAAGGTCCTGATCGACCGTCTGGAGGTCCGCGGCACGGTCGTCCAGTACCGCAGGCTCAAACTGCCGGTTCCGACTCTGGTGCTGAAGGACATCGGCAAGGAGCGCGAGGGGGCTTCCCTGACACAGGTCGGGGAAGAGGTCTGGAATAGCGTGAAGGGCCGATTCGGTTCGGTTGGCGACGCGTTGAATTCGACGGCCGGGACCGTGGGCGAAAACGCGGCCAGCCTGCTCAAGGGCATGACGGACAAGGTCAAGACCGCGGGCGAAGGCGCCAAGGGCCTGCTGGGCGGCGACAAGGAACGCGAGGGGGCTTCCCTGATACAGGTCGGGGAAAAGGTCTTGAATAACGTGAAGGACCGATTCGGTTCGGTTGGCGACGCGTTGAATTCGACGGCCGGGACCGTGGGCGGAAACGCGGCCAGCCTGCTCAAGGGCGTGAAGGACAAGGTCAAGGCCGCGGGCGAAGGCGCCAAGGGCCTGCTGGGCGGCGACAGGAAGTGACTGGGGGAAGATGGTGGGCGAACGGATCCATCTCGTGGGAATCGGCGGCGTGGGGATGAGCGCCCTCGCGCAGGCCTGTCTCGACGCCGGCTGCGCCGTGTCGGGCGCCGATCGTTCTCTGGCCGGTGGCGCCCGACCTTCGGCCGTGTTGCGCGCCCTGGCCTTCCAGGGCGTCCGGCTTTTCGCCGACGACGGTTCCGGCGTGACGCCCGACGTGGCGCGCGTGATCGTGTCGACGGCGATCGAAGAGACGAATCGCGATCTGCTGCGGGCGCGGGCGCTCGGCATTCCCGTCGTGCACCGGGCGGCGGCGTTGGCGGACGTTCTCCGTCCGCGGCGGCTGCTGGGCGTGGCCGGCACGTGCGGCAAATCGACGGTGACGGCGATTCTCGGCCACATCCTTGCCGTCTGTGGTTTCGATCCCGCCGTCGTCAACGGCGCGCAGATCGTCGGATGGGACGAGGGGGGCGCGCGCGTCGGTTCGGTCCGCAAGCCGGTCGGCGCGTCCGTCCCGGACGCATGGGCCGTTGCGGAGATCGACGAGAGCGACAAGTCCCTCGTCGCGTTCAAGCCGTATGCGGCGATTGTCACCAATGCGTCGGCCGATCACTATTCGAAGGCGGAGATGGACGCGGTCTTCGACGATTTCGTGAAGGACCTTCCGGGACCCGTCGTCGATGGCCGCAGGGGTCCCGTCGTTCCCTCGGACGTGGCGCGGACGATTCCGATGCCGGGCGAACACAATGCGGTCAACGCCGAATGCGCCATTCGCCTGGCTTTGGCGATCGGCGCCGAACCGGAACGGGTCGCGGCGGCCGTGAGGACGTTTCCCGGCGTCGAACGCCGGCTGCAGAAAATCGGCGATTTGGCCGGCGCGGCCGTTTTCGACGACTATGCGCACAATCCGGAAAAACTCCACGCCATGCTGACGACGGTGCAGGGCGTCGCTCCCCGGGGCGTGGCCGTCGTGTGGCGTCCGCACGGGTATGCGCCGTTGCGGAAGATGGGCGCGGCGCTGGCGAAGATGTTCCGGGAGACCCTGCGGCCCTGCGATCTGCTGCTGCTGCCGCCCGTCTACGATGCGGGCGGGACGGCGGACCGGTCGGTCAATTCGGACGATCTCGTGAACCTGCTGGCGGGGTCGCCCGTTCAACTCGTGACAACTCTTGAAGAGGCGGAGTGCGTTCTCCGCTCGCGGGCATCGGCGTTCGATGCGATGGTAACAGCCGGTGCGCGCGATCCGGGGCTTCCCGAACTGGCGCATCGATTGGCAGGGAAAGGGGTAAAAGAATGAAATTCGATCTGATGTTCGCGTTGGCGGCCGTTCTCGTCTGCGCACCCGTTGCGGCGACGTTCGCGGCGGCCGGCAAGGAGGCGGCTGCCGACAAGGAAGCGGCGGCGGAGAAGACCGGGCCGACCGAGGCGGAAATCGCGAAGGCCAAGAAAATCCTGAAGGCGAATGGCGGCAAGTTCTACCGCAAGTTCCAGATTGCGAAGGATCTGGCCGAGAAGTCCAATCTGCCGCTGGTGGCCCTGGTCTACGCCGAAGGCGACCAGTCCGTCAGTTCCGTCCTGAAGAAAATGGTGCTCTCGCGCAAGGAATTCAAGGAGTACGCCGCGCAGAACTGCGTCCTCGTCGAGATTCCGCTCAAGACGAAAGACGGCAAGACGGTCGACACCAAGCCGATCAAGGACCCCAATGTTGTCCGGTTCATCGAGAATTTCGGCCTGGACGAAAAGATGGCCAGTCAGGCGGCGTCCCAGGGCAAAGCGGAGATGAAGGCGACCGACCTCAAAAACTATCCGGCCGTCATCTGCGTGGACCCGCTCTGCCAGAAAACGCTCTTCCGCGCCGGCAAGGTCGACAACAATCTGCTCAAGGAGAATCCGAAGGCCGTCTTCGGCGTGTGGCTCTCGTCTTTTGACGGGTTCTTCCGTTCGCAGGGTTTCGAGCCGACCGTCTCGGCGGCGATTCAGAAGATTCTCGACGATCCGATGGGCGAGAACGGCAAGAAGAAGTGAGTTCAATGTCCCATCCCGAGTTTTCCTATCCCAAGTGCCGCCTCGTGGCGGGGTCGCAGGCCTCGCTTGATGCGGCGCTCGCCCGCTTCAACGAACAGCCGGTGGACGAGGTCCGTCTTGCCGGAGCGAGCGGCTGGTCGCCCCGCCGCACGACCCTCGCCTCCGAGGCCAGCGAATCGGGCGTCGGCACGTTTCGCGGCCGCGAACGGCAGACCATCGTTTTGGCGCCTTCCCGGCGTCCGGGCTGGTGGATCCGCCGGACGGACCAGCCCGAACAGCTGGATACGGCCGTCGACATCGCCAATCTGTGGACGTCGGCGCGGAATCTGGTGCTGCGCAGCGGTTCCCCCCACAACTATTTGCGCATGGTCGAGCACATCGTGGCGCTCAAGGCGGGGCTGGGCCTCGACAACGTCGTCCTCAAGTCGAATTCCGGCGACCCGCCGCTCTTCGACGAATCGTCGCTGCCGCTCGTCAGGGCCGTGGCGCGGGCGAAAATCGTCGAGACGGAGGAGGACGCCACCTACATCACCGTGAAGGAGCCGCTGGCATTCGGCGGCAGACGGGGCGATTTTCTCCTTTTCCTGCCGGATGACGGATCGCGGAAACTCCGCCTTGACGTGGCGATCAGCTGGCAGACCGTCATCGGCGACCAGCGCATCGTCTTCGACGTGACGCCGGAGACGTTCGAATACGGGTCGTTCGCGCGCACGAACGCGACGCATCGCCAGCATCAGTTCGCCCGGATTTTCGGTTGGTTGTTTGCCGATACGCGGAATCTCGGCTACAATCTGAACAACATCCTGATCCACGGGCGCCATCGCTTCTACAACAAACCCCGTTTCCCGCTGGACGGCACGGACAAGTTCCTCGAACCCGTGTGGCACCGTGCGACGCTCGACCTTCTGGCCGCGCTTTCGCTGACGGGACCCGACCGTTTCGTCGGGACGGTCGTGTCCTATCGCGCCGGCCACACGCAGGATTGCGACGCCGTTCGCGCCCTCTACCGCAACGATCTCCTCGTTCGCGCCTGACTTTTAACGTGAAACCCAACAGAAACAAACAGACACTCCCCATGGCATACGAAAAAATCACAGTTCCCGCCGGCGAAAAGATCACGATGAAGGACGGCAAGCTCGTCGTCCCGGACAATCCGATCATTCCGTTTGTCGAGGGCGACGGAACGGGCCCCGACATCACCCGCGCGGCAATGACCGTGTGGAACGCGGCCGTCAAGGCGGCGTACGGCGAGAGCCGCAGGATTTCCTGGATGGAAGTCTACGCCGGCGAAAAGGCCAATGCCGTCTACGGGCCGGACACCTGGCTGCCGCAGGAAACGCTGGACGCATGCCGCGACTACCTCGTTTCCATCAAGGGACCGCTCACCACGCCGGTCGGCGGCGGCATCCGCTCGATCAACGTGGCGATGCGCCAGCAGCTCGATCTCTACGTCTGCCTGCGTCCCGTGCGCTGGTTCAAGGGCGTGCCGTCCCCGGTGAAGCGTCCGGAACTGACGGACATGGTCATCTTCCGCGAGAACACGGAAGACATCTATGCCGGCATCGAGTGGCTCTACGGCACGCCCGAGGCGGCGAAGGTCGTCGACTGGCTGGTCACGGAAATGGGCGTCCGGAAGATCCGCTTCCCGCAAACCGCGTCAATCGGCATCAAGCCGGTTTCCCTTGAGGGAACCGAACGCCTCGTGAAAGCCGCACTCGACTACGCCATCGCCAACGACCGGAAGTCCGTGACCATCGTCCACAAGGGCAACATCCAGAAGTTCACGGAAGGCGCGTTCCGCGACTGGGGCTACCGGCTCGCCCGGCGCGACTACGGCGCGACGCCCATCGACAAGGGGCCGTGGTGCGAATTCAGGAATCCGAAGACGGGCCGCATGATCACGGTCAAGGACTGCATTTGCGACGCGTTTCTCCAGCAGATCCTGACGCGCCCCGCGGAATACGACGTGATCGCCACGCTGAATCTCAATGGCGACTACGTGTCCGACGCGCTCGCCGCGACGGTTGGCGGCATTGGCATCGCGCCGGGCGCGAACATCAATTACCAGACGGGCGTCGCGGTCTTCGAGGCAACTCACGGTACGGCGCCGAAATACGCCGGCCTCGACAAGGTCAACCCCGGCTCGCTCATTCTCTCCGGCGAGATGATGCTGCGCTACATGGGCTGGACGGAAGCCGCCGACAGGATCGTTGCGGCGATGGACAAGGTCATTGCCGCCAGGACGGTCACGTACGACTTCGCCCGCCAGATGGACGGCGCGACGGAAATCTCGTGCTCGGCGTTCGGCAACGCGCTGGCCGCCGCGATGTAGGCGCGAGTCCGGACGGGCAGAAAGGGAAACGCGCGGATTGGCAGTGCTGGCGGGAGATGCTGCCACTGCGCGTACCCGTAAGTCGGTTGCCGGTTGCCGGCGCAAGTGGGCGGCAGCGTGGCAAGGACGGTGCCGTCGTCGCCCGGCCGGACGGGCGACGTGGCGTTTTTTGGCGGAATCGGTCAACGGTGTCCGGCGTTGGCACTGCTTCGACAAACGATCCGTCAAGACGTCGGGTGAGGTCCTTGCCGGCACGGACTTTCTGCCTGTCAGCTAACACGGCAGAGCCGCAGACGCCATAGGCGGCCGCTTGAATGCGGTTCGTTGGCGAAACGCATGCCACCGTGGCAAATTGGGGTGAATTCATCCAAGGGGAAGTCGCCGGACGCGGCTCCCCCGTGCCGTTCGTTTTCGCCGCGAGGAACTGTCTGCGGGGAACTGCATGATGCCCGTCTCCTTGCATGTCAGACATGCCTCTTTCGCCAGATGCCCGGGAGTGAACGTCTAATGGGGCGGTGCGCACAAATGCATCAGCGTCCGTTCTTCGGTTCCTCCTTCGTTACCGACTCGAAGTAGGGATGCTCCTCGTCCACAATCTTTTTCCGTTGAGGACTATCGTCTTCTAACCGTCATGGTATGTCGTCCTCTCCCTGAATCCAATCTCGCCTCTCAACGTCTCGCTTATGTCTGGCGCGAATCGCGTGCCGGTTCGCGGGTCGAAAATGTACAGGCCCTGATTGACGATCCGAACCTTCCGATGGTGGCGTTCACGACCTTGTTGATACAGTAGACGGCGGTTGCGCAGATCGCAACACGCATACGATGACGAGCGTTTTGTTTTACATGGCACGATTACCCACATTTCTTTTTATCTCTGCATGAACTCGAATGTTTTTTGTGCAAATGTTAATTTTTCTCAAAAATTGATTGATGAGGGCATCTGCCCTGGACGCTGCGGACTATATCAAGTTCGCTGAAATGTACGAAAAAGGTTGAGGCATTACGGAAAGGTCTATAACTTATATCACTCGTGACGACATATCGACTGCGAAAGACTTACGAAAAGAAATTATTTTCGCAACACGATTTTGTGTTGCGGAGAAGCAAAACATCAATGTGGCAAGGATTTCACGAATGTCAATGCGGAGGGCAGATTTTTGCGAGTGTGAATGGTTCGAATCCCTCCGCTCCGACCAAATTAGGCGGTGAAGGAGAGATGCTCTTCGCATGGCTCGATTCTGCTCTCGTGTGTCCACTATGCGAAAAAATGGGCATAGGATGTCCTGTTGCGAGGACCGCTGTCGACAAGGACATTTGCCCCCCACCCTGCGGGTTCTTCATGTTCTCACTTCGCGTTCAGGCAACCTGATCGTCTGCGGCGATGGGCATTTCTCGACAAGTTGCGAGAGCACGCCTCCCAGTTCGGCGGAAGCACGTCGCATTCGCCGGGTCTAACCTTCGGAGCATCGTCGGTTCACTAGAAGTGATAGGGCGTTCATTTTATTATTGACGGCGAAGCAGACGAAATGGTTTAATATGATTGTAATTGAGGAGAATAAGTCGCAATGGCTACGAATTACAATCGCCTTTGGAAGAAACTG